>JACNJE010000168.1 GCA_014382705.1 Verrucomicrobiota bacterium | reverse complement strand
GCAGGGGGCAGACGAACCAGCGCCACCCGGGCCCCGGGCGTCCGCGGGCGGCGCCGCGCCCGAACGTGCTCCCGGGCCGAGTCAGGCGCTGGGCCCAGCGGCTGCGCGGACCGAGTCGGCCGAGTCGGCCGAGCCGCCGGAGACGGACGCTGCGGAGGAGGTATCCCCGCCGGCTGCCGAGGAGAGCCCCGCACCGAACGACAGCCCTGCCGAGGAAGCCCGCGCCAAGGCGACGGAGTAATGTGTGGGGTTCCGGAAACCAGGCAGTAACCATTGCAAAGCCCCATCAGGTTTTTACCCTCATCCGGCCTGCGGCCACCTTCTCCCACAGGGAGAAGGAACCAACTCGGCCGCGCTTGGCCAAGCTCCCTCTCCCAGCGGGAGAGGGTTGGGGAGAGGGAGAAAGCCGGCCAACCACGAGACTGGGTGGGTTAGACTGAAAGGAACATGGATGGACAGGATGGACAGGATTATTGGGGGCGAGGTGGAACTCGCCCCTCCCGGCCACGCTTGGCCAAGCTCCCTCTCCCAGCGGGAGAGGGTCGGGGAGAGGGAGAAAGCCGGCCAACCACGGGACTGGGTGGGTTTGACTGACTTGCTTTATTAATGGCCAAACGATCCGCATACGCCTCTGCCGGGGTGGACCTCGCGGTCAGCAACCGGCTCAAGGACGATCTCCCCGCCCTGCTCGCCTCGACCCAGCGCCCCGAGGTGCTCGGGCAAGTCGGCGGCTTCGGCGGGTTGTTCGCGCTCAACACGCGCAAATTCAAGACCCCCGTGCTCGTCTCGAGCGTCGACGGCGTCGGCACCAAGCTGAAGGTTGCCTTCGCCGCCAAGCGCCACGACACCATCGGGCAGGATCTCGTCAACCATTGCGTCAACGACATCGCCGTCATCGGCGCCGAGCCGCTGTTCTTCCTCGACTACATCGGCACCGGCAAGCTGCAGAAAAAAGCGTTCAGCGACATCATCCGGGGCTTCGCCATCGGCTGCCGCGAAAACAACTGCTCCCTCGTCGGCGGCGAGACGGCGCAGATGCCCAGCTTTTATCAGCCCGGCGAATACGACGTCAGCGGCACCATCGTCGGCGTGGTCGAGAAAAGCCGCATCCTCGACGGCCGCACCATTCGCCCCGGCGACAAGCTGATCGGCATCGCCGCCTCCGGCCTGCACACCAACGGCTACTCGCTCGCCCGCAACATCCTGTTCGACAAGATGAAACTCAAGCCGTCGAGCCGCCTCCCCGGCCTCGGCATCAGCGCGGCAAACGAGTTGCTCAAGGTGCACGTCAGCTACGGGCCGCTCGTGCAGAAGCTGCTCAAGAAATTCAACCCCGGCACGCGTCGCTCGTGGGGCGTCAAGGGCTTCGTGCACATCACCGGCGGCGGGTTTGTCGACAACATCCCGCGCGTACTGCCGGCCGACTGCGACGCCGTGGTGATGCGCGGCACCTGGGACGTCCTGCCGATTTATGATCTGCTGCAGGCCAAGGGGAACGTTTCCGACGCCGAGATGCACCAGGTCTTCAACATGGGCATCGGCATGGTGGTGATCGTCCGCGGCGAGGAGTCGGCCCGCGTGCTGCGCTCCATCCGCGCACGGAAAATGAACGCCTGGGAGATTGGCTTCATCGACAGCGGCAACCGCCGCGTCCACCTCGCCTGACCTTGGCTAGGGCGCTTGGCTTCTTCGATTATTCCGCCAGCGAAAACGAGGCGATTTCCTTGTCGTTTCGCACGAGCACGTTCCGGTTGGCGAACGCCGGGTGCGACCAGACCACATCCCGGCCGGCGGCGCGTCCCGTCGGCTCGATCAGGTGTGCTTTGTCCAGTTCCTCGTAACCTTTCGGTGACAACCTGGCGATGAGCAAGTTGCCCAGCTCGTTGAACAGGAAAAACCGGTCTTCATGCTTCACGAGAAAGGCGTTGGCCCAGCGCGCCTCAACACCGCCGCGGGTGGCCGTGAGGTCTTCCCAGACCCGCTCGCCGGTGTCGGCCCGCAGGCAGCGCAACTGTCCGTAACTGCAAACGCCGTAAATGTGGCCGTCCTCAAAAAAAGGCGTCGGCATGATGCTGTGCAGCTTTTCCGTGTTTTTTTCGCTGGCGCGCTTGCTCTTCCACGCCAGCGTGGCCGCTGGTTTGTCCGGGTCGAGATTCATCATCATCGACCCGTTGTAAAACGCAGTGATGAACAACTGGTTGCCAAGCTGGCGCGGGGTGGGGATCGACAGTCCGGAACGCACCCGAAACGGCTCCGACCAGTAAACCTCGCCGGTGTCCGGGTTAAGTGCGTTCAGCGACTCCGGATGCCAGATGATCAATTGCTCCACACCGCCGGCATGGATCAGCGTCGGCGGGCAATAACCCGGCTCCTTGGCGGTGAGGCTTCGCCAGATTTCCTTGCCGCTCAGTTTGTCGTAGCAAACCACCGTCGAGCCGTCGCCTCGGGCGAGGCAGATCAAATGCCCGCCGCGAACGAGCGGATGCGCGGCAAAGCCCCAGACCGGCGTCTTGACACCGTACTCCGCCTTAAAATCCGTCTGCCAAAGCACCCTGCCGGAGTCGGCGTTTAGGCAGAGAAGGTTGCCCTCCGCACCGAGCGTGTAAACGCGGTCGCCATCCACCGTCGGGGTTGTCCGCGGCCCGGCCGGGTAACTGACCGTGTAGCCGCAGTCGTACTGGTGCATCCAGAGCTGGCGGCCGGTTTTTTCGTCGAGACAAATCACCCGCTCCAAGCCGGGAATGTGCCCCCGGGCGAATTGATTGTCCGGGTTGGTCGCATCCTTGGCCAGTTGCCGATCCGTCACATAAACTTTCCCCTTGGCCACGGCCGGCCCGGCGTAGCCGCCGCCGATTGGCACGCGCCAATTCACCTTTGGTCCGCCCTCGGGAAAGTTTTTGAGGATGCCGCTTTCACGCCACACCCCGTCACGCTTGGGTCCGAGCCACTGCGGCCAGTCATCGGCCAACGCCGACAAGCCAAGCGCTTGGCCAAGCGCCAAGCCGAGTAGGATGGATTTGGTTTTCATAGCT
This sequence comes from Verrucomicrobiota bacterium, assembly GCA_014382705.1. Lineage (GTDB taxonomy): Bacteria > Verrucomicrobiota > Verrucomicrobiia > Limisphaerales > UBA1096 > UBA1096. The sequence continues at coordinate 4,464 of JACNJE010000168.1, read as the reverse complement.
GGAAAAACGATCGTGAACTAATCCACATACAATGGATGGTTGATTTTTTTGTACAACTCGCGGAAGCGGGGTTGTTTTCGTAATTCTGAAAATTTCCGGTCATCAGCATAACCCGGTACGGTGGAATCACGGTTTTCAAATCCCTTTTCCAACCATCGGTAGGCGTGATCTGTTTTACCCATCAAAAAATAAATTTCAGCAAAAAGAGTTTTGCCGAGAGAGTCGTGGTAGCTGTCGAGTAATTCGATCAATTGATCCTTGGCTGCCTCACGGTCTCCATTTCTCCAATGAACTTCAAACAGAGTTTTCCGCAGTCTGGGTTGGTCGGGGTACACTTGAAGAGCTTCAGTCAAACGTTCGATGGCTGTTTCTGTACCCGTCTGAATTCTGCTATATTTAGTTTCAAGGGCCATTGGAAAATAGGGATCGATGGCGAGAACTTCTTCCATCTTTATTCTGGCGAAATCAACTTGACCTGCCTGCCAACTTGACATTGCTAGGCTAAGTTTAATGATTTTAGAGGTGGGTTCGAGCTGTTCGGCTTTTTTTATTTTTTGAACGCCATCTTCGGTTCTCCCTATATTATCAAGAAAAATACCATACCAATGATTACCGGTGGCGTAATTCGGGTTTAACTCAATACCTTTTTTATAATTCGCTTCCGCCCCAGTCCAATCATAGTCATAGTTATCCTGAACCCAAGCAATCGATGTATAAGCGCTGGCTAAGTTTGGATTTTTTTCTATGGCATTTTCGGCATAGGCCTTGGCCTTGGGCATGGCGTCTTTTGGTTTGGCGAAATTGTAAATCGGCAACAGGCCATAAGTGTCCCCCAAGCCCGCGTACGGGTCGGCGTAGGTGGGGTCGAGTTCGATGGCTTTTTCGAAATGCTTGATGGCGTTGTCGAAACCCTGCTTGCTGCGTTTGTTCCATTCGCGACGGCCGGCTTGGTATTCGGCTTGGGCCTCGGCGTTCTCCGTGGCTTTTTGGGCGAGTTGCTTCGCCTCGGCAGCATCGAGACCTCCCTTCAACTCGCTGGCGAGCTTTGTAGCGATCTCATTTTGCAAATCCAAAAACGCGTCCTTCGTTTTGGTGAAGGTGCTGCCCCAGCCGAGGGCCTCGGTGTTGGCGTCGATGAGCTGGATGTTCACCTGGATTTTGTCACCGCTCGTTTGAATTTCGCCCGTCACGATCGTCCCCGCGCCAAGCGCTTGGCCAATCTCCCGCGGCGACTGTTCGCTGTCCTTGAACTTGCGGGCTGATTCCTTGGCGATGACGACGAGGCTTTGCAGCGGCTGCAGCTTGCTGGTCAGCGTGGAGACCAAGCCGTAGCCCAAGTCGGCCGTCTCGCCCGAGGTGCCGATGGTCTTGAATGGCAGCACGACGACGCGGTTCGTGTCCAGCATCATCGGCTTGGCCAACGGCTTGGTTTGTTCCACCGCATCTGTCCCCGTTTGGCCAAGCGGCTGGGTCGGTTCGCTGCCGCTGCCGCCCATAAAGAACACACCGGCCGCCACCAGCGCCAATCCGCCCACCGCTGCGGCGATCTTCACCCAAACGGCTCCCTCGCCCTTCGGCGCTTGGCCTGCGGTGGCGTGGCTTGCGCCGTGGCTGGATCGCTTGGGCACCCCGGCGGCGGCCGTGCTGGCCTCCTCGCTCACCGTCACCCCCAGCTTGGCCAAGGCGCGGATCACTGACCGTTGTCCGGCATCCTCCTGTCTCTCGAAAAACTCCACCCGCTGGATGCCCGCAAGTTGGTACGCCATCGATTCCGGGATCTCGGCCTGCTCGAGGTAAACCGGCAGGATGCGTTTGCGCCCCTCCGAGGCCAGCGCGACCTCCTTCACCACGTTTTCCGAGTCGGCTGAGTTTTCGGAAATTGCGAGGATGAGTACTTTGCAGTTGCGGATGGCCGCGACGATCTCCTGGCTCCACATCGTCGCCCCCTCGATGCTCATCTGGTCGATCCACACCGGCACTCCCGCCGAATCCAACCGATCCACCAAGTCCAGAATCCGATCCCGATCCTTCGATGCGTAACTAATGAAAACCTCGGAGTTCATGGCTTATTCACAAACAATGGATGATCGATCTGTTTGAACATTTCACGGAATCGCGAATCAGAATGAAACTTTTGGAATATCGGTTCACTTGCAATGTGAGTTACAAGTGGTTCTCGATTATCAATGGCTTGTTTAAGCCAACGATAGGCACTTTCTGGCTCATCCATAGTTAAATACAATCTCGCGACTACCGTTTTTTGAATGGCGTCTTTATGTAAATCCAGTAATTCAACAAAATAACGTAATGCTTTTTCCCGGTTATTTGACCGCCAGTTTAGTTCGAACAAAATTTGCAAATAACCGGGTTGGTTTGGATATTTTTTTCGAGCTTGGCTAGCTAAGGTTAATGCAGATTCCAAGTCGCCATCTGCCAATTGTATATACTTTATATCCAAGGCATAACGAAACATGGGATCAATGGCCAACGCTTCATTGACCGCTTCGATAGCAAGATCGGTTTTGTTAAGCATCCAACTACAGTATGCGAGTTCGCATTTGATGATTTTCGAATTCGGATCCAGTTCCGTTGCCTTGGACAAAATATCGAATGCCAACTCCGCCTTGCCTGTCGAGTATAGCAGTATTCCAAACCATTGGTGGCCGGTGGCATAGTTTGGGTTTAGCTGAATGCCTTTTCTGTAGTTGGCCTCTGCTCCAGCCCAAGCGTATTCATACATGTGTTGCACCCATGCGATGGAAATATAGGCGCTGGCCAGTTTTGGGTTTAATTTTATGGCTTCCTCGGCATAAGTTTTGGCCTTGGGCATCGCCTCTTTCGGTTCTGCGAAATTGTAGATTGGCAACAGCCCGTAGGTATCTGCCAAGCCAACGTAAGGTTCCGCGTAATTGGGATCCAAATCGATGGCGCGTTCAAAATGATTGATGGCGTTGTCGAAGCCCTGCTTGCTGCGCTTGTTCCATTCGCGGCGACCGGCTTGGTATTCGGCTTGGGCATCGGCGTTCTCTGTGGCTTTTTGGGCGAGTTGCTGAGATTCGGCGGCGTCGAGGCCGCCCTTCAATTCGCTGGCGAGTTTGGTGGCGATCTCGTTTTGGAGGTCGAGGAATTCCTCTTTCGTCTTGGTAAAGATGCTGCCCCAGCCGAGGGCCTCGGTGTTGGCGTCGATGAGCTGGATGTTCACCTGGATTTTGTCACCGCTCGTTTGAATTTCGCCCGTCACGATCGTCCCCGCGCCAAGCGCTTGGCCAATCTCCCGCGGCGACTGTTCGCTGTCCTTGAACTTGCGGGCTGATTCCTTGGCGATGACGACGAGGCTTTGCAGCGGCTGCAGTTTGCTGGTGAGCGTGGAGACGAGTCCGTAGCCGAGGTCCGCTGAATCTTGCGCGCCGCCGATGACCTTGAACGGCAGGACGACGACGCGGTTGGTGTCGAGGGTGGCTTGCGTGACCCTATTTGTTTGCGCTTGGCCAAGCGCGACCGGCGGCGGCATGGGTGCCGGGCTGCTGCCGAAAAAGAGCGTCCCAGCCATGCCAAGCACAGCGAGGCCGACAACGGCTGCGGCCACCTTCAGCCAAACGGCGGCTTCACCCTTGGTTTCGGCTTTGCCGGAAGAGTGGCCCGCGCCGTGCGCTGCGATATTTGAGGCTCCTGTTGCGGCGGCGGCGCTGGCCTCGTCGGCCACGGTCACGCCCAGCTTGGCCAAGGCGCGGATGACGGCACGCATGGCCAAATCCTCCCGTCCCTCGAAAAACTCCACTCGCTGGATCCCCGCCAACTGGTACTCCATCGTCTCGGGAATCTCGGCAGGCTCGAGGTAGATGGGGATGATCGGTTTTTTGCGCTCGCTGGCCAGCGCCAGTTCCTTGACCACATTTTCGGACTCGGTGGAGTGTGGGGAAATGGAAAGCAGCAGCACCTTGCACTCGCGAATGGCGCTGACGATCTCCTTGCTCCACATCGCCGCCACCTCGATCCCGGCCATGTCGATCCACACCGACACCCCGGCCTGCTGCAGCCCCTCGACCAGTTTCGCCACCCGCTCCCGGTCCTTGGCGGCGTAACTTATGAAAACATCTGCACTCATGGCTTATTTATCCACATAAACGGGGTGATTGATTTTTTTGAACAACTCGCGGAATTGCGGTTCAGATTGAAACTCAGAGTAATTGGGGTCAACCCCTATGCTTAACACCTGAGTTTCGTTGTATTCAAATGCCATGGTCAACCAACGCAAAGCCTCTTCCTTCTCGCCCATTAAGTAAAATAACTTAGCAAAATTTGCCTTTGGAAATGACTCGGAATGTCGGCTCAACAGATTAATTAATTGATCCTTAGCTTTCTCACTTTCACCCAGCCTCCAATAACTTACAAATAGGCATAGATTGATTCCACTGACGTCCCATAGGGTTGGATGGGCAAAGGGCCGGGTTGCGGGTAGGATGC
>JACNJE010000017.1 GCA_014382705.1 Verrucomicrobiota bacterium | reverse complement strand
GAGTTCTTTCTGATGCCGACACTCATCGGGGGCGCCGCAGAAAAAGCCGACCCGGGCAACCACGAGTTCCTGACCATCCCAACCCCGGGCCGCCTCAACTCGAGTCCCTCCCCGCCGATGCCGGGCACGCCTGTCTTCTCGACTGAAGGCGGCAGCTTCACTTCCTCGCTCTCCATCACCCTGAAACCGAGCGTGGCGGGTGAAACGATCCGGTACACCACCAACGGGAAGCTGCCCAACTCGACCTCTGAGAAGTACGCAACCGCCATCAGCATCAGCGACACCACGTTGATCACCGCCCGGTGCTTCACCCCGGACGGCTTTGGCGGACCGCCCATCACGCATGAATACCTGAAAATCGCCTCCAACGCCCGCCAGTTTACCTCCAACCTGCCGGTGGTCGTGATCGAGAATTTCAAGGGCGGCAGCATCCCGTCCGACCCGTACAAGAACGCCTACATGACCATTTACGAACCCGGCAGTGACAAGCGCACCAGCCTGATGGATCGCCCCACGCTGGGAACCCGAGTCGGGATCAAGATTCGTGGATCCAGCACGCAAAACGCCCCAAGCAGGCGTTCACTATCGAGGCCCGGGACGATTTCGGCGAGGACAGGGACATCACCCCATTAGGTCTTCCGGAGGAATCGGACTGGATCCTGTACGCCGCATACAACTTTGACCGGGCGCTCATTCGCAACGCGCTGATTTATGAATTGAGCAACCAGATTGGGCGTTACGCCGTGCGAACCCGGTTTTGCGAGGTGGGTGTCAACCACAAGTGCGGAGGGCTGCAGTGCACCGCATGGGTGGGCGTGTCGCCGTGCGTGGCGAAAGTAGGGCGGGCCAGGAACCGGGGGGACCTCACTCGGTTCAACCCCGAGGCAAGCACGGAACCGGCGTTGACAGGAGGGGATAGGTTAAAGATCGGCCGACCAGACCCGGGGGACTCCGGCTTCAGTGCGGGTGGCCAGAGTATCAAATGGGTCGAGCCGAAGGAGGAAGATGTCACCGCCAAGCAAAGTGGCTATGTCCGGAACCACTTCAACACGTTGTACAAGAACCTGAGTCATCGAACCAAGTACGCCGACTATATCGACCCCCTGTCGTGGATCGACCATCACATGCTCAACGAGTTCACCAAGAACCCGGACGGGCTGCGGCTCAGCACCTATTTTTTCAAGGACCGCAACAAGCGCGTGGAGTACGGGCCGGTATGGGATTTTGACCGCACCATGGGCTGTGACGATGACGGGCGGGCGGCGAACCCGGTCGGCTGGTCCGGCAGTTATATCTTCGGCTGGTGGTCGCGCATCATCCGCAACAAGTCATTTAAGGAACAGTACGCCCAGCGCTGGGGCGAGGTGCGCGGCAATGTGATGAGCGAAAAAAACATCTTCACCATCATCGACGGATGGGAGGAACTGCTCGGCGAGGCGGCCCAGCGCAACTTCACCAAGTGGCGCCTCGTCAACTCGAAGACCGGTTTCCAGACGGAAATCAAGCAGTTGAAGAACTGGATTTCCCAGCGCCTGCAATGGATGGACACCCAGTTTGACTCGATCCCGTCGCCCCTGCTGAGCATGACCGAGGGGGCTGCCCTGCCCGGCTTCAGCCTCGGCGTCAGCGCGCAAAGCGACGAGGTTTACTACACCACGGACGGCACCGACCCGCGGATGGCGGACGGCGCCATCCACCCTGGTGCCATCCGGCTTGGCACCGTGGAGACCGAGCCGATTATCGCAAAGGGAGCCGAGTGGAAATACCTCGACACCGGCGCCAGCCTGCACCAAAAACCATGGACCACACTCGACTACGACGACAGCGACTGGAAAACCGGCAAGGCGGAGTTGGGCTATGGGGACGGGGATGAAGCCACCGCCGTGGATCGCGGCCCCGATCCCAGCACGAAATTTCACACCACCATCTACTTCCGGAAAACCTTCCAGATGGATGAATTGAGCGACAAGGCGCTGCTCATAAAGTTGCTGCGGGATGACGGCGCGGTCGTCTACCTGAACGGAGAGGAACTGTTCCGCAGCAACATGAAGGTCGGGACGATCCGTTCATCGAGCTACTCTGAAAAGCGCAACGCATCCCGGGACAGTCGAATCTTTTTCCCCTACTTCATTGACCTGCCCAACTTCAAAAGCGGGTTGAACATCTTCGCGGTGGAGGTTCATCGCGGCTCCCGCTATGACAAGGACTTGAGCTTCAACTTCGAGGCCACGATCATGGATGCCGCCGGCATCCCGGTCGCCGTCGAGAAAACCTCCACCATCACCGTGCGCGCAAAAACCGGGGATGTCTGGAGCGCCCCCTCCACGGCCTCGATCGTCATTTCACCGACGGCGGCCCTCAAGATCACGGAGTTGATGTACAACCCAACCGACGGAAAAACTTTCGAGTTTATCGAGCTGAAAAACTCCGGCAACTACCCACTGGAGCTCTCCGGCGTCAGCCTCTCCGGTGTCCGGTTCACGTTTGACGAACAGACATTGGCCCCATGGGAATCCGGCCTGCTCATCCCCAACGACGACCCGGGGGCGTTTCTCCTGAAATACCCGAACGCCCCCGTCCTTGGCACCTACGGCGGCAGCCTCTCCAACTCTGGCGAGGAAATCCGCCTGCTCGATCCGGACGGGCAGATCATTTACGCCGTGAATTACTCCACCGAGAGACCTTGGCCAAGCGCGGCGGACGGCGGTGGTTCCTCGCTGGAGCTGGTTCCCGGTAGCGGCAACGAGCGCGACCCGGCCAACTGGCGGGCCAGCCTCGTGCCGGGCGGCACCCCGGGCGACATCCTGTACACCGAAGTCAGCCGCACCAGCGACGGCCTCGTGTCCATCCGGTTCCTTGGCCTGCCCGGAAACACCTATTCGCTCCACGGCAGCAGCGACCTCGGCTTGGGCAAATGGCAAAAACTCGAGGCGAACGAGTTCGTGACGGAACCCAAAGTTGTCGAGTTCATCGTCTCCCCCGTGAACGGCGATGGGCAGCAGTTTTACCGAGTGTCCAGCCCATGACATCGCAGCACACACCCAGCAAGCCACCTCCGCTGGCGGGAATCTGCTCGTTCGATGAAGCGCAACGCCCCGGGCTGTCCGTTGAGGAGTGCGTCCGGCGCCTGAAACGGTACCATTACTCACTCCGGCGGCTGCACCAAGTGTTCAACAACCGCATCCCCTCCGAGCCGGTTTACGAGCTGAAGATGGCCTTCAGCCTGCACGCGCATTATTGCGCCGAGCATGCCACCGCCCTGCGGCAGCGCGTCGGCGAGATGCGCGAGCCGCCGCTTGGCCTCGAGACCGTGCCGGACGAACACCTGGAAATCTTGTTCGACGAGATTCTCGCCACCCCGGTCACCGCCGAGTTGCTGCTCGGGCTTTACGAGGTCGCCCTCCCTGCGCTGCGGGACGCCCTGCAACACCACTTGGCCGAGACCAATCCACTGGCCGACCATCCGAGTGTACGAGCGATCCGGTTTGCGCTGCTCGAGATTGGCGAGATGATCGCGCTTGGCCAAGCGAGTCTCGACGCAATGGTGGATGCCACCCAACGCGGGGCCGCCGGCGGCTGGCTTGGCCTGTTGAACAATTGCCTGGCCAATGCCGGCGCGCTGGACGGCACCGCCGAGCCGTCGCAGGAAACGATCGAGCGACAGCACTCGGCCAAGCCGTACCGGTACGACGGCACACCGAGGCGGGACGAGCGCTTCCCCGACCCGTTCAATATGGGCGTCAACGCGGAGGCGTTCCTGTACGACGAGCAATATGAGCCGGAGCCGAAGACGCTGATGATGTTTTACAAGCGGCTCCGGGAGATCGACGTGCCGGAGATGATGTCGAGCATCATCGCCGAGACGCCGGACAAGCCGTGGGGCTACTACCGCGACATGACCCGCCAGCTTTGGGACGAGGCGCGGCACGCCATGATGGGCGAGGTGGGGTTCGTGAACCTCGGCATTGACTGGCCCGCCAAGGTCATGGTCAACCACACCTGGTCACTGGCCCTCAATGCCCAGCTCTCGCCGAGGGAGCGCCACGCGGTGCTGTACTTCATCGAACAGGGCCTGATGCACAAGACCGGCAAGCGTTTCGAGTGGGAGGTGGCGCTCAAGTCGGACAACCCCCTGTCCGGGCTGTTTCAGGATTACGACTGGGCCGACGAGGTGCTCCACGCCCGCATCGGCCGTGACTGGTACCTGCCCGGCTTTGACACCCCCAAAGCCGCCGTCGATTACGGCGATGCCTGCTGGTCCCGCGTGCTGGTGGACTGGAACCAATACCGGGAGGAGGGCAAAACCGGGCACCACAACTGGTGGCCCGACCTTTACACCGCCGCCTGCGAGTCGTGGGGGATTGAGCCGGATCCCAAGGTGCTTCAATTCAGCACCTCGTACGAAGCTGTTCGGCCCGATTTGAAAGCAATTTCCGCCTCCGGCTGACTTTTGCATTTTCCTGCAACCTGATTTCCGTCACTCTCCCCCCCCGATGCGATTTCGCCGCCTGGCCCGTGAACGGGCCATCCAGTTCCTGTTTCAGCACGATATGAATCCTCCCGAGGCCATCGAGGAGGAGCTCGACCTCTTTTGGAAATCCCAAACCAGCGCCGCCATCGCCGAGGATCACCAGCCGGCCACCTGGGGCCAGCCGCCCGAGCCGTCCCCCCCGACGGCCGAGGATGACGAAGTCCGCGCCTTCGGCGACCCGCTCATCCGCGGCGTCCTCGAGAAACTCGGCGAACTCGACGCCATCATCGGGGAACAAACCCGCAACTGGGACATTGAACGCATTGCCAAGGTGGATCGCAACATCCTGCGGCTGGCCATCTACGAGATGCTGCACCGCGACGACATCCCACCGGTGGTCAGCATCAACGAGGCGATCGACATCGCCAAGAAATTCTCCACCGAGAACAGCGGACGATTCGTCAACGGCATCCTCGACAAGGTCAAGGGCGGACTCATGCGCCCGGCGCGAACGTCCGCCGACTGAGGGCCCACCGGGAGGATCGCTTGGCCAAGCCGTACATCGACCTGCACTTGCACACGCACTTCTCGGACGGTGTCTCCACGCCCGAGCAGGTTGCTGAAGAGGCGGAACGAATGGACTTGGGCGCCATCGCGCTGACTGATCACGACACCCTCGAGGGCTGTCCGCGCTTGGCCAAGGCGTGCGCTGCGCGCGACATCGAGTTTATCCCCGGCACCGAGCTATCCACCGACATCGAGGGGCACGAGATGCACCTGCTGGGTTACTTCCTCGACACCGGGAACGAGGAATTGATCCGCGAAACCATCCGTTACCAACAGAACCGCACCGACCGCGTCCATGGCCTGGTCGACCGACTCAACTCGATCGGCGTGCCCCTGGTCACCAAGCAGGTTTTCACCTTGGCCAACTGCAAGGCGCCCGGGAGGCCGCACGTGGCCCGGGCGCTGGTGAAGCACGGCTATTGCAGCACGATGGACGAGGCGTTTGCCCGTTACCTCCGCAAGAACGCCCCCGGCTGGGTGCCGAAAAAAAACGCCCCATTCGAGGAAAGCATCCGCCTGATCCACCAAGCTGGCGGCTTGGCCGTCATGGCTCATCCCGGCCTCAACAAGATCGATCACCTCATTCCCCGCATGGCCGAGGCCGGGCTCGACGGCCTTGAGTGCTGGCACAGCAGGCACCCCAAGAGTACGGCCAAGCGCTACCGCGAAATGGCCGCCCGCCTTGGCCTGCTGATCACCGGCGGCTCGGATTGCCACGGCCCCGCACGCGGCCGCCACCCGTTGATCGGCACGGTCCGCGTCCCGTACGACATTCTCGACGAAATGAAACGCCGCCTCCCCTGTACGACCGCAGCCTGAGATTCATCCATGGGTTTGTTTACAAAATTCTTTTCCGGACTGAAGAAGACGCAGTCCAAATTATCGACCGAAATCCGGCGGATTGTCACCCGATCACCGAAACTGACCGGGGATGACATCGAGGAACTCGAGGCCGTCCTGCTCGCCTCCGACATGGGCTTCGCCGTCACGGAGCGCGTGGTGGATGCCGTCCGGGAAAGCTACGAGTCCAGCGGAGGCCAAGCCGGCAGCATGCTCGAGGTCGCCCAGGCAGAAGTCGAGTCGTGCCTCGGTGACAGCACCGCGCGCTTGGCCAAGCGCGACGGGCTGACCGTGGTGTCGCTGGTCGGCGTGAATGGTGCCGGAAAAACCACCACGGCCGCCAAGCTGGCCCATCGCGTGAAGGCCGGCGGCGGCCGGCCGGTGCTGGCCGCGTGCGACACCTTCCGGGCCGCCGCCATCGAGCAGTTAAACCTGTGGGGCGAACGGCTTGAGATCCCCGTCGTCAGCAGCCAGTACGGTGCCGACCCCGCCTCGATCGCCCACGACGCCGCCACCTCGGCGCTGGGCAGGGGCAGCGACTATCTGTTCATCGACACCGCCGGCCGACTGCACACCAAGCACAACCTGATGCGGGAACTCGAGAAACTGCACCGGGTGATCGGCGAGAAAGTCGCCGGCGCACCGCACGAAACCCTGCTCGTCATCGACGCCTCCATCGGGATGAACGCCCTGACCCAGGCGCGGGAGTTCAACAAGTCGGTGCCGTTGACCGGCTTGGTCATCACCAAGCTCGACGGCACCTCCAAGGGCGGGATGGTGGTGGCCATCCAAAACGAGCTGGATTTACCGGTCAAGTTCATCGGCTTGGGCGAACAGCCGGACGATCTCCAGCCGTTCTCCCCGGCGGAGTACGCCCGGGCGCTGTTCTTCGAGGAGTAACCGCCCTCCCTCCCGGCGCTTGACCTTCGGGAGGCAAATGACAACTCTCTGCGCTTGGCCGCAACCCAAAGCCGCCCCGGTAGCTCAACTGGATAGAGCGTCTGCCTTCTAAGCAGAATGTTGTGGGTTCAAGTCCCGCCCGGGGTACCATTCTTCTGGATCAATGACTTACGACTAAAGCAGGTCAAAGTTACACCCAAAAGTTATACCATGTTCACTGATATTCATTGATGTCAGGGTTGTTTATACTGTTTCAGAGGGAAGTTATTTTTTAATATTTTTTTATTAATTTAGGAGAGCAGTACCACACCCCGGAAATGAATCTCTTTCCTAAATATAACCCTTTCTGAAAAAATGGCCTCTCAGGCAACTGGATAATTAACGGCCATCAACAGCGAGACGAGGAACGGGCCGAGGGTGTCGGGCTAGAGAAACCGAGCGAATCTGTTGATTAGCGGTGTTCGCAGTGCCACCCAAGTGTGCCGTGAGTGCTGGATTAGTCTCCGGTTGATTACTTACTAATCGTTGAACCACGTGTTTCAAACCACCAGGCCACAATGCCTAATAGAGAGGCAAGAATGAGGATGATGTATATTATTACCCTTACACTAGTGTTTCGGAAATTGAATTATCATCCGTACCAACGGCCAATAGTGGAGTGACCCCATTCTTTGTACCAACTGTTACTAAGGAGTGCGTAAGTAAGTAGACACAACTTCCCGTCAGGATGTAATATACGCTAGGTTTTTATCCTGGAAAAACCCTCGGATT
>JACNJE010000051.1 GCA_014382705.1 Verrucomicrobiota bacterium | reverse complement strand
CCGTCGTGCCCCAAGATAAAGCCCGCATCCGCACCCAAATCTCCGCCGCGCACACGCGGGAAGATCTCGAATTCGCCATCACCCAATTCGCCGCGGTGAAAGCTGAGCTTGGAATTTGAATAGAGAAGGCGAAACCAAGCGCTTGGCCAAGCGCGCCATCGAGCTGGCGCGTGAGTTGCAAACGCGCGCCACCGAGTTGCAGACGGGCGCGGAACAGCGGCAGCTCGCCGAGCTGGATGGCATGCTGCATCGGCCGGCGGACAAGGTGACGCTCACGCAGCTCACTGACCAGGCGTTTCGGCCGGGGTCGGCGCGCCGGGGCATCGATCAGTTTCTGCACATCCTGGAGACGCGCGGTGTGCCGCAGTTTTTCCCGTGGCTCGACCGTCTCGCGCTCGCGGTGCTGCCGTTTGTAGGCCGGCTCTTTGCGGGCATCGCCTTTCCCTTGGCCAAGCAAAAGATGCGGCGCGAATCGGCGCGCGTTATTTTGCCGGCGGAAGACCCGTTGCTGGAGCCGCACCTGCATCGGCGCCGCGAGGCCGGCCTGCGTGTGAACATCAATATTCTGGGCGAGGCATTGCTCGGCGAGGATGAGGCCAAGCGCCGGCTGCAGCGTTATCTCAACGCTCTGCGCCTGCCGGACATTGAAGTCATCTCCGTCAAAATCTCGACCATTTACTCGCAGATTTCCCCGCTCGCCCGCGAGCACACCGTGGGCGTTTTGTGTGACCGATTGGAGCCACTGTACCGGCTGTCCGCCGAACAAACATTCAAGCGGCCCGACGGCACGGTCGCGCAAAAAATGGTGTACCTCGACATGGAGGAATACCGCGACATGCATCTCACCGCCGAGGCGTTTATGCGCACGCTCGCGCGGCCGGGGCTGGAAGGCGTGCGCGCGGGCATCGTGCTGCAGGCGTATCTGCCGGATGCCGCCGCGATGCAGCGCCGCCTCAACGACTGGGCCCGCGCGCGCGTGGCGGCTGGCGGCGCGCCCATCATGCTGCGGCTCGTCAAGGGGGCCAACATGGAGATGGAACGGTTCGAAGCGGCCATCGGCGGTTGGCCGCAGGCGCCGTTTCAAACCAAGCCGGAGACGGACGCCAACTTCAAGCGCATGTTGCGCGAGGGCATGCGCGCGGAGAATCTCGCCGCCGTGCACCTCGGCGTGGGCTCACATAATCTCTTCGACATCGCCTACGCGCTCGTGCTTGCCGCCGAGACCGGCTCGGGCAACGCGGTGCATTTCGAGATGCTCGAGGGCATGGCCAACCACCAACGCCGCGCGCTGGAGGAGCACGCCCGCGACATCCTGCTCTACGCGCCCGCCTGTCGTCGCGAGAATTTCATTTACGCCATTGGCTATCTCATTCGCCGCCTGGACGAAAACACCGGCCCGGAAAATTTCCTGCGCCACGCCTTCCGCGTCAGCGTCGATGACCCCGAGTGGGCCCAATTGGAACGGGCATTTCTCGACTCGATCGGCTTGATGGAAAACCTGCCCGACACGCCGCGCCGCACGCAGACTCGGCTGAATCTCTTCGCCGCGCCCAAGCTCCCCGATGACTGGCGCAAGTTCATCAACGAACCGGACACTGATTTTTCCCTGCCGCAAAACAGCCAATGGGCTGAGGGCATCGTGGCGAAATGGCGCGATCGCGTGACGGACATCCCACTGCACATCGCCGGCGAAAACGTCAGCGCCGACCGGCCGGTGCAGGAAACCACCGATCCCTCGCGTCCGGGCACGGTGGTGGCGCGGCATCGCGAGGCCACGCCGGAGGACTTGGCGCGCGCGGTCGATTGCGCCGCAGCCGATCCCGCTGGCTGGCGGTCGATGAGTTTCGGCGAACGCAACGCCATCCTGTTTCGCGCGGCGCACGAGATGCGGTTGGCGCGCGGCGACCTCATTGGCGCGGCGATGGCCAGCGGCGGCAAGACCATCGCCGAGGCGGATCCGGAGGTATCCGAGGCGATCGATTTCACTGAGTTTTATACGCGCACCGCCGCCGAGTTTGCCAGCCAGCCGAATCTCCGCGCACGCGGCAAGGGCGTGGTGGTGGTCGTGTCGCCGTGGAATTTCCCCATCGCCATCCCGTGCGGCGGCGTGGCGGCGGCGTTGGCGGCCGGCAACACCGTCCTCCTCAAGCCCGCGAGCGACACCGTGCTGCCGGCGCATTTGATTTGCGACTGCTTCTGGCGCGCGGGCGTGCCGCGGGAGGCGCTGCAGCTCGTGCCCTGCGCCGGACGCGTGGCGGGCAAACACCTTACTTCGCGCCCGGAGGTCGAGGTGGTCATTCTCACCGGCGGAACGGAGACGGCCTTTGCGATGTTGCGCGCCACGCCGGCGATGAATCTGCTCGCCGAGACCGGCGGCAAAAACGCCACGATTGTCACCGCCATGGCCGACCGCGATCAGGCCATCAAGCACGTGCTGCACAGCGCCTTCAGCCATGCCGGGCAGAAATGCTCCGCCACTTCGCTGCTTCTGTTGGAGCGCGAGGTGTACGAGGACGCCCGCTTCAAGGAGGCGCTGCGCGATGCGGTGACGAGCCTGCCCGTCGGCTCGGTTTGGGATTTGCCCACCAAGATGGGCCCGCTCATCCGCCCGCCCGCCGACGATTTGAAGGCGGGCATCGAGCGGCTTGAGCCCGGCGAGGAATGGCTCGTCGAGCCGCGCGCCGATGCGGCCAATCCCTGCCTCGTTTCCCCCGGCGTGAAATGGGCTGTCCGCCCCGGCGCACCCACGCATCTGCGCGAACTCTTCGGCCCCGTTCTCAGCGTGATGTGTTTCGACACCCTCGACGAGGCCATCGATCTCATCCACCAAACTGGCTTCGGCCTCACCTCCGGCCTCGAGACGCTCGACGAGCGCGAGCAGCGTCACTGGCAAAGCCGCGTGCGCGCGGGGAATTTATATATCAACCGCCCCACCACCGGCGCCATCGTTCTGCGCCAACCCTTCGGCGGCATGGGCCTCAGCGCCTTCGGCCCCGGCATCAAGGCCGGCGGGCCAAACTATGTGGCGCAATTGATGGATTTTGAAGAGTCGAATGATTCACACGCAGCCCCGGACTCGCAGGCTCGTCCCTCCATTGCGGTTGATTGGAGGGACGAGCCTGCGAGTCCGCATAATATTTTAAAATCCCTCGCTATACGCGTGCCCTCCGTGGAGCCTGCTCTCCGCAGCTACGCCCTCCATGCTCGCAAGGAATTCACTGCTGAACACGATCACGCGAGATTGCTCGGTCAGGACAATCTCCGCCGCTATCGCCCCATCAAGCGACTCTGCATCTGCCTGCACGAGGACGACTCCCAACACGAAATCGCCGCCCGCATCGGTGCCGCCATCTCGGTGGGGTGCGAAGTCTCCATCACCGGCCCCGGCGCGGAAGTCTGGCGTGACTTCGCCCAAGTCGTCCCCGAACCCGACGTCAAAAAATTCGACCGCCTCCGTTACGCCAAGCCATCGCGCGTCCCCGAAGCCATTCGCCAAGCCGCAAACGAAGCCAGCATCTACATCGCCGACACGCCCGTGCTCGCTGAAGGTCGATTGGAATTATTGTGGTACGTCGAGGAGCAGAGTCTTTCAAACGACTACCACCGTTACGGAAATCTCGGCGCGCGGGCTGTTGAACCGAGACAGGGGCCGGGTTGAGTTCGTCCAAAGCGGCAGCATCCGGGATTGTTTCAGCCCGTTGTGCCCGCTGCGCTTGGCCAAGCGCTTGGCTTTCAATTCACCACGAAGTAAAGAAGGACACGAAGGGTTGTTGGTAAAAAGATGAAGTGCTTCGTGGTTTGCCTATACCGGTTGAGCCTGACCTGGATTCCCCTGCCCAAGCGCCTCCTCGAGCAACTGCCAGCAGACAAGCTGCATGCGGGGAAAGTGGAACGGGCCTTTCCAGAGGTTCCCCTTGAGCGGGACGGAGACGCGGCCGTCGCGGTGCAGATAGCCGTACCATTCGCCGTGCTCCGGGTCGGCAAAATGTTCGTAAGCCCAGTCGTGAACCTGCGCGTGCCAGCGGGAATATTTTTCATCGCCGGTCAACAACCAGGCGAGCAGGGTGGCGATGATCGCCTCGTTGTGCGGCCACCAGAATTTCATGTCGTGCCAATACTCCTGCACCGGCTTGCCGTGGACGTCGCGGAAATAAAACAGCCCGCCGAACTCGTCGTCCCATCCCCTCGCCCACATCCAGTCGAGAATCTGGCAGCCCATGCGGATCAACTCCGGGTCATTGCCGCGCCGCTTGGCCTCCCACAGAACAAACCAGGCGCACTCGATCGCGTGACCGGGATTGAGCGTGCGGCCGTCGAAGTGGTCGATGATCGAGCCATCCGGCGCGACGGTTTCCATCACGCACTCGATGTCCGGCTTCATGAAGTCCCGGCGAATCTCCCCGATCGCCGCGTCGACATCGGCCGTGAACGACTCGTCGCCGAGGTTTTGCCGCAATTCCTGCGCGGTGACCATTGCGATCATCGGCGCGCCGATGCCCTTGGCCGGGCGTGTGTCGGTAAACTTCGGCTCGGTCAGCGACGGATCTGCGAAGTGTCGCTTGGCCAAGCGGAACAAGTCGCGCGCCTTCTCCGCTTGGCCAAGTTCACCGGTCGCCTTGGCCAGAGCCGCAAATGCAATCGCGGCGAACGTCTCGGTAAAGACATAGCGCCGTTTGCGAATCGGCGCGCCGTCGCGCGTGACGTGAAACCACATGCGGCCGTCGGCGTCGAAGCCGTGCCGCGAAACAAAGTCGAGACCGCGCCTGGCCCACTCCAGCCACTCGGCCCTTGGCGCGACCGTGTTGTAAAGCGTGCCCAGCAGCCAGGTGGCGCGGCACTGCTGCCACATGCCCTTGTCGGTGTCCAGCAGTGAGCCGTCGCGGTCGCGTGCCAACAGAAAGCCTCCGTGCTCTTCGTCCACGCAGCGCGGCCACCAAAACGGCAGTGTGTCGTTCAACAGGCCGTCGCGATAGACGGCGAGCAACTGCTGTTGACGAGTCAAGTCCATTATTTCAGCGCCCAGTCAAAGAAGCCGATCGACTCGAGGTCGCGCTTCAGGTTGCCGATGGTTTCCGGCGACAAGCCGCGCAACGGCGGCCGCGCCGGCCCGCAGTCCACGCCGACCATCGCCATCACGGCCTTGGCCGCCGGGTTGTAGTCGTATTTTGCGATGGTGCGCACCATCTCCGCGGCTCTCTCCTGGTTGCGCCGAGCGGACTCGGTCTCGCCCTCGTCGAACGCGGAGATGATCTTTTGATAGAGCAGCGCCGAAAAGTTGTAGGTACTGCCAACGGCACCCCGGCAGCCGATCTCCAGCCCTTCGAGCAGTTCCTCATCGCAGCCAAAGAGCATGTCATGCATGTGGCCGTTTCGTTTGAGGATGGTGCGTAACTGGTCGCGGTCGGGGTTGGTGTACTTTACGCCGGCCAAGCCGGGGATTCTGTCCTCGGCACGTTGCAGGAACTCATCCGTGTTGACCGTCACGCCGGTCATGGTCGGGATGTCGTAAAAATAAAACGGCAGATCCGGCGCGGGCTTCACCACCTCCACAAACCAGTCGCACAGCGCAGCCGCATCGGCCGGCTTGAAAAACGTCGGGGCCATGGCCGAGATGGCGTCGGCACCGTTGTCGCGCGCCGAACGAACCAGGGCCCGGGCGTCGGGCAGATTGTTGTGGCCAACGTGTGCGATGAATTTCAACCCGTGGCGACGAGCCTCCCCACCCCATGCCGCAAACAGGTTCAAGCGCTCCTCGGTGGTCAGCGAATGGCACTCCCCGGTTGTGCCGGTGACGAACACACCGCTGGCCCCTGCCTTGGCCAGGTGCTCGGCCTGGGCCGGCACACATTCGTAGTTCACGGTATAATCGGCGTGCATCGGTGTGTGCACGGCGGCGGTTAATCCTTTCAATTTCATGCTCTTAAAATGACAATTCAGCTTCAAACGGGGCGACCGGGAGCCCGGCTTCGCCCACCAAATTCAATTTTGGGTCGGGATACGACATCCAGGCATAGCGGACCCCAACCACCGCTTGGCCAAGTGGAGAAACAACCATGACAGAGTTCGCTTCATGAATCCGGGCCTCTGCCCGGCTCCATCGTCCCCGGCGATCTCGCACCTCGAACCCGGTTGGTGGCGCGGCGTCGGTAGTCCGAAGTGTGTGCCCGCGCTTGGCCAAGCGAAGCATAATCGACTCCCCCCGTTGTTCAACCGCGTCGAGCCGGGGACTGTTCCCGCGATGCGGCGCCCCATAGACAGCACCCAAGGCCAAGCGGGCGAGCCGTTCGCCAACCGGCCTCTTCTCTCGCGGATGGACATTGGTGGGATGCCCGAGATCAATCGTCACGGCCAACCCGGTGTGCGGCAGGGCATCGTGAACGCGTTGTTGGCTGGCGCGGAAGGCGGGCCAGTGCGGGCGTTTCAGCGCGGGCAGTTGCACGGAAAGAAATGGCAACTTCGGACGCTTCCATTGCTTGCGCCAGTCGATAATCAGCGTTTTGAAAACGGCATCATGCTGCGCCACGCGCCATTCGCTTTCGGCATTGGACTCGCCTTGGTACCACAGCACGCCCGCGATGGGCTGCCGCGTGAATCGCGCCACAGCAGCGTCCCACATAAAGGCGGGCTTGAAGGAATGGTTCGGGCCAAGGTCATCGCCGGGAATCGACCCGGCCGCTGCCAAGGCGCGTTTTAAATTGTGCGCGCCCCGCTGGCGGCACCACGGTTCCAGCGATTCATTATCAAGCCAATTGCCACGCGCCATCGATGCCAATTGCGGATGCGCTGCCAGCGCCTCGCGACGCACCCAAGCCTCGGCGGGTGTGCCGCCGATGGACACATTGATGAGCCCCACCGGCACATCCAAGTCGGCCAACAGTTTCTGCCCGAAGAAATATCCGACGGCAGAAAACGCCGCCGCATTTTCCGGCGAACAGTTGCGCCATTGGCCTTCGCAAAAGCGATCGGGCGTGAGGCGCTCGATCACATCCGGCTCATAAATGCCGCCACCACCCCGCGCGGCACCCACAAAATTGAACAACCGCAACCGTGAATGTTTCGCCGCCGGAATTGCGGCCTTGGCAGTGGCGGATTGGGTGAGGCGCCATTCCATATTCGATTGCCCGGCGCACAACCACACTTCGCCGACGAGAATATCGGTGAGCGCGATCTTGCCTTGCGCGGTATCCGCCGTTAGCCGCAGGGATTGCCCCTTGGCCTTGAGCGGGGGAAATTCTGTTTTCCAATGGCCGTCGGCATCGGCGGTCGCGATTTGTTTTTGGGTTCCCAAAGTAAGGATCACTTTTGCCCCGGGCTTGGCTGTACCCCAAACGGGGATCGGGTGGCCTTGCTGCAGAACCATGTGACTGCCAAAGACGCGGGCGAAGCGTGGCGGCAGGTTGAGCTGCGCGCGCAAACGACGCGACAGGCGTTGGACAAACTCCGCGTGATGCGGCTGCGCAGCGAGGTTGACGGATTCGCCTGGGTCGGTGGCGTAGTCGTAAAGTTCGCGGGCGATGACTCGGCCATCCTCGATCCACTCGGTGTAGCGACGGCGCTCGCCGCGAATGGAATAGCCGGTGGCCTTGCCGCGATATTGCTGCGTGAACGCGGCACGTTTGTGGCCATAACACCCCAGCTCCGGCCGCAAATCGTCGATGGCAATGAACAGCACATTC
>JACNJE010000018.1 GCA_014382705.1 Verrucomicrobiota bacterium | reverse complement strand
GGAGCGACTGGTACAGTTGCTGAACACGGTCGAGATCAAGCCCGGCGGGCTTGGTTTGCAGCAGCCACTCGAGGTCCTTCTTCGCCGCATCATATCGCCGGTCCTGGATGAGCAGCACGGCGCGGCTCCAGCGGTCGAACGCGGAGTCCGGCTGCAGCGCCACCACGGTCTCGACGTAGCGCAGCAGCTCTGCCGGCGAGCCGTCCTCCGGCAACGCGCCCATCAGGTTGCGCAGCATCCGCAGCACGATCTCGCGGTCCGTCGATTTGGTGAGATCGCCGGGAACGGGCGCGCGGCCGGTGTTGGCGCGCACCAGTTCCTCCGCGTCCGCCCGGCTCAGGTAGTTGCCGCCGTCGAACGGGTCGATGAACTGTTCGGTGTCGCCGTCGGCATGCCGGATGATGAAATGCCCGGGCGCACCGACGCCGGCCACGCCGTCAATCCCGCACGCGGCGGCCAGTTCCATCACTAACACGGACAACGTGATCGGCAGCCCCTCGCGGTCATCGAGCACGCGGTTCATGTAGCTGTTGGCCCGGTTGTAGTAATCCTGGCGGCTGCCGTGAAAGCCGTTCTCCTGGAACAGGTAGGCGATCACTTTCTTCAATTTCGAGGCCTCCTCCTCCTCGGCGAACCGGGCCTTCACCTCCGCCGCCAAGGTTTTCAACTGTTGCTCGTAATGGCCGACATCGACGTCGGGGTCGTCGAGCTTGGCGATCAGCAGTGCGGCGCGAAAGAGGTCGGCCTCCTCTCCGTTTTCGAACAACGCCGCCAACCGGTCGCGAACCAGTCGCCGGTGCAGCCGGGTGGAGGCGAGGCGCAGCCGGGCCGCCCGCTCCTCCAGCTGCTTGGCTTCCTGCTCCAGGTGGCGCCGGGCCTGGAGTGGGTGTTTGCGGATATCGGCCAAGGTCGGCTCGCTGAACAACCCGCCATTGGCCTGCGCTTCGTCGACCAGCGCTTGGCCAAGCGGGCCGGGGATCGGTGCCGCCTCGTCATCGACCTGTTGACCCAGTCGGAAATTGCGGAAGGTGGCCACCGTGTCGCGGAACTTGGCCAAGCCGGCCTTGCCGCCCTTGAGCCCGCGGTCGTTCGACTCGAAAACCAGATGCCCGTTGACGTGGCAGTAAAAGCGGTTTCCTTCGTGCCGGAGCTTGAGGGTGTTCCACTCCCCCGGCACGTAGTGGCCGGTGCGTTGCTGGTCGAGGATGGTCCACGTAAACACGTTTGCCCCGTCGAAGCGCGTCAGCCGCATCTGCCCGGCGGTGGGGTAAAAGCCGTAATGTTTGTCCCCACCATCGGCGGCCCACACCAGGCCGGCGGCCCCGGACTCGTCCCCCAGTTTCACCTGCACCGACATCTCGAACGGCGTCTCCGGCGGGGCGCTTGTCGAGAGGCACAACGCCCGGCCGCCAAAGCTCTCGCCCGCGTGGCTGACGTGAATCCGCCCGCCCTTTTGCCGCCAATGCCCGCCGAACACAGTGGTCCATCTCGCGGGATCGAGCCGGCCGAGGGTGATCCAACGCTCGATCGGCACTGGATTGGGCTTCTCCAGCAGGGGCTTGAGCAGGTTGGCCGGCAAGGCAAAGCCGAGGTTCTCCGTAACCAGCGATTTCATGGTGATTACGCCGTGCACCCGGCCGTGCAGGTCGAGCATCGGCCCGCCGCTGTTGCCCGGCTCGATCGGCACGGCCAGCTGAATCATCCCCACGCCGTCGAACTCGCGCCGCGCCGAGACGACCCCCTGCACAAAGCTGAACTCAAGCCCGTGCGGTGTGCCCATGGCCACCACCGGCGCGCCCTGCTCGAGGGTGTCCGAATCCCCGAGCGGCAGCGCCGGCAGGCCGGTCCGGTCGATGCGCAGCACGGCCAGGTCGAGCGCGCGATCCCACGCGTGAACGGAGGTCACCTCCGCCTCCTCGCCACTGGCCAGCCGCACGCGCACCGGACGCCCCTCGCCCACCACGTGCAGGCTCGTGGCAATCAGGCCGTCAGCGGAAACCACGAAGCCGGTGCCGACGCCTTCCTCCTCGTCATCCCGGCCGAACTGCGTGAGCACCACGATCGAGTCGCGGATGCGCTTGGCCAACTGCTTGGCGTCCAGCGGTTCCGGGGAGGGCAGCTTCTGCGCGGTCGCCGCGGTTTCGGCGGCGAACAGGCCAAGCGCGGCGAAAAGAATCGCCGCTTGGCCAAGCGGTGGCCGGAGATCGAAGAAGCGCATGGCCCACGTTAGCCAATTGCTCCGCCGGCCGCACGGCTTTTCATTTACTGGCCGCGCAGCCGGAAGAAGGCACGGTGTTGCCCTTGGCCAACGGGACGGGCGAACCGGTGGATGACCGTTGCGGTGCCGTCGCCGTTGTCGGCCTGGGACACCGGCTCGATCATGGCCGGGTCCGGGGCCCAGCGGATGAGGTCGCGGGACACCTCGACCGTCAGCGACGCGGCGGCGTTGAGGTTCCGTCGGAAGGTGAGGAACAGATAGTCGTCCGCTTGGCCATCGACCTCGACGCGCCGGACCGAGAGGCCAAAGCCGGGGGCGTCGGAGGCCATGTCCGGCCGGGAGCCAAGGAGAAACTCCCAAAAGTTGCTGAGCCCGTCGTTGTCGTCGTCGTCGCTTGGCCCGCCTTGAATCCCGTTCGAGGCGGCCCAGGCCGCGTAGGTGAGAGCCGCCAGCTCGGCTGTGCCGGGCGATCCGCCGGGGTTGCGGCTCGCCGTCCAACTACCGGGTTGGCTGTGTGGCGGTCCGGCGGTTGGGTTGGCCAAGACCAGGCTCGACCCGATGCCGTCCGCCCCGCTTGGCCAAGGCGGCTGGTCGTTGTAAGTGAAATCATGGATCGGCTTGCGGCCGGTTGCGGTGATGAGCAGTTGTTCCCCATCATTGTTCAAGCGGCCGGTGTACTCGAACGACTGGATGCCCTCTATGGGGCCGTACCGGGCCTCGAAGGCCGACCGGTTGCGGACGAGCAGCAGGTGCTGGCCGGCCCTCAGGACGGTATTTTCAGGGAAGGCAAAGTTGATCCCCGCCTCGAAGCGGAGGCCGGTCAGGTCGAGGGCGACCTTGCCAATGTTTAGAAATTCAACAAACTCGAAATCGTTGCGATCGCTGCTCGCTGCAAGTTCCGCCGGGGTGGTCGGGTTCGCGGGATGGTAATGCAGTTCGGAGATGACGAAGTTGGAGGCGTCGACCGAGACGCCGTCGACGGTAAAGAACGATTCATTGAGGGCGCTCCATTCCTTGTTGCCGGTGTTGTAGGAGCGGGCCCGCAGCAACGCCGGTTCTGTGAAAAAGAGCGGGTCGGAGACATTGTCACCCCCACCCCGGCTGGTCTCCCCGCGGAGCATCATGTCAAAGCGGATGTCGGAGCTGCCGCCGCTGGCTTGGTGAATCTCGACCGCAATGGTGTTCGTGCCGGGAGACAGCGCGTCGGTCATGAGCGGGCGTCCGTTCCCGCCATTGTATATCATGGCGATTTCCTCCGGGGTGATTGCCCGGGCCCAAACGCCGAAATCATCCACGATCGCGGCGGCGTGGGCATCTGTGCCACTGGAACCGATGGCCAGATAGGTCCAGTCGTCAAACAGCGTGCCGCTGTTTGTGCCTTCGTGCCAAAGCTCACCGTCGACCCAGATCTCCTTCTGATCCTCGTTCTTGATGAACACAAAGTGGTGCCATTCCAGAAAGTCGATGTCCGCAGCATCCTTGCTGATGCGCTGAGTGCCGCCACAGCAACCGGACGTGTCGAAGTAAATGTTACGGTTACTCCACGGGATATGGGCCTGGAAATTGCGCGCGTTGCTGCCGGCGGCTTCCGCCCTAAACCAAAACGTCGAGGAACTCCTGACCGTGTTGAGCTTCTGCCACATGGAGACGCTCATCTGGTTGGCATCCGACGCCGGTGCCAGCCATCCGGTGTTTTGAGCATCCACTCGGATCCAGTTGCTTGCCACACCCAGATTAACGGCGCCGCCAATGACACCTTCGGCATCTACTGCGGTTCCCATCACCTCGCCTGGGATTCCTGCAACCTTGTCCACGACGGTGGTGGCATTGTCCAACGGCCAATAAGCTATCAGCCCAGGCACAAGCTCGTAGTTTGGCAAGGTGAAGTCTTTCCAGCCGGCCTCGTCACCGACGGTGCCGTTGGCAAAGCTGCTGAACGTCGCTGTGTTGGGCAGGTTTTGGCGGAGTGCCTCCAGCCCATTGATGTAGACGGCGATTCCGTCATCGTATTTGACCCGCATCTGGAAGTTGAAGAATACCGACGGATCCGGGATGTTGACGGTGGTGCGGAAATAGGTGGTGGGGAACTTGGCCGATGGGTCGGGGCCAAAGCCGATGATCTTTCCGGATCCTTCACCGTCACCGCCGTAACCCAGCTCGGACGGGCCGGACGGCCACTCTGAATCGTCGAAGCCCTGCGTCCGCCATTCGGTGCCTTGATCGGAGCCGTCATCAAGATATTTCCAGGTGTGTCCGGTGGAGAGGAAGGTAATCGGATCGGGGCCGCCGGCGTCAAAGGAAGCGACCCGGGCATCCGGGTTTGGCGCACCACCGGGCAGGCGAGGGTCGCTGCCGTCAACGGTGTAATAGATCGTGTTGCCATCGGTGGCCATCGTCACCGGGGTTAACGGAGACACCGATCCGCCGTGGCGGCTAAAGACCGGCGCGATGATGTTGGGATACATTCCCGCCGACTTGAATCGGCTGATCATGGTCATTGTCAGGCCGGGAAAATGATTGTTGACGAGATTGTTTTGATACGACTCCCACGACCTTGGTTCGCGGAACAGGTTGCCCCAGCGCGCGGCCTCGGAGATGAAGCCGACCCGGGCCTCATCGACGCGCCGTTTCAGGCGGTCGACGTTTCTGGCGGGGGTCAGCGCCCCGTTGTTGAAGTAATGTTTGTGAATCCGGTCGGCGAGCAGGACGGAGTACTCCTTTCCGTCCTGGCCGGAGCGCATCCGGGACATGACGCTGTAAGGCCCGGCGTGACTGGCCGAGTGCCCCGGGTTGCGCAAAAAGCCGTCGGCATCCTTTATCATGAACTTGAACGGAATCCCGCGGGTCTCCGAGCCGAACGCCCGGAACTCGCTTTCTGAGTTGCCACTGACCCACAGCAGCATGAAGTCGACAATGTTGGCAATGTCGATGTGATCAGCCGCGTTGACGAACGGATTTGGCTTGGAAAGCAGGCTCTTGGTTTCACCCCAAAACTGCCCACTGCCATCGTAGACCTCCTCGTCGTTCCGGAAATTATCGTTGGCGTTGACCGCCTCGTAATCCTCCTCCGCTCCGCCGAAGTAGCTTGAGGCCATGTCCGCGCTCCACCGCTCGCGCAAATGGTACTGTCCCCAGTAGAGACCGTTCAGGTAGACATGCACGAAGCGGCCGTGCGGGGCGATGTTGCCCATGTCCAGCATCGAGTCGTCGGTGAAGCGGTTCGACATGTAGGCACCGCGGCTCGACATATCGTGCGACCCGCTGCGCAGGTTGATCGCGTCGAACTCCCTCGCGGGCGGGAAATGTTTGTAATGGAACCCGTCGAAGATGGGATACCGCAGTTTGCCCACCCCGAACTTTTGCCGGAAGGCGACCCGGAAGCTTTTCTTGCGAAAGTTCGTGTAGCGTCCGCCATAGTTGCTGAGCCCCCCGTTTTCCTGGAAACCGGGGGTGCCGTCCGGGAAGATCATCTCGATCGAGGCCGGGTATTCCTCACGGATGTTTCTCCCGCCCTCGTTCTGGAACGCGGTGTTCGAGGTGACCAGCGAGATGGTCGGCACGGCTTTTAACGAATCGGCCATCTGCGGGCCGTAGACTCCCGACCGGGTGATGGCCGTGCGCATTTTCGGCTGGGTCTTCACGTCCGCCGGGAACAGATAGGTGTGGGTGTCGATGTTGGTCGGCTTGTAACCGGGCCGGTGGGCCATGGCGCGAACGACGGTGGTGCCGCTGATCTTAATCGGACCTGAGTGGATTTTCCCGCGGATCCTGCTGGGCGCTGTGCCGTCCAGGGTGTAGCGGATCTCGGCATCTGCAGTGTCCGTGGTGATCCGGATCTCGAAGGGGGTCGTGAAGAAACCGCGACCGACACTGAACGTTGTGTCACTGACAAAGCCGTCGAAGGTGTCGCCGTTGAACGTCCCCGGGGAGGGGGTACCCAGGAACCCGGGATTGCCGATTGAGGGATTGGTGATTCGAACCGCGTGCAACTCCGGGGTGATGAGCATGTCCGAACTCGTTATGCTGGTGTTCAAGCCGTGGATCGCCAGAACATTGGCGCCGTGGGTCAACAGGTGAGCGTGGGCGGTAATGTCGAACGACTTTAGGGTGGTGGCATCTCCATCGGCATGGTTGCCGGTGGCTGTGGAGTTCCAGACGGTTGTTGCCGGGGCGTTCGCGCCGGCCACGCGCACGCCGTTGAGGAACGCAGCGAAGCCGTCGTCATATTTCATCTTGAGAGCGAGATCCGAGATTGAAGCAGCCTCCGCCACTTCAAACGGAATGCGGAGGTAAAGGCTCGTGTTGACGTTGTTGAGCCTGTCGCCGAGATTGCCGCCTGCGCCGAACTCCGGGACGTAGGTGCTGCTTTCATCGTAGCCGACTCCGGTTGCGACTTTACCCCAGGCTGCGTCATCGAACCCGATCCTGGTCCAGGTCGTGGTGAGTGACCCATCCTCCGGCACCAACGCCTTCGCGGCGGCTCCGCTTGGGATCAGGGTGACCGGTTTCGTGTTACCCGTCTGCATGAGGCCATATGAGACATCCTCGAACTGGGCCGGCAATGGGTTTTGCGCGGATCCGAACTCGGCGACGACAGTGATGCCATCCCGGGCCACGAGCGCGAGATATTCCCCCGCCTTCGCAAGGTTGAAATTCGTGTGCAACTCCGAACCGGCGACGCTGCGGTTTTTCCCGGAAGCGAACACGATGAGAAAGCCGCCTGCGGGGAGTTGAACGGCGGGAAACCGCCACTCGGTCAAGGCTTCTTCCTGGTCGGTGAGGTAATGGTCGCCGAGGTCAACGGTGTCCGGCCCGGAATTGAAGATCTCAATCCAGTCGGAGGCGTCGCCATCACTGTCCAGGCGCGACCCGCCGTTGTCCGCCAGGAACTCCGTGATATGCAGCGCACCGTGCGATTGCGGGGATGCGGCCAGTCCCAAGGCGAGCAGCGCGGCAACTTTTGTGATCAGGTTCGCCCGAGTGACCGGCAAGGTTGAAAAGAACCCAAGACCCAGAATGAATTGTCGTGTAAGCCTCATTGTTTCCGTGGAACGGGTTGAGGCTAGATGAAACCATGGCCACCGACGAGTCCCAAATCGCAACCGGTCTAAAACCTGACGGGAACGGGCATTGGCAAAAAAGGGTGGCTGCGAAGTTTGAAACTGAAACCAACTCTCCAACTATTTTGGGTTGACTAATGCTGTTCAAATTTGCTACTCCTTGATGAGAGCAATCTGAACCCCTCATTGGAGACGTCAAAAGACGTCTCGAAAAACTCAACGAACGCATTTTTATGTACGGTTTCGTTCGCCGATGCAGGCAAAGGCAATTTTGAAACAATGAACTCAGTCGATTGGAAACTCAAGTTACTCTCCCTTCTTCACGATCCTCCCAGTAAATCTTTGGATATCGTGCACCACGAGGAAAAAGCTAAAGGAGCCATGGCGAGAGCCGGATTTTCGGAGGATG
>JACNJE010000070.1 GCA_014382705.1 Verrucomicrobiota bacterium | reverse complement strand
TATCTCAGATCCGTTTCAAGGTTGACGAACCCCGGGGTGGCCAGGGACTCCATGGGCGAACGGCCCAGGTTGGTATGCACGACCACCCCGGTGCCGTTGATCACCGGCTGCAGGCGGGACAACGCCAGGTCGTCGAGACGCTGCCGGATGGCACCAACAATTTCGTCGTGCCCAGGAATGGATCCGGCCTTGCGCAGCGACTGCAACTCGGCACGGATCACACCAACCACAAGGGGACGGGGCAATGAACCCTCCGTGACGGCATCCAGTATCGTATCGACGCCGGGAATAGCCCTCGAATTGTTTCTCGGTCCGGCCATTAGTTCACGGTGATCAACGGTTCGGTGGCCTCGGTGATTTGGCCGAACGATTCAAGACTCAGTTCGGCACTCGCTTCCTCAAAGGCCGTGAGGCCATCGGGAGCCACCGCAACGAGCAAACCGCCGCTGGTTTGTGGGTCGCAGAGCAGCGCCCTTTGGCGCTTGGTCAGGGCACTGATTTTTTGGCCGTAACTGTCGAAATTGCGATCGGTGCCTCCAGAAGTGCAACCGTCATCAATATACCGGTCGATGTTCGCAAGGCGCGGCACGCGCACGCTGTCCAGGGCGGCACTCACGCCGCTGCCTTCGCACATCTCCGTCAGGTGCCCCAACAGGCCGAAACCGGACACATCCGTCATCGCCTTCACCCCGGTCAGGCTGCCCAACGATGTGCCCAAGTTGTTGAGCGTAGTCATCTGTTTCACGGCCCGCTTAAAGTCGGCTTGATCGGAAACGCCACGCTTTTGCGCAGTAGCAACGAGGCCGACACCCAGGGGCTTTGTCAGAAACAACTTGCACCCGGGAACAGCGCGGTCATTGCGTTTCAAATTCCCGATTGAAACCTGGCCGGTGACAGCGAGTCCAAACATCGGCTCGGGCGAGTCGATGCTATGGCCACCAGCAAGAGGAATACCGGCCCGGGCACAGGCTGCACGACCGCCTTCAAGCACCCGTGCGGCTACCTCAGCCGGCAGTTTGTCCAGGGGCCAGCCGAGCATGGCGACGGCCATCAGCGGCACACCGCCCATGGCATAAACGTCACTGATTGCGTTCACAGAGGCGATCTGGCCGAACTCGAACGGGTCATCGACGATGGGCATGAAAAAATCGGTCGTACTGATGATGGCCCGCCCATTGCCCAGGTCGAACACGGCCGCGTCATCCCTTGAATTATTCCCCACCAGAAGTCGAGGCCCGGGCTCGGCCGTGCCGCCTAGCGACAGGATTTTCTCAAGCATCTCCGGTGCAATCTTACACCCACAACCGGCACTGCGGCAAAATTGCGTAAGCCGAACCGGATCATCCATGGAGCGAAGGCAACTTGGCGGAGAGGGTAGGAATCGAACCTACCTCGGCCCGTTCACGAACCGACAACGGTTTTGAAGACCGCGGCGAGCACCAGCCACGCTTCACTCTCCCATGTTGTGTGTTTTTTGGTAAGAACAACCCAACCATAATTCTCATTGCCTTCAAAATGCTGCGGCATCTTAAAGTGTGACTGTTTTGGAGTGAATTTGGGGTGAATTGTTCTTTTGAGGAACCGTTTTCTTCACGCCAAACTGACGCCCTTGGCAAAACCGAAAAAGCCAACTGTCTCTACCACGAAAATCGGGCTGGTTAAGGTTCAAATCGAAACCGCCGTTGACAGACACACCGGTAAGACCCCCCCGAGGTACAGGACATACTGCACAATGGCAAGGCGTACTGTTATTTACCTACTGTTTGTCGATGTAGAGGTTAAGGCGAGAACGAGTGGCGGCGGCAGCGGGATTGTTTGATTTTTCCCAGAGTTGAAGTGCCTGTCGGGCAGAGGCGACGGCGGACTCAAAGTTCTTGTTCGCAGCATAGGCGATGGAAAGGGTGTCCAGGAACTCGGGGTTCTTGTTTTGGGTGATCTTGCAAAGGCGCCCAGCCAATGCAAGCGCTTCGGCCGGGCTTCGGAGCGCTTCGTTCGACGTGGTCGCCAGAAGCAATGAAAGATGATTGGCGGCATCCAGTCGCTTGGTGTCGTTGCTGAGGGCGTCTTGATAGTTGGCAATGGCTTCGGAGATTTGACCCTTGTCGCGGAGAGCGTTGGCGAAATGAAAATGGGCTTTTCCAAGGATCCGCTTGAGTTGAACGTCGGTGGCATTAATTGTTTGGGCGTCATTCAGGCGAGTGAGTGCCTCTTCATAGCGGGCCAAGTTGAGCAGGATGGACCCGAGCTCGAAGTGAATTCGAAAATCGTGCGGGTTCTTTACCCGTGCTTTCTCAAACGCCTCAAGTGCAGCTTCAGTTTGCTTGCGTTCCTGCAGAATGATTCCGATGACAAAATGGATATCGGCAAGATCCTTCGGATTGGTCCCGGGGATTGTCTCCGCGACGGCAACGTGTCGCTGGAGGTAATTCAGACCTTCGGCAATCTCGTCGTGATCGACAAACTGGCTGTTGACTCGGAGTGGATCGATAGCTGGTGGAGGCCCAACCCATCGCCCGGGAAACGGCACGGAATGGTCACGCCAGAGGCTCGGATCGGCATCAAGCAGATCGATATCGGCAAGAAGTTGATCGACAGAGACCGGGCCCTTGTAAACAACAGCCACGCGTCCATAGCGATCCAGGAGAAAACTGCCAGGAACCGGCATGGGCAGCCATCGGTCCAGAAGGGAGCGCTGGAAGAGATCCAGGTTGCGAACGGTTTGGGAGGTCGCGTTATCGGCGTCAAAAGGGAATTTCAGTTTGGCCAATGTCCGTCTGGCAGCAACCGTATTTTCCGGATCAGCGTGAAGCACGTGTATGCGCAGACCCTTTGAGCGAATTCTGGACTCGGCCGCTGTCCATTCACGTAGCTCAGAGATGCAGGGGGCACACCAACTCGCCCAGAGGTTGATGAGCAAGGGTCCCTTCAACCGATCGGCCGGAAGTTCGGACACCCCGCTTTCGGATTGAACGTAGACCGGAGGGGGTGACAGCCGTGCAGAAAGCACGATCCGGGCGGAAGGTTCAGGATCGGGAAATGCAGGTGGCGAGGGCGAAAGGCTCTTGCGGTTGGGCGGCGGACTCCATGTTTTTGCGGCGACGACCCCCTGAGTAACGAGGAAACGCTCACCCGGTTTGATCCCTGAAATTGATTCTTGTGTTCCTCCCGGCCAGCGAACCAGTAACTTTTCGATGCTGGCGTTTGGACCCAGTCCAAAATGAAGCCAACCGCTGGATTGAGACAGGAACGCATCGCCGGCATACACGCTCCGAATCAGGGGAACCTGCTGATTCTTGAGGTAGAGTTGGACACGGGCACCCACGGCATCGCGGTTGGTTGATTTACCGTCGCCAGACAACTTGATAGCGACCCAGTCGGCGCTGGCAGCGGTGTCGTTCCTCAAAAACCTCAGGCGTGGAGCGGTGCGTGCGGTCATCCACAGGTCGAGATCGCCATCAAAATCCCAGTCAACAGCCGTGACAGCCCGGGAGTCATCGGGGAGATCAAATCCGGACACCGAGGAAACGTCGGCAAAACCGGTGCCCCGGCAATTGAGAAAGGCGCAATTACGCTCGTTGCCACTGAAGGAACGATCCTCGTGGAGAAGCCGGTTGAGCGCCTTCCATCCCTGCCGGTAACGCAGGGTGTTTTCCGGAGTGATCTTGCCGACCGGTGATTGCGACACGACCTGCCGCCAATAGACACTTCACAAGTCGCCGGTGTCTTCCGTGCTGATGAAACCGTTGGCAACGACAAGATCCTCCCAGCCGTCGTTGTTAAGATCCACGAAACGGGATCCCCACGCCCATCGGCCCATGGTCACCCCCTGCTGGATGCTGACATCGCTGAAACCGCCTCCATCCGGACCGGCCTGGAAGAGTGAGTTGCCCCGGGCATGACGCTGATATTGGGCCACCATTGTTTTGGAGGCGCCGGGTTTAAACTGGCGCTGGAAGGTGATTCGATTTCCGGCGGCAGAAAACATATTGCTGATGTAGACATCAAGGCGACCATCCCTGTTGAAATCCCCCCAACTGGCTGACATTCCGGCAGACATGTCCTCGATGCCGAGTTCGGCGGCGACATCAACAAACCTGCCTCCGGTATTTTTATACAGGTTGTTTCGTCCGTAATCGTTTGCAACATAGAGATCGGGATCGCCGTCGTCGTCGTAATCCGCCCACGCAGCAGCAAAGCTGAACCGGTTGTTGTTGTGGCCAAGACCGACGGTTTCGGTGACATCGTTGAACTGCCACCCGCCATCGTTTCGAAGAAGCATGTTTCTTCCACCGTTTTGGGCGTCGTGATAAGGGAGCGGTTCGCCAAGTGCCCCGGAACGTACCCGGTCGGCCGATGGGTTATAGCCACAGGCGTAGATGTCGAGGTCACCGTCGAGATCGAAATCGGCGGCATTGATTGAAAAGGTTTGTGCGTGAGTGGAGGTGCCGAAGCTGAGTTCGAAGCGGCCGGAACCGTCGTTTTCCATCAGGAGCAGCTTGAAGTCCTGCGAGACTACCAAGTCACGATCACCGTCGTTATCAAG
This sequence comes from Verrucomicrobiota bacterium, assembly GCA_014382705.1. Taxonomy (GTDB): domain Bacteria; phylum Verrucomicrobiota; class Verrucomicrobiia; order Limisphaerales; family UBA1096; genus UBA1096. The sequence continues at coordinate 32,294 of JACNJE010000070.1, read as the reverse complement.
GTCGACGATCAATGCGCTGGCACAGTAGTCGAGCCAGTCTGTGCCGCTTTGGGCAGTGTGATCCGTGAGGGTTCCATCGGGGTTTTGGAGGAAAAGGCGGTTGGGCAATCCGCCCTGCTGGCAGAGATATAGATCATCCAGCCCGTCACCGTTCACATCACCTAACGCGAGTCCGTGGTTGGCAACGACATCAAGCCCCAGATTGACGGGAATGCGGGCTCGCCAGTGGTCGGTGGAATGGAGCAACTGTTCCTGATAAGCTTGATTGTGTCCAAGAAGGTCGGCGGTGCAGTCGTTGAGAAGCGGGGACTTATTTTTGGCAATTCGGGTGGATTCCTCGTAGGAAAGGAGAGCGATCCTTTTGATACGCGGTGTTTCGGTGTCTGTTGTCCAATGGCAAAGCCACTCGGTGTTGATTTGTTTTCGCCCCCCGGCGGATTGGCCAGTGGCGTTAAACAGAACATGGCTTGTAAAATCATTTTGGGCCGTGTCCACCCTGTAGAGCTTAACTTCAGTTTGAAGTGCGTTGTTGGATTGAACGGTGGACAGGAGAGATTGGAAGGCAACGACTGGATCAACATGTGAGGGTGCGGACTCAGGGCCGCCACGTTGGATACGGAATTCGGCGCCGCGGTAGAACTCGGATAATCTGTCTGGCTTAAGTTGCAGATTCAAGGCGGTGTCCTGCACAAAGAATTCGGAAATGGAATCATCAGACAGTTTCGAGGGAACGGACAGTTTTTTTGCCAGGAGTTTGAGTTGTCTGGTCGCGGCAGCGCTGAATGCTTCACTATCCCAGCCGTCCTCGGTCGGATCGATTCGATTGTAGGCGTCCGTGAGCGGTGCGATAAAGGTGGTTTGCTCGAGTCCTGGCGCGGTTTGGATACTGTCGACAACAGGAACATCACTCGGTTCAATCGTGGGTGGAACAGGGTTGGACTCTTCCTGGGTCGTATTCCGGGAGCAACCCGCCCACGAAAGACAGAGCGCAATACTGAGAATCCGAATCCATTGGAGGAGTCTGAGCCACTCCTCACTGTTCTTCCGATCTACCTTCAAGCGGTCGGAAAAATAGGTGTGGGATTGCAGAATGTCGATTGACAAATCCGGGTTGTTATCGGAGGAATTCCGCACCGATGTACTATTTCAGCCTCATCTCCGGATTGTGTCTGCTGTTTTTTATGACGGGCTGCGATCGCGCTCCCCGCTCGGCCCTTGAGTCCGAGCCGCTGCAAGACCGCTCCCCCCGGGCTGAGGGAGCACCCCTGTTTGAAAAGCTGACCCCGGCACGGACCGGCGTGGCTTTTTCCAACCGGATGGCGATGGATCATCCGCTCAGCCGGCTCAATAGTTCCGGTTTCGTCTGTGGCGGAGTCTGTATCGGCGACTTCAACGGGGATGGGCGTGCAGACCTGTTTTTGGCCAACGGCCCGGACAAGAACGGCCTGTTCCTGCAGCGGGACGAGTTCCGGTTTGACGACGTCACCGACCAGGCCGGAGTCGGCGGCGGCGACGCCTGGGCCTCGGGCGCGGCGGCGGTCGACTTCGACGCGGACGGCGACCTCGACCTGTACGTCTGCAATTACGACGCCCCCAATCAGTTGTTCGTCAACGACGGCACCGGCACCCGGTTCACCGACGAGGCAGAGGCGCGCGGCCTGGCGCTGGTGGATGCCTCGCTCACGCCGTCGTTCACCGACTACGACCGGGACGGCGACCTTGATTTGTTTGTGCTGACCTACCGCTACTACCGGCCCGGTGGCCGGCCCGCGAAGACCCCGGTCGTCATGCGCAACGGCCGCCCGCAGATCCTCGCCGGGTTCGAGAAATATTACGACCTGCGGCAGGTCGGCCCGTCGAACTGGACCGTGGACACGTGCGGCCGCCCGGACCGGCTGTTCCGGAACGACGGCTCGGGGCGGTTCACCGATGTCAGCGAGAGCGCCGGGATCACGGAAAAGGGCCACGGGCTCTCGGCAACGTGGTGGGATCACGACCGGGACGGCTGGCCGGACCTGTACGTGGCCAACGACTTCACCGACCCGGAGCACCTGTACCGCAACAACGGCGACGGCACGTTCACCGACGTGCTGGAGCAGGCGATGCCGTACACGAGCTGGTCGTCGATGGGGGCCGACTGCGCCGACCTGAATAACGACGGGCTGCTCGACCTGTTCGTCGCCGACATGGCGGCGACGTCGCACTACAAGGCCAAGGTCACGATGGGCGACATGGGCGACCGGCGGTGGTTCCTCGAGAACGCCTGGCCGCGGCAGATCATGCGCAACAACCTGTTCCTCAACACCGGCACGGCGCGCTTCATGGAGACCGCCTTCCTGTGCGGGCTGGCCGGGACGGACTGGAGCTGGGCCGTCAAGCTGGCCGACTTCGACAACGACAGCCGTGTCGATGTCTTCGTCACCAACGGCGCCTCGCGCATGATCACCGATGCCGACATCACGGTCACGCCGCAGATGCTCGTCGGCAAGACCGAGTGGGAATTGTGGAAGACCCAGCCGACGATGAAAGAGGTCAACCTCGCCTTTCGCAACCAAGGCGACCTGCAGTTTGAGCTGACCGCCAAGCCGTGGGGCCTCGCCCATGAAGGCATGAGCTACGGTGCGGCGTACGGCGATCTCGACGGCGACGGCGACCTCGACCTCGTCGTGGCCAACATCGACGAACCGACAAGCATTTACCGCAACCTGGGCCACGAGGGCCATCGCATCGTCGTCCGCTTGGCCGGTGCCGGGGGCAACCGCGGCGGGCTGGGTGCCACGATCGAGATCGAGAGCCAAGCGGGGAAACAAATCCGTCTGGCCAACCCGATGACCGGCTTCCTCTCCGGCAACGACGCCGACGTGCACTTCGGCCTTGGCCAAGCGGAAACCATCGACACCCTGCGCGTCCGTTGGCCAAGCGGACAGGTGCAAACCTTCAGCGGCCTCGCCGCCGACCGGCGTTACACGATCACCGAGCCCAGCGGCGGCCAAGCGCCCGGGCCGGCCAAGCCAAGCGCGCCGGAACCCCTTTTCACCGAGGTTGCCGAACAAGTCGGCCTGGCCTTCGAGCACACCGAAAAACCGTACGACGACTACGCCCGCCAGCCGCTGCTCCCCGGCAAGCTGTCGCAGCTTGGCGGCAGCTTGGCCTGGGGCGATGCCGACGGCGACGGCGACCACGACCTGTTCACTGGCGGCGCGGCGGGCCAAGCGGGAGTCATCTTTCTCCGCCAAGCCGACGGGACATTCGAGCCAAGCGCCGCCGCGCAGCCGGCGCTCGAGGCCGACCAGGCGGCCGAGGACATGGCCGCGCTGTGGCTCGACGCCGACGGCGATGGTGATTTTGATCTGCTTGTGACCAGCGGCGGGGTCGAGTGTGAACCGGGCGCGGCCGTGCTCGGCGACCGGCTTTATTTGAATGACGGCAAGGGCCAATTCACCCGGGCCGGCGCCTCGGTGTTCCCCCCCGCGAACGAGTCGAGCATCACCGCCGTGGCGGGTGACCTGGACGGCGACGGCGACCTCGACCTGTTCATCGGCAGTCGTTCCATCCCGGGCCAATACCCGGAGACCCCGCGCAGCCGTTTGCTGCGAAACGACGACGGCCGGTATGTCGACGTGACGCGTGACATCGCGCCGGGACTGGAGCGCGTCGGCCTCGTCACCTCGGCACTTTGGTCCGACGCCAACGGCGATGGCAAACCGGATTTACTCGTCACCCTCGAGTGGGGGCCGGTGGCGCTGTTCCTCAACCACGGCGGCCGGCTCGCCGACGCCACGAAACAGGCCGGGCTCGCCGACCGGCTCGGCTGGTGGAACTCAATCACCCCGGCCGACCTCGACCACGACGGCGACATCGATTACATCGCGATGAACGTCGGCCTCAACACCAAGTACGGCACGCCGTCGGCCAAGAAACCGTCGCTGCTCTACTACGGCGACATGGAGGGCAACGGCATCAAGCGGCTCATCGAGGCCAAGCGGGACAAGAAAGGCGGCCTCGTGCCGGTCCGCGGCAAGAGCTGCAGCACCCACTGCATGCCAACGCTTGGTGACAAATTCCCGACCTACCGCGCCTTCGCGGCCTCCGTGCTGCCGGAGATCTACACGCCGCAACGCCTCGCCGACGCCGACCAGTTCAAGGCGACTGCGTTCGAGTCCGGCGCACTCATCAACGACGGGAATGGGCACTTTACATTCCAACCCCTGCCCCGATTCGCGCAGGCCGCACCCGGCTACGGCGTCGTGGCGGCGGACATCGACGGCGACGGGTGGGTCGAGGTTGTCGCCGTGCAAAACCTGTACACCCGCGAGCCGGAGACCGGCCTGTGGCGCGGCGGCATCGGGGTGATCCTCGAGTACGGGGCGGACGGCGCGTTCCGTGTCGAGCCGGCCACCGAGACCGGCTTCGTCGTCGACGGCGACGCCAAGGGGCTGACGCTGTGCGACCTCGACGGCGACAACCGCCCCGACCTCGTCGTCTGCCAAAACGACGGCAAATTATTGGCTTGGAAAAATGGAGGCACCGGCCAGCCGCTGTTTGCCGTGCGCCTGAACGGCGCGCCCGGAAACCAAAACGGCATCGGCGCAAAAATCGTCGCCCACTACGCCGACGGCACGGTTCGCGCCGCCGAGATGACCGCCGGTAACGGCTACCTCTCGCAGTCTGCGCCGGTCGTGTATTTCAGCACCGCCGACACGTCGATCCGGGAACTGGAAGTGCGCTGGCCGGACGGCGAAACCACCAAGGCCACCCCCGACGCAAAAGCCCCCGGGATCACCGTTTCAAAGAGGCTTTTGTCAAACGCGGCACAGTAACAAGTTTTTATCCGCAGAGTTCGCAGATGTCCGCAGCTGTTGTTTTTGATCTGCGAAAATCTGCGTCATCTGCGGATTCAATGCATGCTGTCCAGTGAGCCGGGCGGGCGAGGGGCTTTCCAGTACGACTCGGCATCGCTTGGCCATTTCCGCATCTGCAGCAAATCCTTCCCGAACAGCCGGAGCGCCAGGCCAAGTGGCAGCAGCACAAACAAAAACAGCAACAGAAGAAACAGCGTGCCGAATATCCGGCCCATGCCGTAACCGAACATCATCCCCGCCCGGTGAATCCTCCGGCCCGCGGCCTCCCAAGCCAAGCCAACACACAACAGTACCGCGACCGCCCCCCACGCCGTCCAGGCGCCTGGCCAAGCGAGGATCGCCCGCCACAACAACACCGCCACCACGATGGCGAGCATCACGCTCAGCGACAGCAGAAACTTTCGCCGCTCGCTTGGGGTGTCTTTGAATCGCATTCGCATCAGTCCGGGATGGGGTCAAAGGTCGGCTGCGGTTTCTCCACTGGCTGCCGTTCGCGGCTGAGCAGGAACGGCCCGATCGCCAGCCAGTCGATGGCGGTGTTGACGAAGCAGCGGTAGGCATCGTCCGGCGTGCAGACCACCGGCTCGCCACGCACGTTGAACGACGTGTTCAGCAGCACGCCGCAGCCGGTGCGCTGCTCGAACTGTTTGAGCAGCCGCCAAAAGAGCGGATGCCGTTCGCGGCCCACCGTCTGCACGCGCGCCGAGCCGTCGACATGCGTCACCGCAGGCAGGGTCGTGCGCTCGTGCTTCAGTCGATCGAAGCCAAGCGACTCCTCCGCCGGCTTGGCCAAGCGCTCGCTCTGCGCCACGTCGGCCACCAGCAGCATGTACGGCGACTCGGCCGTGAGGTCGAAGTAGTCGCCCGCCCGCTCCTCCAGCACCGCCGGGGCGAACGGACGGAACGATTCGCGGAACTTCACCTTTTGGTTGATGGCCGACTGCATCGAAGCCAGGCGGGCGTCGCCCAAAATCGAGCGGCTGCCCAGCGCGCGCGGCCCGAACTCCATCCGCCCCTGAAACCAGCCGACGATTTCGCCATCGGCCAACAGCCCGGCGGCGCGCTCAAGCATCGCCGCCTCGTCGAGTGGCTCGAACACCGCCCCGTGCGCCTCGAGTGCCTGCCGGATTTCCGACTCCGAAAACTCCGGCCCCAGCAGGCTGCCGCGCATCGCGTCGCCAGACGCGCTTGGCCAAGCGGGCTGGTTCGGGTTTGCCAGCCGCGCACCCTCTCCCAACCCTCTCCCTCCCGAGGGAGAGGGCATGTCGGGCCGCAAAACCGAATGGGGTTCATCTGCGTCATTATCAGCACGTCGCACACCTCCCTCTCCCTCAGGGAGAGGGCCGGGGAGAGGGTGAACGCTGCCTGTGCTCGAATCGTTTTCCACTCCCCCACCCGCTTGGCTCCGGTGCCACGCCTCGAGCGCGGCGCCGAGTGCGCCGCCGGCGTCTCCCGCCGCTGGCTGGATCCAGATTTCGTCGAACAGCCCGGCGCGGTGCAGTTTGCCGTTGGCGACACAGTTGAGCGCGACGCCGCCGGCAAGGCATAGGCGGTTTTCGCCGGTCACCTCGCGGGCCTGCCTGACCAAGCGCAGCATCGCCTCGGTGACCACCTCCTGCACCGACGCCGCCACGTCCATGTGCCGCTGCTCGAACGGCGACTCGGGCGGGCGCGGTGGCCCGCCAAGCAGCCGCTCGAACCGGCGGTTGGTCATGTTGCGGCCGTTGAGAAAACCGAAGCAGTCCATGTTCAACCGGAATGAGCCGTCCGGTTTCAGGTCGATCATGTTTTCGAAAATCGCATCGGTGAAACGCGGCTCACCGTACGGCGCAAGGCCCATCAATTTGTACTCTCCGGAGTTGACGCGAAACCCGCAATACGCCGTGAACGCCGAGTAGAGCAAGCCAAGCGAGTGCGGGAAGTGCAACTCGCGCAACATCTCGATGCGGTTGTCCGCACCGCGGCTGATCGTCGTCGTCGCCCATTCGCCGACGCCGTCCACCGTGAGGATCGCGGCGCGCTCGAACGGCGACGGATAAAATGCGCTCGCCGCGTGCGCGACGTGATGCTCGGTAAACAGGATCGGGCAGTCAGCGGGCAGGCCGTCCAACTCGTCGCGGATGGTTTGGCGCAGATTCAGTTTCTCCGAGAGCCAGCCGGGCAGCACCCGCAGCCACGCCGGCAACCCGGACGGGGCGATCGCCAAGAAGCTCTCGAGCATCCGCGAGAACTTCACGACCGGTTTGTCGTAAAACACAACCGCATCAAGATCGGCCCGGGTGATGCCGCCCTGCTTCAGGCAGAACCGGACGGCGTGTTCGGGAAAGCGCTCGTCATTTTTGCGGCGCGAAAACCGTTCCTCCTGCGCGGCGGCCACGATCTGCCCGTCCACCAGCAGCGCGGCGGCCGAGTCGTGGTAATAAGCGGAGATGCCGAGGAGGTTGCGCATGCGCCCGGGCTTACATGAAGGGGTACATGAACGGCGCGAGCGCCGAGCCGGTGCTGAACAGGATGAGCGCGGCCAGCAGCACCAGCGCCACGATCAGCGGGATCAGCCACCATTTCTTTTCCCGCCATGCGAAGGAGAGACATTCCTTGAAGAGCCGCCACATGACCGCCGGGTTTTAGCCGAAGCCCAACGCCGCCGCAACGGAATTGGGGCAAGGTGGAACTCGCCCCTCCCGCGGCCTACCGTTCGCGGAGTTTCGCGCGGGCGAACTCGAGATACCGCTGCACCTGGATGTCGTCCGGGTTTTCCGCGGCCAACGCCTCGAGATGGCCCAGCGCGTCGCGGGTTCGCTCCAGCTTCAGCAGGCCGGTGACGAGGTTGAACCGCGCCTGCGGCAAACCCGGCTTGAGCGCCACCGCGCGGGCGAAACTTTCCGTCGCCTCGGCGATTTCACTCGCCTCCACTCGGCACGCGCCGATTTGGAAATGGGCCTCGGCAAACGTGTCGTCGAGCTGCACCGCCTTCGTGAAATGGCCCAGCGCACCGGCCGCGTCGCCTCCGGCCCGCGCCGTTTCGCCAAGTTGATACGAAACGCCGGCGCGCGCCCGGGCCAGCTGGGCGGTGGCCTCGGGGAAATCCGGCTGCAGCGCCAGCGCTTGGCCAAGCGACACCGCCGCGTCGGCGTGTTGCCCGGCCTTGTTTTGCGCCGCGCCGAGTTGGTAATGGAGGATCCGGCTCCACGGCGTCCGCTCCACCGCCCGCTTGAGCGAGCCGACGCTTTCGTCGTGCCGGCCGGCAGACGACAGCAGCAGCCCGCGCCGCTGCAGCAGCCGCCAGTCGTCCGGCCGCGACTGGAGCGCGTTGTCGTAAACCGCCAGCGCCGCCGTGCGGTCAAGCCGCTTGGCCACGCGCTGCGCCTCATCGCGCAGTTGGCCCAGCGCCTCGTCGCTGTTTTGCCGGTGGCTGAATGGCGGCTGCTGCAGCCGGCGGATGAGCGTGGCCAACACCACGCCGCGATCCCAATCGGTGTAGGCCAGGCGCCCGGCGCACTCGGCAGCCGTCAGCCACGGGCCGGTTGGCTTGTCACCGCCCGATTCGATCTGCGCGGCGATGCCGTCGGCGAACAGCTTGGCCAAGCGATGGTTCCCCTCGAACGTGAAGTGCACATGCTCGTAAAACATCCCGCGCCCGGTGATGCCGCCGGGGCTTTGCGCATCGAGCGCGGCTTGGGCATCGATGACAGTCACACCGTCCGGTTCGGCTTGGCCAAGCGCGAGGGTGATCGCGTTGAGTTTTGAGTCGGCACGGAAACGCAGCGTGTCGAGATCGCGTGCCAAAACGTAGTGGCTCCGCGCCTTGTCGGTTTTGCCCTCGGCCTCGAGTGTGCGCGCCAACTGAAACTGCGCCACCGCATCCGCCCCGGCGAACGGCGCCGAGTCGCGCAGGTTGGACACGGCGTTGGCCATCACAATGCGCACCCCGGCGCCCCGCCCCGCCGCGACGATGTCCGACAGGTTTTTTTTGTACGCCTCGTAAACCCAGTCGAGTTGCGGGTCGCCCGCCCGAATCTGCTGGTCGAGAAACATGCCCATCCCCTTCCACTGCGAAACGTCGTCGCCCGCGCCCGGGCCGCCAACGCTCGCGATCCACTGCCCGAGCCGGAGCCGCTTGAGGCCGAGGCCAAGCCGCAAAGCGGTCAAAGGCGGGGTTTTTTGGCCAAAAACCGTCCCGGCGCCGAACGGCCCCATCACCTCGTTGTGCCCGATGTAGAGCACCCAAAAGTCGCCGTCGAGCCCGGCGCATTCGCGGGCGATCGGCAAAATGGCGTGGGAGTTGATGGCGGTGACGGCGGCGTTGACGACCTCGAAATCACGGCCCGGAAACCGGCCCTCGAGCAGCGCCTCCAGCAGGCGCGGCAGGCCGAACGCCGGCTCGGGATCGCCCTCCGCCGCCGACTCGCCAAAGACGAACACACGGACGGTGCCGGGTGACTTTTCACGGCGGAGCCGCGTTGGCTGCGACGCCCGGGCGAGCGTTGGCGGCAGGAAGCGCCACGCGAACTTGTCGTTCTCAATCAGCGTGCCGTCGCCGTGATGCGGCGACGCGACAAAGAACGACGTCGGGTGCCCGAAACCGGCCAGGCGCAGGACGCCCTCGGCCGCCCCAAGCAGCAGCGCCGGCACGCACACCATCAGCGCAAGGCGCAACAGCCAGACGCGCAGTGGACGGGGTTTCGGCTTTTTGGGGAGGCTCGGCTCCATGGGCGGCGCGCGGATTACTCCGGCTTCCTCGGCGACTGCGGCGCGACCGGTTTTGGCTCCGGCTTGGCTGGCGCGATGGCACCGAACATGTGGCCGCCGACCTTGCCGTGCGCCCAAGTGCCGGCGTACTTGTCGCCATCGATCACCACGTGCGCGCTGAAGGTGCCCAGGCCGGGAAGCGTGAGGTTGTCGAGCGAGATGACCGGGGTGTCGCCGGCCCACTTGACCGGGATCGGCATCGGCAGGGTCACGTCGCGCTTGCCGTACTTGATGCGCGCGGTGAACAGCCAGTAGTCGCCCTGCGCCATTTTTTTGACCGAGCGAATGGTGTACGACTCCTCGCGCGGCGGGGTCTGCTTGCCGGTGATGGTGAACTTGCCGGTCAGCACCGCGTTGGCCAGCGTCGATTCAAATTTTTTGAACAACCGCGCCTGCCGCGCCTCCGGTGTTTCCGACTTGGCTGCCGGCTCGTCGGCGATGCCCTTGGCCAAGCCGACGAGCAACACGGCGGCACTCACCCATCCACGAATCTGATTTGCACGCATGCGGCGACTTTCCGCTTGGCCAAGCGTGAACGCAAGCCGATAACCAAAGTTCGATTAACTCTGGCTAAATATGTCGGGTTATAATAGAACGGCGCCCGCAACCCGGCCACCGTTTTTGCGAAACTGCCATGCCCCGGATATTCCATAATAGGCGTGGGAGGATGTTGAACTCTACTACGCACAAACAATGAAAACCAATTTTTCAAATGCCGAATAATCCCATCATCGACGAAATCGACCAAGTCTTGGCGAAGCACTTCGGGTTCGCGGAAGAGGAGCTGGATTTCATCATCAACTACGACATCAAATACCGCATGGGCCTCGACCGCTCGGAGGAGGCCTGACGAGAGATGAATCTGCCCAATTCCAGCAAAGCCGTGGTGGAACCGAGGAAGTTGGAGGATTATCTGCTGAATCCAGCCCATCCGGATAATGGCGGCAAGGCGGCGTTTTTCCGGTCGCTTGGTTTTCGGCAGGGTAATGGCCGTGAACTGCGCGCCGCCTTGCTGGAGATGGCGGCCGCCTCCGGGCCAGCCAAATGTTTGGACTCCCCACACGGAATGAAGTATATTCTCGACGGACGGATTAGGGGAACCGACGGCAACACCGCCAAGGCCCGAACCATCTGGATCGTGGACACCGGACAATCCGCCCCGCGTCTGGTGACGGCTTATCCCGCCACAACCGAAAGAATGAGCCATGATTAAGGAACACGAACGAGTGGTGTTGAAGAACCCCGTACCCGCCGAGGGCTTGGAGGCAGGCGACGTGGGCACAGTGGTTCACCTGTACCGTGATGGTGAAGCGTGCGAGGTGGAGTTCACCACGTTGAACGGCGATACCGCCGCCGTGGTAACGCTGAAGGCGGCCCAAGTGCGCCCCGTGGGCACTCGGGAAATCACCCACGCCCGCGAACTGGCCGCGCCCTAATTCCATCCAAACGAGCGGGGCGGGAGAAAATCAAGCGATGACCCGTCTCGCACCCCAACAGATTTCTTCAACGGATGCCCAATATCCGCCAATCCTGAAAACTCGGCTGGGCACGGAAACCCCAGCACGCATCACAGCCATCGGTAGCCTTGATGTGCTGGCCGCACCACTCACTGCACTGTTCTGTTCCAGCCGTTGCCCCGGAAACGCCATCCTTAACGCCGCAAGCATCGCCCGGAATTGGCGGGATGAAGGCCGGGGCGTCATCAGCGGTTTTCATTCACCGGTGGAAAAGGAGTGCCTGCGCATTCTGCTGCGAGGCAAACAACCCATCATCATTTGCCCCGCCCGCTCCATCGATGGCATGCGAATCCCTGCGGAGTGGCGTCCAGCCATTGAGTCCGGCCGAATGCTGCTGCTCTCTCCCTTCCCCGCCAAAACCCGCCGCCCAACCACCGCCCTCTGCGAACAGCGCAACCAGTTCGCCGCCGCCTTGGCCAACGCCTATTATTTCCCGCACGCGAGATCCGGCGGCCATTTGGAAACCTTGGCCGCTCAAATGGACGACTGAGGCATGGCGCGAGCTGGCTGACCGGGAGGGAGAAAAAAGCATGACACGCATCCGCCTTTTGAGTAAAATCAGCTCTGCTTTTCATGGAGATGGCCTGTCCAGAATGTGGATTCCCCGTGGCTTCGGTTGCGATGAATTGCCCCAAGTGTGACTTTGCCGTTTCATCGGTTCTCAGGGATGACCTGTACATCACGGACATAGCCCATGCCGGGGAAGACTGGCACTTGGCACGGGATAAAATAGACACGGCTCTGGACCAAGCGCTGCTGAATCGCCACAAGGGGTTCAAAATCATCCACGGGCACGGAAACGATTCCGGCCATTCTGCCATCATCCGCATCAATGCGGTTCCTTATTTGAAGGCCTTGGCCAAACGGCATGGAGGCCGTTTGGTTCAGGATCGATTCAACCCGGGGGCGCACATCATTTATTTTTGAGGCTCCGAAAACGTGCCACCTATGATCGGCGACTTTCCGCTTGGCCAAGCGTGAACGCAAGCCGGAACGAGGCGGAGAAATATTGTGGGTTGCGTCCCGGTACTCGGGTGCTACGGTGCCGGCAAGCCGTTGAAGGTTTGGTGAATAGCCGGTCACCGCCGGGAGTCTGTTTACTTTAGCCGATTATGGCGCAAACCGTCTGGAATCATGAAGGCGAACATTCATCACCTGATGGCCGGCAGCCTGATGCTGACCGTGGCATTGGCCGCCGGGTGTGAGCGGGAGTCGAAAGGCCCACGCGTTTACAATCATCCCCCCGCGACCGTGGGACCGCCGCCCGACCTGGCGCAGTTTGACCCCCCGCCCCCGGCGGAGGCCAAGCCGGAGCCGGCCCCGCAGATCGTCGAGGCACCGCCAGCCCCCAACACGGCGGAACTGCATCCCGAGGTGGCCGGTGTGGTGGAGATGGCCAAACGCGGCGTGGGCGACGAGGCGCTGCTGGCCTTTGTGGAACAAAACCCACTCACACACCGCATGACACCCGGGACGATTATTTTCCTCAACGACATCGGGGTCGCCGAGAACGTGGTCACGCTGATGATTCGACAGGGCGACGCTGAAACAGTGGATCCAAACGAGGAGGCCGCACCGGCACCGGCCAAGACCGCCGGTGAACCTGTGGCGAGCACGCCGCCGCCCGCGCCGCCGCCCGCGCCGCCGCCCGCGCCGCCGGCGGATGCGCCGCCGGTGGTCAACAACTACTACCACGGGGCGCTCGATCCGTATGGCGACTGGATTTACGACAGCTCACACGGCTGGGTGTGGCGACCGACCGTGGCGGTGGTCGACACCAGTTGGCGGCCGTATCGCCAGGGTGGCCGGTGGATTTACAGCGACGTTGGCTGGTACTGGCACTCGTATTACAGCTGGGGATGGGCACCGTTCCATTACGGGCGCTGGCACCGCTCCGGCCTGCATGGCTGGTACTGGGTGCCTGGTTACACGTGGAGCCCGGCCTGGGTGATGTGGCGTTACAACGACCTGCATTGCGGCTGGGCACCGCTGCCACCGGGCTGCGACTATGTGTACGGGGTCGGCTACATGTGGCACGGCTCGCGCGTGAGCCTCGGCTTCCATTTCGGCCTCGGCCACAGCCACTACACCTACTGCGACTACGCCTATCTGCGCCATCGCCGGCTGCACCACCACCACGTGCCGGACAACAACATCGCGGTCATCCACAACGAGACCACGGTCGTGAACAATTACGTCACCGAGATCAACAACACGATCATCAACGCCGGCATTCCGCCGGAAGTGGTGGCCGACAAGACCCGCGAGCCGGTGCAGAAGATGCGCGTCCGCGAGCTCGATCTTGAGATGGAAAGCATCGCACGCGTCGGTCAGATCGACGCCAACGGGAAAACCATGGCGATCTACCGCCCGCAGGTGCCGGCCCCGCCGGACACGCCCGGCGAAAAACCGGGCGGCCGCGCGCCCATCACAAAAAACCCCGCCGCCGGGGGCACCACGGACGACAAACTGGAGGCCGACCGAAACTTGTTGAAGCAGTACGGGGATGGCAACGCCGTGGCCGACCGGGGCAAAATCACCGGCCGGCTGGCCCCGGGAACCGTCACGCGGCCGCTTGGCCGCAGTTACAACGGGACGCGCAACAGCAGGGCGGCTGCCGCATCGCCCGGACGCGCCGCCCCGGCCCAGTCCGGCCGCGGTGCCAGCACGGCGGCCAAGCCAAGCGCGAGCAGCGGCCAGACCGTCGGCTCCACATTTGGCGCGCCGAGTGTCAGCCGCACCACGCCGTCGAGGCCAAGCGCGCGCAAGTCGTACAGCCGCACTTCGCCGAGAGTGAACATCACCCGCAAACCCGGCCCGTCGTCCAACTCGCGGCTGCTGGCGCCGTCAAGCCGAAGCTCGGCCAGGCCAAGCGGGGGATGGCAGCAGCGCCCCTCGAACTCGAACAGCACCCCCCGCGCAACGCCGCGCCGGGTGACTCCGAAATCATCCGCCCGGTCCTCCCGGCTGCCAAGCGCGCGGCCGGCCCCGAGTTACAAGCCGCCGACCCGCAGTTACACAGCACCGCGCTCGACTCGCACCGCCCCATCCCATAGTTCCCGGCCACCGGCGGCCTCCCGCCCGGCACCTTCACGCTCCTACAGGCCGCCGGCCCGATCAACCCCCAGTCGCTCCTATTCCGCCCCATCCCGAAGTTCTTCCGCGCCGAGCCGGAGCTATTCTCCGCCTCCCTCGTCGTCACCCCCTTCGTCGTCGAGTTCCTCCGGATCCTCCGGCGGTGGCGGAAGCAAGAGCCCGCGATGAGAGCGGCCTGAGCAGCGGCCAGGAATGAGGGGGAACAGCAAACGGTTTGTCGCCGCCTTCTGCCTAGCCGTGTCGCTTGGCCAAACGGAAACCGCGCTTGGCCAAGCGCGGACGGTGTACCACACCGGTTTCGAGGCGAAGCAGGATTTCGACATGGAGTACACCCTCATCGGCCAGGGCGGCTGGGAGGGGGAAGGCACCGGCGGCAACGGCCTGGTGGAGAACAACTTCGAGGGGATGGGCCAGCAGGCGTACCTCGGGTATTGGCCCGCAGAGGAGGCCGACGAGACGTTCACCGGCCTTTGGCTGCCGGTCAGGGACATCGAGCCGGAGGAAACGCGGATCACCGTCACGATGCTCCTGATGTTCGTTGACTCCACCAACGGCCAGCGGGACGACTTTCGCTGGACGCTGTTCAACGACAACGTGCAGCGCCTGGTGACGCTCGACTTCGACAACGCCACCCGGAACATCAATTACGCGCTCGACGACGACATCTTTTTGCCGACCGGATACAGCTTCGAGTACGAGGCGCTGTACGACCTGAAGTTCGTGATGGATTTCGCCGCCAACACCTGGACGGTCTTCGTCGGGGACCAGGCGATTGTGACCGACAAGAAACTGTCCACCACCGGGGCGCGGCTGGCGTTCGGCGACCTCGGCCCGAGCTGGGTCTATCGCGCCCCCGAGACCCCGGGCAACAACTACCTGGTGTTTGACGATTACCGGGTCACGGCCGAAACGGGCGATCCGGCGCCCAAGGCACCCCCCTCCCTTGCGTGGGCCGGATGGGCGGACGACGGCCGCGCCATGCTGCGACTGGGAGGCGACGCCACGACGGGCTACACCGTCGAGGTCTCCGACGACCTGAAACACTGGACTCCCCTCCAGACGGCCAAGCCGGGCGATGCCGGCAGCGAGATCGAGGATCTCGACGCCCCCGACCACGAGCAGCGTTTCTACCGCGCCCGCACCGCAGAGTGACCCGGCCGGGCGCTCCGCTTGAATACGGCCGCGCCACCGCGCGTCCAACGCGGCCCCGGTTGACTTGGGAGGCAAGCTTCCGTAAAACCCCCGGCCCCGCCGCCGGGCAAGGACGCCGGGCGGGATGCCCCACGGTTTTTTTTTGCCATGCTGAAATACATTGCCACATTCATGTTCATTGGTGGGTTTGCCGCCTCGCAACACGCGAACGCCGAGCCCGTGGAAATCGACGACCTCAAGGACAACATGGCCAAGCTGGCGGCCCAGCTGCCGGCCGCGCCCAAGAAACCGGTCAGCTACAAGAAGGACATCCAGCCGTTGTTCAAGAAGTCGTGTGTCACCTGCCACGGGCCGGACAAGCGCCCCAAGGGCAAGTTCCGCATCGACACCCGGGCATTGGCGCTCAAGGGCGGCTCCGAGGGCGTGGCCATCATCCCGGCCAAAAGCAAAAAAAGCCCGTTCAGCTACTACATCACCGACCAGGTGATCGACTACGAGATGCCCCCAACCGACAAGCGGGAAAAGTACCCCAAGCTGACCAAGGAACAGGTCGCCCTCGTCCTGGCCTGGATCGACCAGGGCGCCAAGTACGACAACTGATCCCGCGACAATCTGCTTTTTCACCCACCCTGGCCTCGACTTTCGGGCCAGGGTTTTTTATTGCACAGCCCGTGGGCATCACGTCGCAGCAATTCGCCGCCATGCAGCAACGCCTCGCCAGCGGGAAGGACGCCGCACGAGCCGAGGCAGCCGGGCCAATCGGCCCGCAGGTCATCCTTGGCATCGACCCCTCGCTGCGCGGCACCGGCTACGGCGTCATCGACACCGCCCCGGCCCCGCCCGCCACCCTCAGCCAAGGCACCCTTCGCTGCCCGGCCGACTGGCCGCTCTCCCGGTGCCTGCGGCTCATCTCCGAGTCACTCGAGGCCATCGTCCGGGACACCCACCCCACCCTCGCCGCCGTGGAGGGCCTCTTTCACGCGCAAAACGTCCGCACCGCACTCGTCATGAGCCAGGCGCGCGGAGCCGCCCTCGCCGTCCTGGCCCGGGCCGGGCTGGAGGTGTTCGAGATCGCGCCGCGCAAGGTCAAGCAGGCGATCGTCGGCTACGGCGCGGCGCAAAAGGAGGCCGTCGCCAAGATGGTGCAGACCCGCCTCGCGCTGCCCGGGCTGCCGGAGCCGGACGCCGCCGACGCGTTGGCCGTCGCCCTCACCTGCGCCCAATCCCTCGGCTCCCCCCTCCCCGACAAGGCCGTCAAGCCGCTGTAACCCCCGCGCTTGGCCAAGCGCTTGGTTTTCAAGATTGTCCCCGTTTTTCGCCGCTTGTAGACTGCGCCGCCGATGCCTGCCGATTCGCCAACGCCATCCACCGCCGGAATAGCCGCGCGGCTGGCCATTCCCCTTGGCTGCCTCTGCCTGCTGGGCTGTGGCCCGGACGAACCGGCCGTGAAGCCGCCAGCCAAGCCGATCCCAAGCGAAACGCAACCCGAGACGCCGGCCCCGCCCGCCCTGCAGGCCTTGGCTGAAGAGCAGGTTCGTTTTGACGAAACGGTGTTCCGCCACGAGGTCGACGCCCAAGCGTACGAGAGCGCCTTTGTCGCGCTGTGGGACCGGCTGCGCTCGACCGAGCCGTTCACCGTGCTGCGGCAGTTCCCGTTCGTCCGGCTGGAGTTGCCGATGCCGTCGGCGTGGACACCGCTGCCCCTGGGCGTCCCCGGCATCCGGCAGGCGCGGCTCGACGGCGAGCCGGTCCCGCTCACCCATGCCGCCTACCTCGCGCAATTGAACCGACTTCAGCAGGCCGGTTGGGAGATCGCCCAGACCGAGTGGCACCACTCCGAGTTTCGGCCCGCCGCGGACGGCCGGGCACCGGAGTCGGTCGTATCGTTTGAGATGCATGTCGAGAACCGGGACGCCAAACGGCGTGCCATCGTCAAGGGCCGGCTCGAGGTCACGTGGACGCCAAACAAGACCCGCTCCGGGCTGCGCATTCCCGGGACGATCCGGGTGCGCGACACCGCGATCACCGACCGCACCGGCGAACTGGCGTTCACGCAACTGCTGCGGATTGACCCGAAACAAATCGACGCCAAGCTTTACCCGCGCGTCAGTCCGTTGATCGTGTACGACCTGGACGGGGACGGCCCGCCGGAGATCCTCCTCACCGGCTGCAACCTCGTCTACCGCAACCGGGGCGGCGGCCGGTTTCAGCACGAGCCGTGGCTCGGGCATCCCGTCATGCCGCTGGGTGAGGCGGGGATTCTCTCCGACTTCGACGGCGACGGCGCGGTCGATTTCATCTCGACCGGGAAAGAGGACGGCCTGTTGCGGCTCTGGCTGGGCGACGCCGACGGACGGTTCACCACACGGCCAAGGGTCTGCTTTGACAGCCCGTACAAAAACCCGCACGCGATGACCGCCGCCGACCTCGACCTCGACGGCGACCTCGACCTGTTCGTCGGTCAATGGAAACAGCCGTACCTGCGCGGCTCGATGCCAACCCCGTATTTCGACGCCAACGACGGCTACCCCGACACCCTCCTGCTGAACGACGGCACGGGACGGTTCACCGACGGCACCGAAGCAGCCGGCCTGTTGGCGAAGCGCAACCGCCGCACTTACAGCGCCTCGTTCGCCGACCTCGACGGCGACCACGATCTCGACCTGCTCACGGTCTGCGACTTTTCCGGAATCGATCTCTACCGCAACGACGGCCGGGGAACCTTCACCGACGTGACCGACCAGTGGGTGAAGCAGCGGCACGGCTTCGGGATGTCCCACGCCGTGAACGACTTCGACGGGGACGGCGCGCTCGACATCTACATGGTCGGCATGAGTTCCACCACGGCCCGGCGTCTCGACGGCCTCGGGCTGGGCCGCGACGGATTTGAAAAACTCGATGCGATGCGCGCGCCGATGACCTACGGCAACCGGCTGTTCCTCGGTGGCCAAGGCGGCTTCCGCCAGCCGGACTACGGCGGCGACGTGGCCCGTACCGGCTGGTCGTGGGGCTGCGGCTCGGCGGACTTCGACAACGACGGCGACATGGATCTCTACGTCGCCAATGGCCATCTCAGTGGCAACTCCGCCCTCGACTACTGCACCCGCTTTTGGTGCCACGATGTTTACACCGGAACCTCCCAGCCCAACGAGACGCTGGACACGTTTTTCTCCGGGACGCTCCAAGGCCTGGGCTCGCGCTACTCCTGGAACGGCTTCGAGCACAACCACCTGTTCCTGAGCCGCAACCGCGCCGGCTTTAGCAACGCGGCGTTCCTTTTGGGCACCGCGTTCGAGTTCGACGCGCGGTCGGTGGTGCTCGCCGACGTGGATGTCGACGGGCGGCCGGATCTGCTCGTCGTGCAGTATGATGCCCAGGCACGACAACAAAGGTTATTTGTTATGCGCAACCAGATCCAAACCAATGGCAACTGGATTGGCCTGCACATCCCCGATCAACCCGGACTGCCAGCCACCGGGGTGACCGTTCAACTGCATACGGGCAACCGCAATGATGTGCGTCAACTCGTCACCGGCGACTCGTTCACCGCGCAGCACCCGGCGACGGCCCACTTCGGCCTGGGAGAAAACCGGGGGGTGGACAAACTGGTGATCCGTTGGCCAAGCGGCAAGACGATGACTCTGGCGCAACCCGCCACCGGCCAATATCACCGGCTGAAAAATTAGTCCGATGAATCGGCGGCCTCTTGCCGCTGCAGATCCTCCTCAAGGAACCGGGTGACCTCCTTGAACTTGGCCTCGTTCTCCGGGTTGGCGTCGATGAGCGTCCGGTGCGCCTCGAGGCTGGTGCGGGTCAACTCGGTCTTGTCCACGGCCCCGCCCGCCTCCACCGGCTCGGCGTCCCCCGCTTGGCCAAGCGACTCGGCCGTGTTGAACAACTCGAGGATGCCGAGGTTGTCGAGCAGGACACGCACCGGCTCCGTGGGCTGGTAAAGCGAAAACCCGCCGGTGCGCTCCGCTTGGCCAAGCGAGCGGTTCAGCCCGACGAGCACCCCGAGAAACGTGCTGTCCATGAGTTGGCAGTCGCTCAGGTCAAGCGTGAAGGCCCGGCGGCCGCGCTCGATCAGGCCGTTGACGACCTGCTTGAACGGCACGCTGGAAAGGCAGTTCGCGCGGCCCGAGATGCGCACCACGGCCCGTTTGCCGAGATCCGCCACGTAAAGTTTTGCCGGTTCAAGTCCCAAAACCAACTCCGAGAGCAACTTCCGCCAGTTTTTGGCGCCTGTCAAGAACCGCAAAATGGGGTTGCAAAAACGGATGAACCGGTGAAGCTTTTCGCCAAGCACCAAAACGCAACATGAACGCTCCACTCGAACGAAAGTCAGGTTTCACGCTCATCGAGCTGCTGGTCGTCATCGCCATCATCGCGATCCTGGCGGCGCTGCTGCTCCCAGCCCTCGCCAAGGCCAAGGAACAGGCGCACCGCACCAACTGCATAAACAACATGAAACAGATCAGCATCGCCTCGGCGATGTACCAGCCCGACAACGAAAGTTACATGCCGTACCCGGGTTGGTGCTCCGGCACGATCGGGCTGCCGAACTGGGCCTACACCCGGCGTGCCAACGGCCGCCCGGCGCGCGACGTCGTCCACGAAAGCCAGCTGTGGAACTACCATACCAGCAGCAACATCCTGAAATGCTCGATGGATTACATCGTCAAGGACCGGATGCATCGCAATTTCAAGCAACGGGAGAACCAGGTGACCAGCTACATCATGAACGGCGCTTTCTGCGAGTACACCTGCCAACTGAATCCCCGAAGAATGGGGGCAACCTACAAGGTGGGTCAGTTTGAACCGGGAGACATGGTCTACTGGGAGGCGCACAGTGACGATGCCGGGGCGTATGACAACGCCACAAGCCGCGCGAGCGAACCGGTGGCCAAACGGCACAAGGAAGGATTCGTCGCATCGAGCGTTGACAGCCACGTCGAGTTTATCAATCCTAGGATATACTATCAGGAAGCCCGCTCGGTTCCTCCCGGCGGCAATCGCTGGTGGTGCAGCCCGAGAAACCGCGGCCGTTGACCCGGCCGGAAAACGCCGATGTGCCACAACCTCAAATCTCCCCTGTTGGCGTTGTCGCTTGGCCTGTTCATTGGCGGCTGCGGCGAAGTCAAGGAGGAGGCGCTGCAGGCCGACACCGCCGAGGCATCGGCCAGCGACCTGATCACCTTTTTCGAGAAGGCCGATCCCAAACTGAAGCAACTGGCCAAGACCGCCAGTGAGGCGCTGGAACAGGGCAACTTCCCGCTGGCCATCCAGGCCATCAACCAGCTGAAGGCCAACGGGGCCAAGCTGACCGTCGACCAGTTCATGGTCGTCAGCGAGGCCGGCGTGAATGTCCAAAGCGCGATGATCGAAGCCGCGGAAAACGGCGACAAAAACGCACAGCAGCTTCTCAACATGCAGAGCGCCGGCCGGCGCAACTGAACGCCTTACGCTTCTTTCTTCGCCTTTTTCGTCGCCTTGGCTTTCGGCTTGCCGGCGTCCGGCGGCGCTTGGCCAAGTTCCTCTCCCTCGATCACCACGACCGCCTTGCGCAACACCTGCCCCTGGTGCGACAACCCCTGCGCGGCGATGCCGACGATCTTCGCCCCGGCCACCGGTTCGGCCTCCGGGTCGCGGAGCTGATGCTTGTCGGCGTCAAACGCCTCCTCCGGTTTCGGTAAATGGGTGACCACCCCCACCCGGCGCGCCACGTCCCGGCAGGCGGCCTGAAAGTTGTCCAGTTGCCGCACCAGCTTCTCCTGCCCGGACTGGCGCCCGGCCTGGTTGAGCGCGAACACGTGGTCCAGCATCCCGGTGACCACCTTGACCCAGTCGACCTGCGTCCGGTTGAGCTTGTCCACCTCCAGCCGCAGGTGGTTCTTCTCCGTGTCGTTGGCCTTCTGCAGGAACTCGGTGAACTCCCGCGCCTCGGCGTTGATTTTTTTGGCGATGTCTTTCGACGTGGCGTTGATCTCGTTGGCCCGGTCCTCCACGTGCAACCACTGCTCGGTGGCGAGCTCGATCTGCTTGGCCAACCCGTCCAGTGACGAGATTTTCTCGACGGAAGCGGCCAGTTCCCGCGCCTCGGTCAGGTCGGCCCGTGCCTGGAACTCCCGGAGGAACGGCAGCACCATGACCCACGCCCCGGCCGCCACGCAGGCAAAACACCAGAACGCCTCCAGTCCGGTGAACGGCGTCTCGGGGTCGGAGTGATAGTAAACCATCCAGGCCATCAGCAGGAGAGCCACGTCCCCGGCGATGAAGGGCCATTTCTCGATTTTCGGTGCGCGCGATTCGCTCATCGGTGCGGGCGGTGTACCGCAAACCCGGCCGCCCGACGAGCAAAACCAAGCGCTGCTTGTCTCCGCGCCGTGTTTGGTCTACCGTCCCGCGCTCCAAGCCATGTCATCCTTTCGAATATTGATCCGCTTGGCCAAGCGCTCTCTCGCCTTGGCCGTGGTCTTTGCCTCGACCTCCGCTGCCGAGGCCAAGCGCACTCCGAATTTCGTCCTGATTTTCATGGATGACCAGGGCTATCAGGACGTCGGCGTCTTTGGCTCAAAAACCATCAAGACCCCGCACCTCGACAACATGGCCAGGGAGGGCATGAAGTTCACCGACTTTTACTCGCTCGCCCCGGTCTGCTCGCCGTCCCGCGCCGGGTTGATGACCGGCTGTTACCCGCCACGAGTGGGCATCACCGGCGTGTTGTTCCCCCGGCACACGATCGGCCTGAACCCGGAGGAAACCACCGTCGCGGAAGTCTTAAAATCCAAGGAGTATGCCACGGCCGCGATCGGCAAATGGCACATCGGACACCTGCCCAAGTTCCTGCCGACCAATCATGGATTCGACAGCTACTTCGGCATCCCCTACTCCAACGACATGGATGGCGTGAAAGGCAAAGATCGCAACCTCGACCGCGCCTGGGTCGAGCGCGACGTCACGCCGTGGAACGTTCCGCTGCTGCGCGACACCAAGGAGATCGAGCGGCCGGTCGATCAAAACACCCTGACCACCCGCTACACGCAGGAGGCGCAGAAGTTCATTCGCACCAACAAGGACAAACCGTTTTTCCTCTACATGCCGCACACCATGCCGCACATCCCGCTGTTTGTGTCGGACAAGTTTTTCACGAAGGATCCCAAGCAGGCGTACATCCGCACCATCGAGGAACTCGACCACTCGATCGGGCAGGTTTTAAAAACGCTGAAGGATACCGGCGTCGACGACAACACGCTCGTGGTGTTCACCAGCGACAACGGGCCGTGGCACCTCAAGCTCCGCCACCACGGCGGCTCCGCCCTGCCGTTGCGCGGTGCGAAATTCAGCACATGGGAAGGCGGCATGCGCGTGCCGACCCTCATGCGTTGGCCCGGCAAAATACCGGCCGGTACGGTTTGCAGCGAGGTTGCCGCCGCATGCGACATTCTCCCGACCTTCGCCAAGCTCGCCAAGGCCGAGCTGCCCGAGCGCAAGATCGACGGCAAAAACATTTGGCGACTGATGTCCGGCAAAAAAGGTGCCAAAAGCCCGCATAAGGCGTACTACTTTTACAAAGGCAACGGACTCCGAGCCGTGCGCAGCGGAGAGTGGAAACTCCACATCGGCGGCGGCAACCGGAAGCAACAGCAGCAAGGCAAAAAGCCGGCGCTCACGCTTTACAACTTGTCAAAGGACATCGGTGAAACCACCAATGTTGCCGCTGAAAACGAGAAACTCGTAAAGCGACTGTACAAACGGGCACAGGCGTTCGACGAAGCGCTAAAAGCGGACGCCCGCCCACCGGGCGAAGTCAAAACCGAAACGGAGAGCTAAGCCGCGCGCGCCACCCCTATTTCCCGCTCAAGTCGCGGATGCGGATGTTGCGGTACCACACCTCGCCGCCATGGTCCTGCAACAGGATATGCCCGGCCAAGCGCACGCCGAACACGTCCAGCTTCCGGAACTTGCTCTTGGCCACCGCCGCCTTTACCTCGTTGCTGCCAAGCTCATAAGTCAGCACGACCTTGCCGTTGAGAAAATGTTGCACCGTCTGCCCCTTTACGACGATGCGCGACGTGTTGAACTCGCCCGCCGGCTTGATCGGCTTGTCCTTGGCCGGCGCCAGCACGTCGTAAAACGACGCCGTGCTGTGTTTGCCGCCGTTGGGATAGCCGGCGTCGTCGATCACCTGATACTCGTGCCCGAGCGAGCCGCGTTCGCGGAGGATGAAATATTTCACGCCGCTGTTTGCCCCCTTGGCCACTTTCCACTCGAAGCGAAAATCGAACTGCTCGTACGTGCCCTTGGTGATGATGTCGCCGCCGCCGCCCTTGGGCGCGCATTTGAGGCAGCCGTCCTCGATCGACCAACCCCTGGCCGGGAACTTCCCGGAACGGGCGTTCATCCATTGCCCAGTCGACGAACCGTCGAACAATGCCGTGAACCCTTTTTCTTTCTTGGCGTTCTTCCGCTCGGCCAACGCCGTGCTGGTCATCATTCCGGCCAAGGCGATGGCCGCCAACCCATGTAAAAATCGTCTCATGTCAATAAGTGATCCGCAGGCGGCAGCTTGGCCAAGCGCCCTCCCGGCGACAACTCAAAACATCAGCCGGCTTGAGCGCTCCGCGAGCTGGGCGCTCCACTTCGACCAAAAGCTCAGCCGTTGGCCAAGCGCCTCCAGCTTGGCCAGAGGCAGTCTCTCCGCACGGCCCTCCACCTCACCGTCGAGCGCCTCCCACGCTTGGCCAAGAGACTGCAACGCCGCATCCACCTTGGACAACTCCGCCTGTAACCGGCCGTGCACCGCCGCGACCCGGTCGTTCAAGGCCATCCCCTCGCCCATCAACACCGCCTGCAACATCGGCGAATCGTGCGCCTCCTTTTTAGCGAGAAACGCATCCACCTCCCGGCAGACCGCGCCGATCTCCGTAAACCATTCCGTCATCTCGCCGGGGATGGACTGCACGTTTCCCGGCGCTTGGCCAAGCTCGAGCTCGAGCAAATGCCGCACGCGCGACTTGGCCTCGCGCAGGCATTCGTGCGCCGCGTTCACCCCGGCGAAGCGCCGCTGCAACTCCGCCTTGGCTTCGTCGCTCGCGTCGTGCGCCCGGTCGGGATGCACCTCGGCGGACCGTTCGTGAAAACGCTCCTTGAGCGCCCCGGCGTCAAGCCACGGGCGACGGGGGAAATCAAGCAGTGCGAAGTAATCGGTCATCGGCGGTACGCGGAGCCGCCGCTGTCAGGCGCTGAAACTTTCGCCGCAGGAGCAGGGGCTCGCGGCGTTGGGATTGTTCACCTTGAACCCGCCGTCCTCCAGTTTGTCGGCGTAATCGAGCTGGCTCCCGGTGACGTACAGCGCCGTTTTCGGGTCGACCACCACCCGGATGCCGCCGCTCTCGACAAGGATGTCGCGGTGCGCCGGGGCGTCCTGCAAATCCATTTTGTACTGCAGGCCGGAGCAGCCGCCGCCGACCACCGCCACGCGCAGCACGCCCTGCGGGCGGCCCTGCCGCTCAAGCAGCGAGCGCACCTTGTTGCCGGCGTCCCCGCTCACCTTGAGCAGGCGCTCGTCGCCGACGCGAACCTTCGCCTCCGCGGGCGCTTCCTTCCTGGCAATGCCGGAAATCATCGCCCGGCAGTCTACCCCGGCCGACGCCCAAGCGCGAGACAATCAACACGACGGCGTTGAGCCGATTCGGCTTGTTTCTTGGCGGGCCTGCGGGTAGTCAGGGCGCGGACGCAAACCAGGCGGCTGGTTTGCCAAAGGGGCAATCATGCAACTCGACGAGAATCAAAAAAGAACCGTCGCCGGCTGGGTTGAGGAGGGACTCGACCTGTCGGCCATCCAGTCGCGGCTTGAAACGGAGATGGACATCCGGATGACCTACATGGATGTGCGGTTCCTCGTCGGCGACCTGGAGTTGACGCCCAAGGACGAGGAAGAACCGGAGGAACCCGAGCCGGCAGAGGAGCCAACCGCACCGGCCGCCGAGCTCCCGACACCGGACAACCCGTTCCCCGCGCCGGACGATCCCACGGGCGGGACGGCGACAGAGGCGGACGGCGACATCGACGGCGGCGACGTGTCCGTGACCGTGTCACCCGTGACCCAGCCGGGAACGATGGCCAGCGGCTCGGTGACGTTCACCGACGGGGTGACGTGCGACTGGCACGTGGACCAGTTTGGCCGCCCGGCGCTGGTGCCGCCAAGCGACGGCTATCGTCCGCCCGAGGCCGACATGCCGAAGTTCGGCCAGAAACTGCAGCAGGAACTGCGCGGCGGTTTTTGACGCCCAGGCGCCAGGCCAGGCGCGGCTATTTCTTGGCCTTCTTTTTTGACTTCTTTTTGCCCTTGACGGTTTTTTTGGCCGCCTTTTTCTTCGCTTTTTTCGCCTTCTTGCTTTTCTTGGCGAGTTTCTTTTTGAGCTTGGGCCAGTTGTCCTCGGCGGTGATGTAGCCGACGCATTTCTTGGCGCCGCATTTGCAGATGTGATCCTCGTAGCCGTCGAGGTCGAAGCCGTAGTTGTAGCTCAACTCCTCGCCCTCCTTGATCTTGCGCTTGGAGATGAGCCAGACGCGGTTCTTGATGACGTCCGGCTCGCAGTTGGGATCGCACGAGTGGTTGATGAAGCGCGCGGTGTTTTCCGGGATGTTGCCGTCGATGTCGTGCCGCTTGTTGACCTCGAAGATGTAGACCGCCCCGTCGGTTTCGCTGCCGTGGTTTTTCTCGATCAGCGCGATGCTGCGGCGTTCCGACTCCTTCTTGGTGATCTTTTCGCCGATGTACTCGATGACCTTTTTGCCCTTCGGCACCTTGGCCTTGGCGAACACGCCGGTGCCGTGGATTTCCGACTCGCGAACCTCGATGTATTTGCTGGTGGTTGGCTCCCTGCCCATGCGGGCGCGGAGTGTAGAGGCACACCGGCCAGAGTCGAAGTTTTTTGTGCCAAAACCTACACCGCCTGGCCGAGCATCCGGTTGAGCGAGTCGGCAGTCTGGTATATCAGCGCCTCGGGGTAATGGGGATACGGGTGGAAATACTCGAACGTCAGGTAGCCGTCGTACCCAGTCTCGTCGAACGCCTCGATGACCGCCGGCCAGTCGGTCGTCCCGTCGAGCAGCGGCCGGAACGACTCGAGCGAGTGGTCCGTCCCCTTCTTGGTGAATTCCTTCAAATGCACGTTGCGAATGCGTTGGCCGAGGATGCGAATCCAATGCTCCGGAAACTGGAACAGCATGATGTTGCCGGTGTCGAAATGCACCTGCACATACTCGCTGCCAAACCGGTCGACGAACCGGATCATCTCCTCCGGCGACAGCAGGTAGCCGTTGAAGAAGATGTTCTCCATGTTCAGGTGCACCTTTAGTTTCTCGGCCGTGGGCAGGAGCTTGCCGATCGCCTCCCGGGCGCGCCGATCGCAAATGTCATTGGGCGTGGGGTCGTGATCTTCGCGCCACGGCATATGCACCGCTCCGGGGACGACGAGCAGGTTTTCGGTACCCAAATGGTGCGCGGCCTCAGTCATCAACCCGGCCAGTTCCATCCCGCGCGCCCGCTCGGCCGGATCGTTGCTCGTCAGCGGGTACGGCCAGAACAGGAACGAACACAACCCGCTGATGGCGATGCCGATGTCGTCAGCCATCTTCCGGATTTTCCGGTAATCGCCCGGGCCGCTTTTCGGCGACAGATCGTTTTCGAGGTCGTAGTTCAGCTCGATGCCGTCGAAGCCGGCGTCCTTGGCCAACTGCAGGCACTCCCGCAGGTTCATCCGTTCCGGGTACGGGAACGCCCACTGGTTGATCGACTTCTTCATCCCGTACCGCTTGGGCGCGGCCTTGCGCGGATCGGGCGCGGCCTCGGCGGCCGTTCCGGCGGCAGCCAGCCCGGCGGCACCCATCGCCAGCTTGAAGGCGGAACGCCGCGACACCGCGTTGCCGGTCGGTGCGGGCGCGCCCCACGGGGCGGTCAATCTCGGGGTCGGGTCGTTTTGTGATGACATGGTGCTGGGTCGTGTCCGGGCTCGGGCCGAAATCCTCCAACGCCGCCCGCCCGGAAGCAAGGGCAATCAGGCCCGCTCGACTGCTTCGCCAAGCGGCCTCGCCTCGTGACCGGGAAACACCTTGGCCATGTCGGCACCCGGGGCGTGTCGGCGCAGGAGCGGGATCAGCACGTCGCGGTAGTCGGTGGTCACCGGCAGATCGCCGGGGCCGACGAGGGCGTCGCGCTCAAGGCCGGGCCAGTCGGCGATCACGCGGCCCTCCGCGCCGTCGCCGCCCAGCACGAACATCGCCCCGCCCCGCCCGTGGTCGGTGCCCAGCGCGGAGTTTTCGCTGACGCGCCTGCCGAACTCGCTCATCACCACGACGGTGGTCTGCTGCATCGCCGCCCCGAGATCGCGCCGGAACGCGCCCAAGCCGTCGGCCAGGCGGCGCAGGAGCGGCGAGATGAGCGGTGCCTGCGACAGGTGCGTGTCCCAGCCGCCGAGGTCGACCGTGACCGCCTCCACGCCGACGCGGGCCTGGATCAACTGTGCGGCCAAGCGCAGTTCACGGGCGAACCGGCCGCCGCCGTACTCCGCGCCATTGGCCGGCGAGTAGTCGTTGGCGTGCAGGTCGCGGATGCGGCCAAGCGCGTCGAACGTGTCCCGCGCCCGGGCACCGAAGACGCCGGCTTGCCCGCCGTAAAGCTGCTCGAGCGACTGCACAAACGCATCGCTGCCGGAGAAGGAGAAGTCGTCGAGCGACTGCATCGCCGTGGCCGACGGCGCGCCGCGCAGCGATTCCGGCACCGCTTGGCCAAGCGCAACCGCCGAGAGCGCCCCGCCGCTGGCCTGTTCGCGAAACCGCAGAAAGCGCCCGAGCCAGCCGCCGCCGGTGTGCCCGCCGTGCTCCATTAAATCCTGCGCCTCGAAGTGCGAGCGGGTCGTGTCGCCGGAGCCGACGCAATGGACGGCGCTCAGCGCGCCCTCCTTCACCGCCGGCTCGAGGGCCGCCATGACCGGGCTGAGGCCGAAACGGTCGTCGAGCCGGATCGCCTCCGACTCGCCGACCGCCGTGAGCGGGCGGGCGCGATGGTAGTCGTCATCGCCGACAGCCGGCAGGAGTGCGAGGCCGTCCGCGCCGCCGCGCAGGAACACCACGACCAGCGTCCGCTGCAGGTCGCCGTTTCCGTGGAGGATTGCCTTGGCTGGTTTCATCGCGGGTCAACTCCACTGGAAACTTGGGCTGGCAAGCAGCAGGCCAAGCGCGTTGCCGGAGGCCGTTGCCGCAGCCAATTCGACGTCGCTTGGCCGGCGGCCGAGCAGGTGGGCGGCCAGCTTGGCCACGCCACCGGCGCGCTTGGCCAAGCGGTCACGATCGATGCGAGAGCCCTTGATTTGCCCCTTGGCCAGCTTGGCGGCGAAGTTCCAGCGCCACAGCAGCGTGCTCATCCACGGCTCGGCGCGGGCCGGGTAGCCATCCGGCGCCGGGTACTCGAACGGCATGTGGCCCATGCGCAACAGATAGTTCACCAGCGGCCGGCCAACGTCACTTTCGGCGCCGGTCGCCCGCAGGGCCGAGGCGATGAAGTGCAGCGGTTGCTTGAATTTGTTGCCGCGTGTGCCGCGGAATTCATCGGTGAAAAACAACGCACGAAGGGTTTTGCGGATGTCGCCTTTGGTCTTGGCAAACACCCCTGCGACGGTGTCGATGGCGGCGGCCGGCGGTTCGTCGGCAATGAAGCGGCGGCATAGCTTGGCCGCAATGTGCCGGGCGGTGGACGGGTGGGCGGCGACGATGCGGAGGACGTCGTCAAAATCGTCCCGGCCGTCCATGCCGTCGCGGGCCGGGATCGCTTCGCCCAGCACGGTCTTGGCCCGGCCGTCGTGCAGGCCCGGCTCAAACTGCACGCTGCCGTTTTGGAACAGCCCACGCCCGATGCGCCAGCCGCTCAGGCAGCGGGCCACCTCCATCACGTCCCGCTGCGTGTAGCCGCCGCGCACGCCAAGCGTGTGCAGCTCGAGCAGTTCGCGCGCATAATTTTCATTCGGTTGGTCGCCGGGTTGGCGCACGCGGTTGGCGCGGCCGTCGAGGTAGGTGAGCATCGCCTGGCTTTTGGCGGATGCTGCGAGCAAATCGGGGAACCGGCCCAGCGCGTGCGGCCGGATGACGTCGCGGTCGTCGGCCGGCTTAAGCCATTTGCATTCGCCCTTGGAGATGTCGATGTTGAAGTGGTCACTCCAGAACCGCACCATCACCTCCTGCAACTGGCGCTCCGAGTAGACGGCGCGGGTCAGCGTGGCGCGGGTCAATTCCTCGCGCAGGAGCCCGGGCTGGAACTCGTAAAACTCGCCGATCGGCGCGAGGGCGAGCGTCTCGAATCGCTGCACGCGAAACTCGGCCCGATCGTCGTTGATCTTCTCCGGCGCGAGTTGCTCATCGATGAACCGGGCCGCGGCCTCCTCCTCGCGCTTGGCCAAGCGGAGGATGCGCCCGTGCTGCCCCGGCCTCGCGCCGTACGAGAGGCGGTTGAGCAGATGGGAAACGAGATCGATCGACCCGCCGCCGGGCGGCGCGAACGGCAGCTTGGCCTCGCCGGGCAAACCGGTGTACGGCCAGAGCGCCTGTTGCGGCGCGTCACAACCGGCGGTTCCCAACACAGCGGCGGCGCCGCCGGCCTGCAGGAATCGTCGCCGGTTGAGTGCCATCATTCCTCCTGCTTGGGGCGGGACGGGCGGCGCGGGCGGCGCGGGCGCGGCTTCGGCTTGTTCCCGTCGTCGCCGCTGGGAATCTGGGTGCGCTGCAGACGCGAGCTGCGCGGCGAGTCGTCATCCAGCTTGGCCGCCGGCTCGGGGGTGGACGTGTGCCTCGGGGCACGGCCGATGTTTCGACTCCGGTTTCGCGGGGCGCCGTTCCCGGAGAGCGACATGACGAACGCGCCGCAGCCGCTGATGATCCCCCACGGCAAAATGACGAACCAGCCGGCGAACGGCAGCAGGTAACAAAAGTTCAGCACCCAGCCGCCGCGCCAGACGCGCCGCCAGTTTTGGCTCTGGTCTCCCGGCGCGGGGAGGCCGAGGCCGATCAACTGGCAGAAGCCGGCCGAGCCGATCAGGCCGGCGATCAATGGCACACTCCCAATCACAAAACCCAAGATCTTTAAAACCGGCTGCGAAGACTGGCCCAGCACCATGAATCCCAGCCAAATCGCCGGCAACACCACGGCCAAGCCGATCAGCGTGGTGCGGATCGGCCTTTTGTAGTGGTCTCTCGCCTTGCCCACCAAGCGGGGAAAAAGTGCCGTGCCTGCCAGCCAATAAGCCTGAAAAACCAGCATCGCGCCGAGAATCAACAATAAAACCTGTAAGACGTTTGCAATCGTCATCGCCCGGGGAATCTACACGAAGCCAGCGGAAAATGTTACCCTAAAAAATCAATCCAGCACCGGCTCGGCCTCGGCGGCGACGCAGGCATCGAAGCGCTTGGCCAAACGCCGGGTCATCGGGCCGGTGGTGCCGGCGCCGATCGGGCGGCCGTCAACCTGCGTGACTGGCGCCAACTCGCCCATCGTGCCGGTGCAGAACATTTCCCCGGCGCGATACACCTCGGTGAGCGAGAGGTCGCGCACCTCGTGCGGGATGTCGTTGTCGCGGCAGAGGCCCAGCACGACCTCGCGCGTGATGCCTTCCGGGCAGGCGACGAGACGACTGGTGATCACCGTGTCGCCGTCGACAATGAACAGGTGCGTGGCGTTCGTCTCGGCGACGAAGCCGCGCGAGTCGAGCATCAGCGCGTCGTCCGCCCCGGCGTGGTTGGCCTCGATCTTGGCGAGGATGGACTGGATCAAATTGCAGTGGTGAATCTTCGGGTCGAGCACGTCGGGCGACGGGCGTCGGACGCTCGAGGTGATGAGGCTCAAACCGCTCTTGTCGTAGACCGGCGCCTTGTGTTCGGCGAGGACGATCAGCGTCGGCCCGGCGGTGTTGAGACGCGGATCCATGCCGGAGGTGAGCTTAACGCCGCGTGTCAGCGTGAGCCGAATGTGCGCGTTATCACGCATGTCGTTCGCTTCAAGCGTGCGCTTGATTTCCGCCGTGATGCTTTTGGCCGACGGGATCTCGGCGAAGGCCAGCGCGAGCGCCGAGCTGCGGAGCCGCTCGAGGTGCTTGGCCAAGCGGAAGATTTTGCCGTCGTAAACGCGCAGCCCCTCCCAGACCGCGTCGCCACCCTGCACGGCGGAGTCGAACGGGCTGATGCCGGCCTCGTCTCGGTGCAGCAACTTGCCGTTGATGTTGACCAGCAGGTCGCGATTTTTCTCGTTGAATTTCTGGAGCATGATTTTTTATTAAGCCGTGATGCGGTGCGGGTAAAGTTGCTCGTAAATGGCGTTGCACTGCCCGAGCACTCCGGAAAGCGCGTCGGGAACCGGTTCCTCCTTCGGCCTGTACGGACGCCAGCCGGTTGTGGTTTCAACTTCCGGATACCAGTGCCGCGCCCAGATGCCGTCCGACTCGCGGATGCCTGGCGGCCACTCAAGCATCGCGTCGGTGAACGCCACGCCGAGCCGCTCACACAACGCACCGAGCATGCCGCGCGGATCGCGGAGCACGTCGGTCGAGTCGATCACCGGCGGCACGGCACCGGTCAACTCGCGGACGTGATTGAACAGCCCAAGCTGCTGCGGCAGCGCGGTGTCGGCCAACGTCGGATTGGGGAGCTTTTTCATCAGCGACGTGAGCATCTCGCGCGGTTCGCGGATGAGGAACCAGTTCGTCACCCGGCCAAGCCAGTCGCGGCCGACGCCCGGCAGCATGTGGTGGCACATCTGTTTTTGATAGAAAATGGATCTGCCCTCCGGGATCGGGCCGGTGAGCCAGGCAGCGACTTTCTCCCAGTCCGCCTCGTAACGCTCGATGATCTCCGAGGCCATCGCGTGCGGCAG
>JACNJE010000117.1 GCA_014382705.1 Verrucomicrobiota bacterium | reverse complement strand
TGGGTTTTTTTGGGGTGACACTGCCGCCGCCGTGGGTGCTGGCGGCCTGGCGGGGCTGGGGCAGCTGGCAGCGCAACGGCCGGGGGGGCCGGGTCGCTCTGCTCGGGGCGCTGCGACTCGGGGCGGTGGCGATGCTGGCGTTCGCGTTGCTGCAGCCGGAGTTTGTCCGGGAAATCCAGCGCACCGACCCGCCGCAGGTCGTCATCCTCAACGACGCCTCCGGGAGCATGCAGACGCGTGACGTGGTCCGCACCAACAATATAGTCACCCGGGCCGACTGGCTCGAGGCCCAAACCAAGCGCGAGTTTTGGAAGCCGCTTGAGGCCGGCCACGACGTGTTGAGCGGGGCGTTCGCCGTGCCGCCGGACGCGGCCGCCACGAACGCGCTTGGCCAAGCGCGCGAAATCGGCACTGACCTGAGCGGCGCGCTTGGCTCGGTTCTCCGGCAGCAGAAACATCTCAAGGCCGTCCTGTTGCTGAGCGACGGCGACTGGAACCTTGGCCCCTCCCCCATCGGCGTGGCCACGCGCTACCGCGACGAGGGCATCCCGGTTTACAGCGTAGTCACCGGGCGGGACGAGCCGCTCCCCGACCTGGCGCTGGAGGAGGTCGCCGCGCCGGCGTACGGGCTGTTCGGCGAGCAGATCGCCATCCCGTACACGATCCAAAGCCACCTGCCGCGCGACGTCGCCACCGAGGTGCGGCTGATGAACGGCACCGAGCGCCTCGCCGCAAAAAAGGTCACCCTCCCGGCGAACAGCCGGTTTCGCGACTCGATCATGTGGTACCCGCGCGAGGTCGGCGAGTTCGACCTGCGGCTCGAGTTCACGGCCGAGAAGGAGGAGGAATTGAAGGACAACAACGCGGCGGCGTTTCATATCGCCGTGCGCGTGGTCAAGCTCAGCGTGCTGATCGTCGACTCGCAGCCGCGCTGGGAATACCGCTTCCTGCGCAACGCCCTCGCGCGCGACCCCGGCGTGGACCTGAGCTGCATGTTGTTCCACCCAAACATCGGCCCCGGCGGCGGGCGCGACTATCTCTCCGCCTTCCCCGGCTCGCGCGAGATGCTCACGCGCTACGACGTGGTGTTCCTTGGCGACGTCGGTGTCGGCAACGGGCAGTTGAGCGAGAAGGACGCCGAACTGATCAAGGGCCTTGTCGAGCAGCAGGGCAGCGGGCTGGTCTTCATGCCGGGCCGGCGCGGCAACCACCTCTCGCTGATGGACAGCCCGCTCAAGGAGCTGATGCCGGTTGAGCTCGACGACGCCAACCCCACCGGTGTCGGCCTGCAGAACGAGTCGGTGCTCACGCTCTCGAGCCGGGGCCGCGGCCACCTGCTCACCCGCTTCGACGCCGACGAGATGGTCAACGACCAAATCTGGAAAATGCTCCCCGGTTTTTACTGGTCCGCCGGCGTGACCAGAAGCCGGCCCGGCAGCGAGGTGCTCGCCGTGCACCCGGAGCGGCGCAATCAGTTCGGCCGCATCCCGCTGCTGGCCATTCGCGATGCCGGGCGTGGCAAGGTGCTGTTCATGGGCACCGACAGCGCGTGGCGCTGGCGGCGCGGCGTCGAGGACAAGTTTCATTACCGGTTCTGGAGCCAGATCGCCCGCTGGATGGCGCACAAGCGGCACCTTGCCGAGAAGGAGGGCATCCGGCTAAGCTACACGCCGGAGACGCCCAAGGTCGGCGACCGCGTGTTCCTGCAGGCGACCGTGCTCGATGAGGCCGGCTTCCCGCTGGAGAACGGCGAGGTCAACGGCACGATCGTCTCGCCCGCCGGTCAGGACGAGCAACTGGAGCTGACGGAAGTCGCCGGCGGCTGGGGTGTTTACAGCGCGGAGTTTTTGCCGCAATCAGGCGGGCCGTTCGAGATCACCATCGACGCCCCCAAACAGGGGCGAAGGCTCGCGACCAAGCTGGCCGTCGCCCTGCCCCAGCGCGAAAAACGGGGCCGCCCGGTGAACCGCCCGGTGCTCGCCGAGATCGCCTCCCTCACCGGCGGCGAGAGCGTCAACACCGCCGACCTCGACGATGTCATCAAGCGGATTTCCGTCCTCCCCGAGCCCAAGACCGCCCAGCTCCGCACCCGCCTCTGGAGCAACCCGTGGTGGGGCGGCGCCATCCTGCTGCTGCTGCTCGTCTACTGGATCGGCCGCAAACTGTCGGGCTTGGTTTAGGGGAGCACCCGCGGCTCGCGTGTGGATTTCGGCGGCCCGCCGAAATACGCCTTGGCGAGCCGCGTGCGCTCCCCATCGCCAATGCGCTCGGCCAAGCGGGGTGTTTAAATCCTCCTCGTCCTCGTACCTCCTCCCTCGTACTCGGTCGTTGTTCGATGACGTGGCACGATGACGTGGACGTATAAAGGGGTCAGTCCCGAATGGCACTCAGATAAGGACTCCTTTCGATGAAAAAACTGTAAAAAACACCTGATAAATCGTCGATCCCCCGCCTTATCTAAGTGCCATTCGGGGCAGTCCCGGCAATTAACAGTTGGTGAAAGCTGGCTTTGTACGTGAATGTTTCCTGTTGATTTATTATTGACAGGCAAACGGTGGCACATTCGTTGTCGCTGGCCAACTCGTCCTTCCTTGGCCAAGGGCGTTCACCCTCATCCGGCCTTCGGCCACCTTCTCCCGTGAGAGAGAAGGAATCGCTTGGCTTTATTCGCGTGAAACCGCAGTTGAAACGATGCGCTTGGCCAAGCGCGTTGCTCAGCTCTGGGTGTCTTCGGGGACGGCGGCGTCCTGGTCGGCGGCGTCTTCGCTGATGACGGGGGCGATAGCCTGGAGCTGGTCCTTGCCGTGGAGGTTGATGAGCTTGACGCCCTGGGCGTTGCGCCCGGTCATCCGGATGTGCTCGACGCCGGTGCGCACCATCTGCCCGCCGACGGTGATGAGCATGATCTCGTCGTTCGATTTCACGGCCAGCGCGCCGCAGACTCCGCCGGTCTTGGCGGTGGTCTTCATGGTGATGATGCCCTTGCCGCCGCGCGACTGCACGCGGTACTCGTCGAAGCCGGTGCGCTTGCCGATGCCGTTCTCGCCGGCGACGAGCAGCGTGGCCTCCTTCGCGACGATGGCCGCGGCGACGAGCCGGTCTTTGGTGCCGAGCCGGATGCCGCGCACGCCGGCGGCGGTGCGGCCCATCGAGCGGACGTTCTCCTCGTTGAAGCGGATGCTCTTGCCGCCGCTGGTGATCAGCACGACCTCGTCGTGGCCGGTGGTCAGCTTGACGGTGATGAGCCGGTCGCCGTCGTTGATGCCGATGGCGTTGATGCCGGTGCGGCGGACGTTGGCGTAGGCGCTGAGGGCGGTCTTCTTCACCGTGCCGCTCTCGGTGGCGAAGAAGAGGAATCGTTCCTGCTGCCAGGTGAGGTCGTTCTTGTTGGCGTCCTGCTGCGACTCAACCCGGATGAGCGCCGCGATCTTTTCGCCGGACTGCAGCTCGAGCAGGTTGGCGATGTTGCGCCCCTTGGCCGAGCGGCCCATGTCGGGAATCTCGTGCACGCGCCGGACATATACGCGCCCGGTGGTGGTGAAGAACATGAGGTAGTCGTGCGTGCTGGCGGTGAACAGGTGCTCGATGAAGTCGTCGCCCTCCCCCTGCACGACCGATTCCTTGCGCGTGCCCATGCCGATGACGCCCTTGCCGCCACGGCGCTGGGCGCGGTAGGAGCTGACGTTGGTGCGCTTGATGAGGCCGTTGTGCGTGAGGGTGATGATGACCCCTTCGTTGGCGATGAGGTCCTCGATCGCCATGTCGCCCTCGTCGGGGACAATGTCGGTGCGGCGCGGCGTGGCGTACTTGTCTTTAATCTCCGTGAGGTCGTCCTTGATGATGGCCAGCACGCGATCCTCGCGGGCGATGATGTCCATCAAGTCCTCGATCTTGACGAGCAGCTCGTCGTACTCGGCCTTGATCTTGTCCTGCTCGAGGCCGGTCAATTGGTACAACCGCAGGTCGAGGATGGAGTTCACCTGTGCCTCGCTTAGCAGATAAAAACCGCCCTTGATGCGCTCCTTGTTGCGGACCTTGACGCCCCATTTCTTGAGCACCTTCTCCGGGAACTCGAACGCCAGCAGCTTGACACGGGCCTCGTCGCGGTTCTTTGAGTTGCGGATGATGCGGATGAACTCGTCGAGGTTGGCGAGCGCGCAGAGGTAGCCCTCGAGCGTCTCGGCGCGCGCCTCGGCCTTGGCCAGCTCAAAGCGCGTGCGGCGCAGGATGACCTCGCGGCGATGCTCAATGTAGGCATTGATCAGCTCCTTGAGGTTCATCGTCTTGGGCCGGCCGTGGTCGATCGCCAGCATGTTCACGCTGAACGACGTGGCCAGTTGCGTGAACTTGTACAGCTTGTTGATGACCACCTTGGGCACCGCGTCGCGCTTGAGCTCGACGACCACGCGCGTATTCTCGTCCGACTCGTCGCGCACGGCGGAGATGTCGGTGACCGTCTTGTTGTTGGCTAGCTCCGCGATCTTTTGGACGAGCGTGGCGCGGTTGACCATGTACGGAATCTGCGTGATGACGATCTGCTCGCGGTTCCCTTTCATCTGCTCGACACCGACGCGACCGCGCTGCTTGACGCTGCCCCGGCCGGTCTTGAAATAGTCGCGAATTGGGTCCAGCCCGACGGCGAGACAGCCAGTCGGGAAGTCCGGCCCCTTGATGAACTGCATCAGGCCCTCGATGCTGATGTCCGGATCATCAATCTGCGCACAGATGCCGTCGACGATTTCGCCGAGGTTGTGCGGCGCAATACTGGTCGCCATGCCAACGGCGATGCCGGTGCCGCCGTTGACCAACAGGTTCGGGAACGCCGCCGGGAACACAGTCGGCTCCTCGCGGGTCTCGTCGTAGTTGGGCATCCAATCGACGGTGTCCTTGTCCATGTCGATCATCAGCGCGTGGCCAAGGTGCGTGAGGCGCGCCTCGGTGTAACGCATGGCGGCCGGTGGGTCGCCCTCGACGGAGCCGAAGTTCCCCTGCCCGTCCACGAGCGTGCCGCGCATCGACCACGGCTGCGCCATGTTGACGAGCGTCGGGTAAATCGTTGCCTCACCGTGCGGGTGATAGTTGCCGCTCGTGTCGCCGCAAATCTTGGCGCATTTGCGGTAATGCCGGCCGGGAGAGAGGTTCAGGTCGTGCATCGCCAGCAGGATCCGGCGCTGCGACGGCTTGAGCCCGTCGCGGGCATCCGGCAGTGCACGCGAAATGATCACCGACATCGAGTAGTCAAGAAACGAGTTCTTGATCTCGTCGGCGACGTTGATCTTCTGGATTTTCTCGCTGGCCGCGAACAGCGGCGTGTTGCTTGCGGGTAACGGGTCGTTGTCCTTGGAATCTGCCATCGGTCTCTAAAAAGTTTCCTGCGGGTTGGTCGGGGTCAAACGTCGAGGTTGCGGACGTTCAGTGCGTTTTCCTGGATAAAATGCCGGCGCGGCTCGACCTCCTCGCCCATGAGCCGGGTAAACATCTCGTCCGCCTCGACGGCGTCTGTCTCCTCCACGCGCAGCAGCTTGCGCGTCTCCGGCGACATGGTCGTCTCGAACAGCTCCTTCGGGTTCATCTCGCCCAGGCCCTTGAATCGCTGGATCTGCAGTCCCTTCCGGCCGACGTCCACGATCGCCTCGAGGATTTCCGAGATGGAAAACAACCGGCGCGCGATGGCGTTGTCGCCCTCGCCCTGGATGATCTCGAACAGCGGCTCGTCCTGCGCCGAGTAATGATCGACGCTCAAGCCCTTGCGGTTGAGCTTGGCCAGTATCTCCTCAATCGCCGTGTGCTCGTGCAGCTCCACGTGTCGCGCACGCCGGCGCGCTCCCTCTTTTTTCTTCGACTTGCGACCGCGCCCGGCCGGCTCGGCCACAGACTCCACGGTCTCGGATATTCCCTCCGCTTGGCCAACCGCCTCGTCTTCCTCCTCGTCGTCTTCGCCAAACAGGCCAAGGTCGGGGTTCGCCTGGCCAAACTTGGCCAAGGCCGCCTCGCTTTGAAAATAATGAACCGTCTCCTTGTTGCCTTCCCAAATCTTCACCAAGTGGCTTGGGAGCAGTTTCTTCTTCGCGTCGCGCTGCTCGAGGTACTCAGTGAAGTCGCCACCGTGACGCTGGATCGCCCGCGCGAATTTGTCGAGCGACTGCAACAACTCGAGAATCTCGCCCAACTGTTTCTTCGCCACCTCCTTGTCGTTCTCCAGGCTGAGCAGGCGCACATCCTCCGCCCCGAGACCGAGCAGCAGCTTGGTCATCTGAGCATCGTCGTCGATGTACTCGATCCGCTTCTTGCGCGTGACCTTGTAGAGCGGCGGCTGGGCAATGTACACGAAGCCCTGTTTCACCAGTTGCGGCATCTGCCGGTACAAAAACGTCAGCAGCAGCGTGCGGATGTGCGAGCCGTCCACGTCGGCGTCCGTCATGATGATGATCTTGTGGTAGCGCAGCTTCTCGATGTTGAACGCCCCCTCCCCCTCGCCGGAGCCGATGCCGGTGCCGACCGCCGTGATCATCGTGCGGATCTCGCGGTTCTCGAGCACCTTATCGAGGCGTGCCTTCTCCACGTTGATCAGCTTGCCGCGGATCGGCAAAATTGCCTGGAACTTCCGGTCGCGCCCCTGCTTGGCCGAGCCGCCTGCCGAGTCGCCCTCCACGATGTACAACTCGGTGTTGGCCGGATCGCGATCGGAGCAGTCGGCCAGTTTGCCCGGCAACCCGCCGCCGGTCATCGCCGTTTTGCGCACGGTGTCGCGGGCCTTGCGGGCCGCCTCGCGGGCGCGGGCTGCGGTTAGGCATTTGTCGACGATCTTCTTGCCAAGTGCCGGAGTGCTGTCGAAATAGCCCATCAACCCCTCGTACACGATCGACGACACGATGCCCTCCACCTCGCCATTCACCAGCTTGACTTTGGTCTGCGACTCGAAACGCGGATTCGGCAGCTTGACGCTCAGGATGCAGATCAACCCCTCGCGCACGTCGTCGCCGGAGAGGCTCGGATCCTTTTCCTTCAGCAGCTTGTTCGCCTTGGCGTACTGGTTGATCGCCCGCGTGAGCGCCGTCCGAAAACCGGTCAGGTGCGTGCCGCCGTCGGAGTTGGCAATCGAGTTGGCGAAGCACAGAATCTGGTCGTTGTAGCTCGAGTTATACTGCATCACGCAGTCCACGATGACTTCGTCCTTGGTCGAGTGAAACGCGATCGGCTTGGAGTGGATCACCTGCTTGTTCTCGCCGATCTGCTTGACGAACTGCACGATGCCGTCCTTGTAATAGAACGTCTCCGTCTTGCCTTCCTCCCGCTCGTCCGCCAGCACAATCGTGACGCCCGGATTCAGGAACGCCAACTCGCGAAGCCGATGGTGCAGAATCTCCGCCTTATACTCAGTCGTGATTGAGAAAATTTCCGGATCCGGGAGGAATGTGATCTTCGTGCCAGTCTTGTTTGTCTTGCCGATGACATGGAGCGTTTTGACGGTCTTGCCCTGAGCAAACTCGATGTAATGCACCTCGCCGTCGCGATAGATTTCCGCCTTGAACCAGATCGACAGCGCGTTCACGCACTTGGCACCGACCCCGTGCAACCCGCCGGAATACTTGTACGCCCCCTGGCCAAACTTGCCGCCAGCGTGCAGGTTGGTGAGCACCAGCTCGACCGCCGGCATCTTGAATTTCTTGTGCATGTCCACCGGGATGCCGCGGCCGTCGTCCTCCACCGACACCGAACCGTCCACGTGGATCACCACCTTGATCTTGTCGCAATAGCCGGCCAGGTGCTCGTCGATCGAGTTGTCGAGCACCTCATAAACACAGTGATGAAGTCCTTTTTCGTCAGGGTCGCCGATGTACATCCCCGGCCGCTTCCGCACGGCCTCCAGACCCTCGAGTTTGTCAATTTTGGTTGCGTCGTACCGGTCGGTACTAGCTGTCTTTTTAGGCACTTTTTTCTGTCTAATGGGATTCAAAACGGGGAAGGAAGCTCGCTGAAATACCGATCCAAAACGATCCTCCCCGCAAACGACAATTTATACCCAAAAACACCCCCACTTTACAACCCTTAAATCCATTATTCTCAAACAATTAAAATGCGATATCTTGTGGCCACTTCACTAATGCACACACAAGATATTGTGTTTCCCGTGGTTTTCCACTCAAGCCAAGCCAAGCGCTTGGCCAACCACCGGTAAAAAGGCCGTTTTCACGGCTTTTTTGACGAACTTGAACCGGAATCAAGCCGCTTGGCCAAAGCGGCCAACGAGGGAACTTTATCCGCAAATTTCGTAGATGTTCGCAGATCAACAAATGCCAATCCATCTGCGCCAATCTGCGTCATCTGCGGATGCCCCTCCGCTTGGCCAAGCGGTTGTGGAAAAGTTATTTTTCAATTGTCAAAATATCCCCAATGTGCCATCAATGGCTTGCCGAAAACAATCCTGACCGATGAACGAATCCAAATACCCCAAGTCACTCTCCATCCTGCTGGCGCTGAACCTCTGCCTCCTGCTGACGATGCTGATCCTTTCCATGGACGAGATCGGGGACGGGGCGAAGTTCGTGACCGGTATGACGGGAATGCAGTCGATCGTGTTGGCGCTTGGCCTCGGGCTGATCGCCCTGCCCAAGGCCAAGGGCAAGCGGCGCGGGATGCTTGGCATTCTGGGCGTGGCCATCGTCGCCCCGGTGATCATTCTGTCTTGCGGCCATCTTCTGGCGGAGTCCGGGGGCATGGGCAGGACGGATCAGCGGGTGTTCACCCTGCTCTGCTTTTACGCCGCCGCCGTTCCGCTCCTGATCCTGAGCATAGGCGTCGTGCATGACGGCTGGGGCGCGAACCCGAATTCCGTCCGAAGGCAATGTTTTCTGTATCTTTGTTTCCTGCTGGGCGTGGCGGGGGTGGTCGTGAACGATAAAGACTTGGGGCCTACCTCCTACTTGGCAATCGGTTTTGCCATGATCTCGCAATCGTTACTCCTGATTTGTCTGCCAATCATGAAGGGATGTCGGCTGCGACTGATCGGCATGGGTATCGTGACAATCATCGGCCCAATCATGGTGGCCGTGGTCGCCGACAGGATCGCGAAGGATCAATTTAATCTTAGAAGTGGCGACAGGTTTGACATGGTGATGCTGATTTTTTTCGCGGCGGCGATTGTGCTGAGCCTCCTCGCGCTGTTTTGGCTGCGGCATGGATGGATCGCGGAGGAGGCCAAGCGCAAGGTCGGGGTCTCGGGCAACATCGTCCTCGCGCTGAACCTCATCGCGCCGCTTGGCCTTTATGCGCTGGCGCTTGGCCTCACGGACGGGGGGCTCCGTGATGAAGGTTTGCTGCTGCTGGTTCCCGGCTGGTTGTTCTTCGCCGGTCTGGCCCTGATGGCCCTCGGGCGCGCCGGGGGCGGTCTGCCGCCGGTCAAGCCGCTTCGTGGCTCCGGCGAAATGTCGTTCCTCATCGGCACGGCGATGCTGTCGGTGGCAATCCTCATCGGCGAAACCCGGGGCGATGAGCGGTCGCTCTTTGTTGCCATTGGGTTTGGCCTCCTTGGTTTCCTTGCGCTGCACCATGTGATGCGCGGGTTCGTTTCGCGCTGGGTACGCGATTCCGTTCAACGGTTCCTGTTCAAGTGGACGGTGCGCGGCGTGCCGGCTCTCATCGCGCTGGCCATCGTCGGGGTGTCCGCCTACTACGCACTCGGCAAAACCATGGCGAATAGCGCCTTGGCCAAGTACAAGGCCGCCAGCGAGGCGGAAGGGTGGAGTTACGACATCAACGATTACATCGGCGAAGTCCCGGCCGATGACGAAAACTTTTTCATGGCCAAGCCGTTCAGCGGTTTCCTATACACCCAGAATGTCGGCGAGAAGGCGGTCTACCTCAACCCTTCCATCAAGACAAACGTTGAAGCCATTCTGGATTTGAGGGTTTTTCCAAGGCGCCGAATCCCGGAAAAACCATATGGGGCATCGATTACAAAGATCGTTCATCTGGGAGACTTTGCCGACCAGCTTCGTGTGGGAGAAGGCCGCAGAGAGGCGATTTCTCCCATGGAAGGAACCGACCGGGAGGTGATCGATCAATATTTCGCCCAATTCGACGGCCTGCTCCGCGACCTGCGCGAGGCAGTCAAGCGGCCGAAGCAGAATTTCCCGTATCCGTTCGAGAACGGCGCCGATTTCCATGTGCCGCACTTGGCCAAATTCAAGGGACTTACCCTAGTTCTTTGGCATTCGGCCCCGATCAAGCTTGCCCGGGGCGACGGCGGCGGGGCGATGGAGGATGTGCGGCTTCAGTTCCGGCTGTTCGAGGTGACAGGAAGCGACATTTATCTGATTGGCCAACTGGTGCACACCGCGATTGGTCACATCATCGTGGACGGACTCATCGCCGGGCTGCACTTGGGCCAATGGAATGACGAACAACTGGCGGAGTGGGACAAACTCCTCACCCTCGACAAGGACTATCTCAAACAATGGGAACGCTGCATGCATAGCGAGCGGTTGATGACCACCATGACGATCGAAAGCGTGATCAACGGTGAAACGAAAGGGTCTGCGGGCGAATTTATCAAGGACACTAGATGGATCCCAAGGCAATGGCTGGTGAAGGACTTGATCTTCTACGACACCACGATGAAGCAGTATACCGAGTTGATCCGGGAGGCCGCGGATACCGGCAGGATCGACCGGGAAAAATTCAACCTACATTTCTCAAAGGCCGAGGCAACCAGCGAACAAAAAATGTATCCATTCAGCCGGATGATGTTGCCTGTCATGGGAAATACCATGGCCAAGGCCGGACGATTGATGAACCACTTTTCCGCCGCACGGCTGGGCATTGCCATCGAGCGGTATCGACGCGCGAAGGGCGACCTGCCTGGCGACCTCGGCGAACTGGTGCCGGACTACATCGCCGCCCTGCCGATCGACACCCTGACCGGCAAACCGCTGGCGTGGGAAC
Source organism: Verrucomicrobiota bacterium (assembly GCA_014382705.1). Taxonomy (GTDB): domain Bacteria; phylum Verrucomicrobiota; class Verrucomicrobiia; order Limisphaerales; family UBA1096; genus UBA1096. Next base: position 25,919 of record JACNJE010000117.1, on the reverse strand, counting down.
ACCACGGCAGTCCCCGCTACAAGATCTCCATCGACGACACTGACGTTGCGCAGCCATGGATTTACGACGCCGTCCTCGCCGCGATCCATGCGGGTGACCTCGGCCAACTCAAGGCGTTCGCCGAGAAAGGCTGGAAGATCACCCGGCCCGAGCCCGGCTCAACCCAGCCGCCGGAAAGCGAATCGGACATGGCCGGGATGATGATGCCGGGGATGTCCGGCAAGTCGAAAACGATCGACTTCAGCGCATCGGAAACGGAAATCCTCTCGCAACAAAACGCGCTGCACCACGCCGTACACAGCGGCAATATCGAAATGCTGCTATGGCTCATCGAGCAGGGGGTGGACACAAACGGCAAAGCGAAGATTTGGACTCCCCCGAATGTGGATGAGTCGCCGGGAGATGACTTCTTTGTTTTCAGCGTTAGCATTTTTGACGATTCACCCCAACGAACCGTGCTGGAGTTTGCCGTCAGCGAACAGGACGCCGAAATGGTCACTGCGCTGCTCGACGCCGGGGTGCTCCCCATCGAGGCCGATGAAGAACCGGAAAGCCCCGCCACCCCGGACACCCCGCCCGGGATGGACCTGCCCGGGATGATGGGTGGCATGCCGGGTATGATGCCTGGGATGATGAACCCTTACGGGATGATGGGCATGGGCATGCCGGGGATGGGGATGCCGTTCCCGGAGTCGCCAACGGCATTCGAGTTGGCCAACACCAACATACTTCCCCTGCTCTTGGCCAAGGTGCCGGAATCGTTGATGCCAAAAGCATTCGAGGAGGGCGGCGACGTTTCGCTCCTCCGAAAGACCTTGGCTAAAAGTGACTTTGCCAAGGCTCGCCTGTTGATTGCGAGAGGCGCCGACGTCAACCACCCGGTCCCCGGCACGGAACCGGCCAAGCCGGACCTTGGTAGCCCGGACAACTCGGGATCGCCGCTTGGCCAAGGGATGGTCCCGGGAATGATGCCGGGCATGATGGGCATGGGCATGGGCATGCCGGGCATGAACCCGTACGGGATGATGATGCCGGGCATGATGGGCATGGGGATGATGGAGGACACCAACAAGGTGGAGTTGGCGGAATTGTCCGTCGTCTCGCAGGCGGCGCGGGTCGGCGACTGGGCGTTTTTCAAACTGGTCATCGATCGCGGTGCCGACCCGAAACGGGGCGAGTCGGACGGGAGCACCCCGCTGCACCACGCCGCCGCCAACACGGACGGCGCGATTCTCAAGCATCTGCTGACCCAGCAACCGGACCTCGAGGCGAGGGACGACGCCGACCGGACCGCAGCCGCGCACGCCGCCCAAGCCGGCCTGCTCGACAACCTCCGTCAACTGGAACAAGCCGGCGCGAACCTGAACGACAGCAACCTCGTCAACGCCGCGATCCGCAATCTGGACAGGGAGTTGATCGCCCACTTGATCGACAGCGCGAAAAAGCCGCTGGACGAAAACTGGAACCGCGCCCTGCCGGAGTTGGAGAAAATCATCCGGCCGGAAGATTACTCCGGAGAACCGGGCAATCCCTTCGGCATGATGAATCCCATGATGATGGGAATGGGGATGATGCCTAATCGATCCCCATCCCGGTCGTTGTCCAAAGAGGAACTGGTGGCGAACGCCCGGGCCATCGCGACGCTGCTGCTCGAGAACGGCCTGACGTCCGCCAAACTTAAAACCCCCGCCGACATCACCAACCTCACACGAGCCAAGCCGGAGGCAGAATCAAACGAATAATCTCCCGGCCAAGCGCTTGGCCAAGCGCGACTGTTTCAGGACAGATCATCCGCAGATTTCGCAGATGTTCGCAGATCACAAGCACCGACCCCATCTGCGCCGATCTGCGTCATCTGCGGATGAAAAACGGAACGAATTTTCCGGCCAAGCGGGGGGAGGGTTACTTGGACTTGGAGAGGACGATGAACCAGGCAGAGTCGGACTCGGTGTTGCCGGCAAGCACCATATGGCTGCCGGGCTTCAGGTTTTGGGTTTTTTGAACCAGCATCTTGCCCTTGCTGAACAGACTGACGGCGACCTTGCCGTTCTTCTTGTTGGTGACCTTGATCGAGGCGGCCCGGCTCAGCTTGGCGGACTTGGTGGATGCATCGGCGATGGTCATCCGCTTCGAGTGCAGCTCGTAGTAATGCTTCCACTTGAACACCTGGGCCAGTTTCTTCTTGATGGCGGCCGAAGCCTCCATCCGGTCTTTCTGCTCCTTGCTGGTGCCGAGCACGAGGCGGGCCTGCACGGAGATCGAGTCGGCTTGCGCCGCAATATGGCCATTGGCGGCAATCAGCAGCGTGGCGACCATGACGGTGAAACGTTTCATCGGGAGCTGGAGCGCGATCGGGGCATCGCAAAGGGGTGTCTAGTGGGAAGGCGGAGGCTAATCAAGCCAAAGTTGAAGGGTGTCGGGTCGAAGATCGATGGCGTAGTCGAGCCAGACGATGCTCATGTTATCGTCCCCGGTGTTAAAAGTCATCACGTCGATCTCGTCGGCGGACAACTCCAGTTCGTGGTCGCTGCCCAGCAGGATGCCGAGGTCGGGCGGCCCGTTGTGCCGCGAGGGCGAGGTCAGCAGCAGAAGGATGCAGCCCAAGCCGGCCAGCGGGGTCACCCAGCGCAGCAGCGAGCCCATGCCGGAGGCCGGCCTGGCCAAGCGCTTGGCCTGCCGCTCTTCGTACTGAATGGCATTTGAGATTTGGCTCCAGTGGAAGTCGCCCGGCTCCGGCAGCGGGCGCGGCAACTCGGCGCCGTGCATCAGCCCGCGCACGGCGGTGAGCCGGGCGTGCAGCTCCCGCAACGCGTCATCCCCCTCGATGCGCGTGCGCAACGCCTCCGCCTCGGTGCCGGTGAGTTCACCGTCCACGAGGGCTTGCACTCTCAGTTCTGTCTCGTTCTCGTTCATTCGATTAATCCGTCCCGTTTCAGCGTTTCGTTCAGCAGGCTGGCCAGTCGTTTCCGGGCGTAAAACAACCGCGACATGACGGTCCCGATGGAGGTACCCATCTTCCCGGCGATCTCCCGGTACTCGAGTTGCTCGAACTCGTACAGGACGATCACCGTGCGGTGCTTGTCCGAAAGCTTGGCCAAGGCAGCGTCGATTCGTTCCCTCAATTCCTGACGGTCCAATCCCTCGACCGGGTCGACCGTCTCCATCTCGAGCCGGTTCTCGACCGGGCCAGTGGTTTCCTCCATCGCCTCGATGGAGTCCATCCGCGCCCGCTTCTGCCGCCGCAACTCGTCGAGGCAGAGGTTGGTGACGATCCGGCTCAGCCAGGTCGGAAAACTGGCCTCGCCATGGAACTGGTCGAGACGCTGCCACGCCTTAACCCACGCGTTCTGGGAAAGATCCACCGCGAGATCCTCGTTGCGCATGACGCTGTAGGCGCGGACGTAGATGCGGTCGCGGTGCCGTGAAACCAGTTCCTCAAAGGCCGACATGTCGCCCGCCTTGGCCCACTCGACCAGTTGCGGATCTTCCGCCGAGGAATATGCTGGTTCTTCCGGCATTTCAGGTGACGCGCCCGGCCACGGGCTTATTCAAGGTGCCTACAACTTTCCCTTTGTGCTGGGTAGTTGCCCGGCGATTCGCGGGTCGCGCTGACAAGCCGCGTCGGCCGCCCGGGCGAACGCCTTGAACAGCGCCTCGACGATGTGGTGCGGCTCGTCGCCATACAGCAATTCGAGGTGCAGGTTGCACCGGGAGTCGTTGGTGAACGCCTGGAAAAACTCCTTCGCCAGCCCGAAGCGGAACACCGACGACATGTCCTGTGTCTTGTCGGCGTCGGTGACGCCCTTCTGGTGGTGTTTGGCCAAGCCGCGCCACACAAGGTGTGGCCGGTTGCTGAAATCGATCACGCACCGTGCGAGGCATTCGTCCATCGGCACGTACGCCTCGCCGGTGAACGGGTTGCGCGGGTCGAACCCGGTGCCGTAACGCCGCACGCCCTTCTTGTCGCCCAGCGCCTCGACGAACGCCTGCCCCAGCGCGATGCCGCAATCCTCGACGGTGTGGTGGTGGTCCACCTCGACGTCGCCGTTGCAACGCAGGTTCAGATCCATCGTCGCGTGCTTGGCGAACAACGTCAGCATGTGATCGAAGAACGGGATGCCGGTGTCGATTTTCGATTTGCCTCTGCCGTCGATGTTCAGGCTGAGCCGGATCTTCGTCTCCGCGGTGTCGCGTTTGATCTGTGCCTTGCGCGGCTGCATGGTTGAGTTGTTCGCTTGGCCAAGCGGCGTCACTGCTCGAGAGCCGCGAGGAACCGCTCGGCATCGATCGCGGCGGCGCACCCCTGGCCGGCCGCCGTGACCGCCTGCCGGTAAACGTGGTCGGAGCAGTCGCCCGCCACGAACACGCCGGCAACATTGGTTTCCTGCCCGCGCTTGGGCAAGATATAACCGGCGTCGTTCATGTCGATCACGCCCCGGAAGAGCTGCGTGTTCGGCACGTGCCCGATCGCAATGAACAACCCGGCGCAGTCGAGGGTACTCTCCTCGCCCGACGGGTTGTCGCGCACCTTCACCCCGGTCACTTTGTCCTGTGCGACATCCAGCACCTCGGTGACCTCTGAATGCCATACCGGCTCAATCTTGTCGTTGGCCAGAGTCCGTTCAGCCATGATTTTTGACGCCCGCAGCTCGTCGCGCCTATGCACGAGGTAAACTTTTGAAGCAAAACGGGTTAGATACGTCGCCTCCTCGCAGGCGGAGTCGCCGCCGCCGACCACCACCAGCGGCTGGTTGCGGAACATCGGCAAGGCACCGTCGCAGGTCGCGCAATACGTGACACCCTTTTTTTCCAGCTTGGCCTCGCTCTCCAGCCCGAGGTGACGATGCCCCGCGCCGCTGGCGATGATCACGGTCTGCGTCTCCATTTCACCGCCGTCCACGGTCAGCTTGAGCGGTTGGCCAGCGAAATCAATCGACTCGACCGTGCTGCCAAACCGGATCTTCGCCCCGAACCGCTCGGCCTGCTGCTGCATCTCCATCATCAATGCCGTGCCGTCGATGCCGTTGGCGAAGCCGGGGTAATTCTCGACGATGCTCGTCGTGGTGAGCAGCCCGCCCGGCAACGCGCCGGTCAGCACCACCGGCTCGAGGTTGGCCCGTGCGGTGTAAATTGCGGCAGTCAACCCGGCGCAACCGGATCCGATGATGATGACCTTCTCCATGCAGGCCGGGGACGGTAGTGACGCAACCGCCCTTTGGCAAGCCAAGCGGAACGCCGGGGGAGGGACGAGTTCCACCTCGTCCGAAACTTTTTTCAGTCACGCCTTACGGGCTTTAGTTTGGGAGCGAGGTGCAACTCGCCCCTCCCCCCGCTTGGCCAAGCGGCGGGCTCAAAGCCCGATGAGCCGCTTGACGGCGTCGGTCTCCGGGGCGACGACGGTTGGCTCGAAGCCGGCGACGCGGATGGCGTTGTCCGGATCCTTCAGGCCATGGCCGGTGAGCGTGGCGACGACCTTGCTGCCAGCCGGGATCAACCCGTCACGCACGCTGTGGCTCAGCCCGGCGAGCGACGCCGCGCTAGCCGGCTCGGCGAACACACCCTCGGTTCGCGCCGCCAGTTTGTACGCCGCCAAAATCTCCTCGTCGGTCACCTTGGCAATCTGGCCGTTGGATTCCTTCAGGGCGTTCACCGCGCCGTCCCAACTGGCCGGGTTGCCGATGCGGATGGCGGTGGCCACCGTCTGCGGATTCTCGATCGGCCGGCCCACGACCAGCGGTGCCGCGTTGGCGGCCTGGAATCCGAACATCCTCGGCACCGCCTTGGCCAAGCCGGCGTCGCGGTATTCGGTGTAGCCGCGCCAGTAGGCGGTGATGTTTCCGGCGTTGCCGACCGGCAGCAAATGAAAGTCCGGCGCTTGGCCAAGCTGGTCGACCACCTCGAACGCCGCCGTCTTTTGCCCCTCGATCCGCACCGGGTTGATGCTGTTCACGACCTCCACCTGGCCGGTCTCGCCCAACTCGCGGACGATCCGCAGCGCGTCGTCGAAGTTGCCCTCGATCGCGATCGTCATCGCGCCGTGCATCAGCGCCTGCGCCAGTTTGCCCTGCGCGATCTTGCCGTGCGGCAGCAGCACCACGCACTTCATCCCGGCGCGGGCCGCGTAGGCCGCCGCCGATGCGGAGGTGTTTCCAGTGCTGGCGCAAATGACCACCTCCGCGCCGCGCTCCAAGGCCTTCGACACGGCCAGCGTCATGCCGCGATCCTTGAACGAAGCGGTCGGGTTCAGGCCCTCGTACTTGAGGTACAACTCGATCTCGCCGCCGATCTCGCGGGCCAGGCGGTCGGCACGAATCAGCGGCGTGTTGCCCTCGAGCAGCGACACAACCGGCGTCGAGTCGTCTACCGGCAAGTACGCCGCAAACCGGCGGATCAACCCCTGCCAGGCAACCGGTATGTTGGTGACGTCCCGGCTCATGGTCATTCGAAGGTTTCCACTCGGATCATGGTTGGCTTTGCTTTCACGGCGGATAGCCGTGCGATTTTCTTGAGCGCCTGCCGCATGGCCGCATCCGGCGCGTCGTGGAGCATCATGATCAACGGCACGCTCTCGCCGACGTGCCCCTCCGGCTGGATCACTGAGCAGATGCCGATCTTGGCCCCGCCGAGGATGGCCGCGATCTTGGCCAGTGTCCCCGGCCGGTCGATCACGCTCAGGCGCAGATAAAACGGGCTGACCGCCCGGTCCATCGGCAGCACCGCGCCATCCTGCTCGTGCGGCACGAACGGCGGCACGCGGCCGAGGCTGCCGTGTTTCAGGTCGAGCGCCGCGTCGGCCAGGTCGCTCAACACCGCGCTGGCCGTGGCGTCCGCGCCGGCGCCCTGCCCGTAATGCAGCGTGTCGCCAACGATGTCGCCCCGCACGAGGATGGCGTTGTACACACCGCTGACATTGGCCAGCACGTGCGTCTCCGGCACGAGCGCCGGGTGGACGGCGATCTGCACCTTGCCGCCCCGTTTCTTCACGATGCCAAGCAGCTTGATGCAGTAGCCCAGCCGCCGCGCGAACTGGATGTCCAGCGGCGTGATGTGCCGGATGCCCTCGACAAAAATCTGCCCCGGCTTCACCCAGAACCCGTGCGCCAGCGAGGCGAGGATGCCGGTCTTGTGCTGCGCGTCGAACCCGTCGACATCCAGCGACGGCTCGGCCTCGGCGTAGCCCATCCGCTGCGCGTCCTCCAGCGCGGCGGCAAACTCCATCCCCACCGCCTCCATTTGCGTGAGGATGTAATTGCAGGTGCCGTTGAGAATGCCGTACAGCCTCCGGATGCGGTTGCCGCTAAGGCCCTCACGGAGCGACTTGATGATCGGGATGCCGCCCGCGACCGACGCTTCATAATAAAGGTTGCCGCCGTTCTTCTCCACGAGCCGAAAGATCGACTCGCCGTGCGCGGAGATCAGCGCCTTGTTGGCGGTGATGACCGGCTTGCCCAGCTTGAGCGCCTCGGTGACGACCCGGCGCGCCGTGGTCGTGCCGCCCATCAACTCCACCACCACGTCGATCTTCGGGTCGCGCACCAGCGCCTCCCAGTCGGTCGTGACGAGGCCCTTGGCCAACCGAGTCGGCCGGGCCTTGCGCGGGTTTCGCACCGCCACGCCGCCGAGCGACAGGCGCACGCCGAGGCGCGAGCCCATCAGCGCGCCGTTGTGGGCCAAGCCGTTCACCACACCGCTGCCCACCGTGCCGCACCCAACCAAGCCTATGTTCACCTTCCGCATTTCCGGGCCGCGGAGAGTGACGGCAAAGCGGACTTGGCTCAATTTATTTTTCCGGGCCGCCCGCCTGGCCAAGCGCGGCATCCAGCAGCCCGGCGGCGTATTCCCCCGCGCCCGGCTCGCCCGATTCCCTTGGCCCGGCGACGTTGAGCACCGCGACGCCGTGCTCCGCGATGAATCGCCGCAGCGACTCCGCCTGAGCCGGCAAGTCGCCGTCGGTTTGCGTCACAATCAAGTGCGGCTTGGCCAGGCGCTTGGCCAAATCGGCCGTCAACCGCGTGCCGCCGGCCAGGCGCTTGGCCAAGCTGACGATCAACGTGCCGTCGCTGTCGCGGACGTTCCACTCGGTGCGCTGGGCCGGGTTCGCCTCCGGGGTTTCCCGCAGCGGATACCGGGCATCGATCGGCCCGTCCTCCGCCCACCGGCCCAGCGGGCACCAGCCGCCGCACGCCACGCCGTTGGCCAGCGCCCAGTCCAGCGCCGCGCGATCGACACCAGTCTGGCCGCCGGACACGATTTTCCGGATCCGGTACGGCACGCCCCCAGCCTACCGAAGCGTGCCCCGGGGAAAAATGCTTTCCCGCCGCCGCCGCTGACTTACGATGCGCCGCCGCGAAGCTTGATGAAAATCTTGGTGATCGGCGGGGGCGGCCGCGAACACGCTCTGGTTTGGAAACTGGCACAGTCGCCACGCGCCACGCAAATGTGGTGCGCCCCCGGCAACGCCGGCATCGGCGGCGAGACGCTCGCGGCCAACGGCTCGCCGGTCGAGTGCGTCGGCGTCGGCGCGGAGAACCTGCCGGCGTTGCTCGCGTTTGCCCGCGACAACCAAGCCGACCTCACCGTCGTCGGGCCGGACAACCCGCTCGCGTTGGGCATCGTTGATCAATTCTCGGCCGCCGGTCTCCGTGCCTGGGGGCCGACACAGCAGGCGGCGCAGTTTGAGTCGTCCAAAATTTTCTCGCAGGAATTCATGGATCGCAACGGCATCCCGACGATGCGCTCGGCGTCGTTCACCGACGCGTCCGGAGCCAAGGCGTTCGCCGGAGCGCTCGACGGCAAATGCGCTGTCAAGGCCGACGGACTTGCGCTCGGCAAGGGCGTGCTGATCTGCAACAACCCCGCCGAAGCCGACCGGGCGATCGACCAGATCATGACCGACCGCGCGTTCGGCGAGGCCGGCTCGAGCGTGCTGATTCAGGAACTGATCACCGGCATGGAGGTGTCACTGCACGCATTGTGCGACGGCAAAACCGCCAAGCTCTTCCCCAGCTCGCAGGATCACAAGCGCGCCCTCGACGGCGACAAAGGCCTGAACACCGGCGGCATGGGTGCCTACTCGCCGGTGCCGTTTTTGAGCGACGACAAACTCACCGAGATCGCCAACGCCGTGCTCGAGCCGTGGCTCGCCGGCTGCGCCGCGGAGGGCATCGACTTTCGCGGGATGCTTTATCCCGGCGTCATGCTCACCGACGACGGCCCGAAAGTGCTCGAGTTCAACGCCCGCTTCGGCGATCCCGAAACGCAGATTTACCTCACGCGCCTCGAGAACGACCTCGTCGACCTGCTCGAGGCGAGCATCGACGGCACGCTCGCCGGACACGAATTGCGCTGGTCGGCGCAGTCGTCCGTCTGCGTCGTGATGGCTTCCGGCGGCTACCCCGGCAGCTACGAAAAAGGCAAACCCATCACCGGCATCGCCGACGCCGACGGCCTGCCCGGCGTGAAAGTGTTCCACGCCGGAACCAAACCCGACGGCAACGACACCGTCACCAGCGGCGGCCGCGTGCTCGGCGTCACCGCACTTGGCCAAGGGCTGCAGGCCGCCCGCGACCTCGCCTACGAAGCCGCCGCAAAAATCCATTTTGATGGCGCCTTCACCCGCACCGACATCGCCGCCAAGGCGCTGAAGTGAAGGGGAGCACACGCGGCCCGCGTGTTCATTTCGGCGGCCCGCCGAAATCCCAGCCCCAACGGGGCGGCACCGGTTTGAACTGAACGATTATGCCGCCCCGTTGGGGCTTCTGTTTTTGTGGAACGCTGTTCCCGGGGCTGACGCCCCGGGCTATTTCATTTCACCCCTTCGGGGCTGGATCGATGCGCCTTGGCGGGACGCCAAGGCGGGCACGCGGGACGCATGCGCTCCCCCGGCCGAGAGTCGCTCACTCGTCGGATACCTTGACCAACCCCGAGTCGGTGACTTTTCGCGCCGACTTGCGACCGCTTGGCCAAGTGATCTCGACGCTGCGGATGCGCTTGGCCAAGCCGAGGATTTGCGTGTCGCTGTTGCGCGAGTAGCGACCGGTGCCGCCACTGGCCAAGCGGGCCGGGCCTTTGGTGCCGTCTTTGTACACCGGCCGGAGCACCGTCCCCCGGTCCGCACGCATGCGCAGCCCGGCTTGGCCAAGCGCGTTGAGGTACAGCTTCGGGCGGCCCTTGCTTTGCGCGATCAACAGGTCGGGGCGGCCGTCGTCGTTCACGTCGCCCACCGCGCTGCCGCGTTGCTCGCCGAAAATTTTGATGCCGCTGCGGTGGCCGAACACGGTCTCAAACCCGCCCTGCCCGTCGCCGAGCAGCAGCAGCCCCTCGCCGGCGTCCATCCGGTAATCCTCCAGCCGCACGGCAAAAAAATTCTGGCTGAGGAACAGGTCCTCGTTTCCGTCGCCGTCGAAGTCGGCCACGGCCGCGCCGTTGACCGGCGTGAGCTGTGCCTCGACCGGCAGCGGCTTGGCTGCAAATTTGCCGCCGCGATTGAGCAGCACCACCGAGGCGAGGTGCGACGCCTTGAGCAGGTCGGCCCCGGCGAGCTGCCCGGCGAATAGTTGCTGCAGCGTCGCACCGGCGTAACGGCGGTGCGTCGGGAAATTTTCGCGCAAGAACGGGAACAGCAACTCGAGCGTCACGAGCCGGTGCCGCGGCAGCAGCCGTTGCGCGGCCACGTCGAGCCGCGCCTCGAGCGCGTCGTAAAAACCGTCGCCGCCGATGTCGCCGTGGACAAGGTACGGCACCCGTTTTTCGCCGTGCTTGTACGGGCTGTTCAGCCCCCAGTTCCCGGCGAGCAGGTCGAACCGGCCGTCGTTGTCGAAGTCGCCGACGGCGAGCGTCTGCCAAAGGCCCGGCTGCGCGTCGAGTCCCCACGCCTTCGTCGCATCGGTGAAGTTGCCGCCGCTGTTTTTGAAAATCTTGACCGGCCCCCACTCGGTCGCCAGCGCCAGTTCCGGCAAAAAATCGTCGTCCAGATTCACGAACACGGCGGCGGTCACCAAGCCGATGTTTGCGAAAACAGCAGACTGCTTGACGTCGAGTTTCAGTCCGCCCGGACCGCCGCGCAGCAGCCACGACGAGGCCGGCTGCGGGTACTTTCCGGGGATGCCGCGACCGGCGACGAACACGTCGGGATGCCCGTCGCCATCCACGTCCGCCACGGTGATCGAGCCGGCGTCGGAGTGGTCGGCGGACGGCAATTCGATGACCTCCAGCTTGGCCGCCCCGGGCCGGAAGTATTGCAGCGATGGGGCAGTCGGCGCGGGCGAATCGTGCGCGGACACCGCCACGAGCAGGCCGTGGTCATCCGCGCCCAAGCCAAGCGCGTCGCCGGCGAGCGGGTGGCCAAACGCCGGTTCGTCCAGCTTGGCCAAGCGGCCCTCGGCGGCGACGCGGTAGCCGGCCAGTTTTCCGCCGGCGCCGTTGCCGAAAAACAGTTCGTCGCGGCCGTCGCGGTCCCAGTCGATAAACGCCACGCCGGGGCCGGACTCGGTGAGGCGGCGGGGCAGCAGCGGCTGACGCAGAAAATCGTCCGACGGCCGTTCATGATGCACATGGGCCAAGCGGTCGCTGGCGTCGGTGAACATCGGCGGCCGCTTGGCCACGGGCGGTGGCTTCGGCTGCGCGTTTTTTTCGTGAATCTCATAGGCGTGATTCGGCTTGGCCTCAGTGACGACGGTTCGGCGGCCGCTTGGCCAAGCGACCTCGATCGAGAGGCGTGGCGCCGGGCCGGCCGCGAAGCTGCGGAGCGGCTCGTCGCCGGCAAGGTAGCGGCCACCGGCGATCATCTCCTGCGACTGATCGTGCGGCCCGCCGCGCACGGTGATGCGCGCGCCGATGCCCCGGCTGTTGCCGCGCACGCCGCGCAACACAACCGACACGCGGGGCGCGGTGGCGTTGTTGCGATAGAGCAGCGGCGGCTCATTGAGACAGTTCACGACCACGTCCTGGTCGCCGTCGTTGTCGAGGTCGCACAGCGCCATGCCGTGCGAAATATTTTTCGACTCGAAACCCCATTGGCTGCCGGCCTCGGTGAAGCGCAGACCGCCGTCGTTGCGGAAGACCCTGTTGGGGACGGCCAACGGCGGGAAGAGGAAGATTTTTTTGCGATCCTGCGCCGGCGGCAGTTTACCCAGCCGGGCGGTGCGCTCGATGGTGTCGAGATCCTGCGTGTCGAACGCGTGGCCGTTGGCGATCAGCAGATCCTCGAGGCCGTCGAGGTCGACGTCGAGGAACGCCGCGCCCCAGGTCCACTCGGTGGCGGCGACACCGCTGAAGTTGGCGGTGTCCATGTAGCTGTTGTCGCCACGGTTCACGAGGAGCGTGTTGCGGTGAATGATCGGCCGGTCGATGAACTCGTCGATCGGCTTGGCGAACGGATTGGTGATCATAATCTGCGTCATCTCGAGCAGGTGCGTCGGGCTCATCATGTCGGCGACGAAAAAGTCGTCGTGCCCGTCGCGGTTGATGTCGGCGAAGTCCACTGCCATCGCGAAATAGCTGCGGTGCCGCAACGCCAGCTCGTCGATGAGCTGGAATTTGCCGCGGCCCCGGTTGATCCAAAACCGGTCCGGCGTCTGGAAATCGTTGCAGACATAAATGTCCGGCCGGCCGTCGTGATTGATGTCACGAATCATCACCGACAAGCCGAGATCCCAATACGCCTTGCGGATCGGCCGGCCGTTTTCGTCGAGCCAGTTGCCGTCGGTCCAGTCGGCTTGGGTGAAGTTGCCGCCGCCGTCGTTGAAATAAAGAAAGTCCGGCTCGCCAACTTCGACCATTTCGCCGTTCATGATGCGGATGCGGTTCGCGTACCGGCCGGTGACCACCGGTTTGCCATTGATCGTGCGCACTGACACCGAGCCGCCCGAGCGCAGGACGGACGTCTCGCCGTAGTTGGCGACGTAAATGTCGAGGTCGCCATCGCCATCCACGTCGCCCATCGCGACGGACGTCGAGCCGATCCTCCGCACCTCGACGCCGGCGGCTTTGGTTCGGTTCGTGAACTTGCCGGAGCCGTCGTTGATGAAGAGCGCGTTCGGCCCGCCGCAGGAGGTGACGAACAAATCGAGATCGCCGTCACCGTCGAGATCGCCAAATGCCGCGCCGGTGCTCGACATGCCCGGCGCGCCGACACCGGCTTCGGCGGTGATGTTTTTGAACTGCCAATCACCAAGGTTTTTAAACAGCCCGTTATCGCCGTCGAGGCTGCACAGGTACAGGTCGCACAACCCGTCGCCGTCCACGTCCCCGGCGGCGACGCCTGCACCGTTGAGCAGGTTGGCGTTGACCATCCGCGCACGGGCCAGACGGTTGGTGAATCCGATCCCGGCGACCTTGGCCGAGAGCAGCGAAAAGCCGGGCGCCTGGCCAAGCGGCCGGTTCACCTTGGCCTCGCGGTAATGGCCGCGATCGTGCCACTGCAGCGGCTTGGCCAAGCCGCAAAAGTTCACGGTCAGTGAAAGGGCAAACGCAATGCTGGAAACGGCGCGCTTGGACATGATTGGGCACCGGGAGTATGACAAAACCGACCCGCCCGCGCAAGTGTCACGGGCGCTGCGGCGGCTCATTTGCAGCCGCCGGCTTGTGCTTGCTCATGAAGTAAAGGCAACTGGCCACGAAACAGACCACCCCCAGCCCGCACAGCAGCCAGGTGAAACCGCGCAGGAACTCGAAATAATTCAACTCGCCCTGGCCGAGATCCTTGTAAAGCTGGACGGTGATTGAGCCGGTGTAGCCGATCGCGTCGTGCAGGTAGATCGCAAACACCGCCGTGCCGGCGACCTTGGTCGACGCCATTACGCGCTCGAACAACACCGCGCCGTACGGCACATAGGCGAGGTAGGCGCCGGTGCCAATCAGGATCATCCACCACAGGCCCGATATTTTCTCCAGATCGTGCAGCAATGTCGCGGTGGCCATCAGCACAATCCCGGTCAGCATCACCCCGAAGACTGCGATCAGGCCGTACCGGTGATTTTTAAAAAAATTCAGGCAGGCCAACGCTGTCATTACGCCAAACGCCACCGGCCAGTCCGCCTTGAGGAACAGCTCCGGCTTGGTCTCGTAGCCCAGCGCCTTGAAGATTTCCGGCGTGTAGTTATCGCGGAAATCCCGGTAGGCGGTGAGGAAAAAATAGACCAACAACAGCATCAGCATCGCCGGGAGGAACGTGCGGAAAAACGCCCAGCGCTCCCCCGAGTTCATCACGCTGCGTTTGCTGCGATCCGCGATATCCGCTGCGCTTGGCGGAGGGAGTTGGTTCAGCAAATAAACCGCAACCATAAAGAGCGGCAGAAAAAACAACCCGGCCGTAAAAGGCATCCAGAACTGGTCTATGCCCCGCTCCATCAGCCACGTGCCATACGCCTTCACCGAACTGCTCGACACGATGTACGAGCAACTCAGCCCGGCGAACATCACCTCCGACGCCCGGCGCCCCTCGAGGTAGCGCGACACCGACCCCCACACCATTCCCAGCGGAATGCCGTTCAAAAATATCGCCGCCACCTTGTACTGCTCCGGCACGAGGCCAAAAAGGAACAGCGCAAACTCAGCGAACAGGATCAGCCCCACGAGAAACCTGGCTAGGTACGCCCGTCGTATCTCAGTGCAGACCTTGATGCCAGCATACTTCGATAGAGCATAACCGATGATCTGGCTGATCAGCAGAACGGTCTTGAGGTTCACATCCGTCCCGAGAAACATCAGCCCCTCGTACTTCGCCGCCGCGAACGGCTTGCGAAAGGCGTACATGCAGAAGTAGGTCGCGAAGGCGGCCAATGCCCCGTAGGCGACAAACCAGCGCGTCGGCGCCGTCTTGAGCCAGCAGTGAATGCGGCTCTCCTGCGTCGTCGGGACATCGTCAGGCATTGGGGCACGGGAGCGTGCCGACTGGCTTGGCCAAGCGCAAGCCCGTGGGCCGCGCCACCAGAATTGGCTATTGCTGCCCGCACCCCGCTTGGCCAAGGTGCGCCGCCCATGAAACAACAGGCGAAAGTCGTTATCATCGGCGGAGGCATCACCGGCTGCAGCATCGCGTGGCACTTGGCCAAGCGCGGCTGGACCGATGTGCTGCTCCTCGAGAAAGGCGAGCTGACCAGCGGCACCACGTTTCACTCTGTCGGCCTTGTCAGCCAGTTCCGCACCTCGCCGGCGCTGATGCGATTGATGAACTACAGCATCGGGCTGTACGACCAGTTCAAGGCCGAGGGCGCCAACAACATCGGCTGGCACAAGGTCGGCAGCCTGCGCCTCGCCTCCAGCCCGAACCGTCTCAAGGCCCTGCAGCGGCAGGTCAGCCGCGCGCGGGGAATCGGTCTCGACGTCGGCACCATCTCCGCCAGGGAAGCGCTCGACATCGTGCCGTTCATCAACCCGGACGGCATCGAGGGCGCGGTGCACATCCCCGATGACGGCTGGATGGATCCCAACGGCATCACGCTCGAGTTCGCCAAGCGGGCCCGCGAGCTGGGCGTCACCATCGAGACGAACTGCCGCGTCACCGGCATCGGCCGCGACGGCGCGGGAGCCGTCACCCACGTTGAGACAGACAAAGGCACCGTTCAGACTGCGATCGTCCTCAATGCCGCCGGCCAATGGGCGCCGCGCCTCTCGGCGATGGTCGGGGCACTCACGCCGATGGTGCCAATGATGCACCAATACGTCACCACACGGCACATCCCCGGCCACGAGTTGCCGGAGCAGACGCCGGTCGTGCGCGACCCGGACAACCTGTTTTACTTTCGCGAAGAAGTCGGCGGATTCCTCGTCGGCGGATTCGAACTGGAGCCAAAAACCTGGGCTGCCGACGGTGTCGCGTGGGAGTTCACCCAGCAGTTGCTGCCGGAGGACTGGGAGCTGTTCGAGCCGGTGATGGAGGGGGCGCTGCGACGCATCCCGCTGATCGAGCGCGCCGAGGTCATCAAGCTCATCAACGGCCCGGACGCCATGACGCCGGACGGCCACTACTGCCTCGGCCCGGTGCCGGGCGTGGCCGGATTTTTCGTCGCCGCCGGCATGTCGCTGAACGGCATCGCCGGGGCGGGCGGCGTGGGCAAGGTGATGGCCGAGTGGATCATCGACGGCGAGCCATCGCTCGACCTGCACGAGATGAACATCCGCCGCTTCGGCTCGAACTACGGCGACACGGCGTTCGTCGCCGAAAAAGCGCGCGAGGTCTACCACTACTACTACCACCAGCATTATCCGGCCGACGAAACCCTCTGGGCGCGCAACCACCGCAGAAGCCCGCTGTACAACCGGCTCGCCGGGCTCGGCGCGGAGTTCGGCGAAAAAAACGGCTGGGAACGCGTCAATTTTTTCCGCCCCGGCGAGCCGTCCCGCCCGGCGGCGGATGACCAGCACCACTGGGGCTGGGGCCGCGCGCCGTATCACGATCTCATCCGCGAAGAATGCCTTGCCGCCCGCGAGCGTGTCGCGCTGTTTGACATGACCTCCTTCGGCAAATTCGAGGTCAGCGGCCCCGACGCGATTGGCCTGCTGCAACACGTCGCCTGCAACAACATCGACCGCCCCGTTGGCTCGCTGGTTTACACGCAGTTCCTCAACGCGCGCGGCGGCATCGAGAGCGACCTCACCGTTTGCCGACTGGCCGCCGACCGGTTTCGCGTCATCACCGGCACGGCGTTCCTCTCGAACGACCTCGAGTGGGTTCGCTCACACGCGCCGACCGACGGCTCGGTCGAAATCCGCGACGTGACCGACGATTTTGCCTGCATCGGTTTGTGGGGGCCAAGCGCGCGCGACACGCTTGGCCAAGCGACCGGCGACGACCTCGGCAACGACGCTTTCCCCTACCTCACCTCCCGGCAAATCACCGTCGCCGGCAAACCGGCCTGGGCGCAGCGCGTCAGTTACACCGGCGAACTGGGCTGGGAACTTTACCTCGCCAACAGCGACGCCGGCACCGTTTGGGATGCGCTGCTCGAGCTTGGCCAAGCGCACGGCATCCGCCCCGCCGGCTACAAGGCGCTCGACGCATTGCGCCTCGAGAAAGGCTACGTCTACTGGAGCGTCGATGTGACGCCGGAAGACCATCTGCTCGAGGCCGGGCTGGGGTTTTGCGCCGACATGGCCAAGGGCGACTTCATCGGCCGCGACGCCTTGGCCAAACGCAAAGCCGACGGACTGCAAACGCGACTGCGAACCGTCGTGCTCGAGGGCAACGCATTGCCGGCCTACGGCGCGGAATCCGTCTGGCACAACGGCGAAATCGTCTCGCGGTTGCGCAGCGCCGGGCATGCCCACACGATCGACCGATCCATCGCCTGCGCCTACCTGCCGCTGCCGTTGGCCAAGCCGGGGACCGAAGTGGAGATCGAGCTGTTCGGCGAACGCGTCCCGGCCAAGGTCTCCCTCCCCATCCACGACCCCAAGGGCGACCGCCTCAAAGCGTGAACAGCTCCCTCTCCCACAGGGAGTGGGAGCCGCAAAAATCGGCCTTGGAAATTCCTTGTTCGGTGTTCGGTGTTGGTGTTTCTCCGGCCGTTTGAATGATGAATATCGAACAAGGAATTTCCAAATCAGAATGCCGCCATTTATTCTGCGGGGAGAGGGGGCTTGGCCAAGCGCATCCCCCTTAATTCCTTCTCCCTCAGGGAGAAGGTGGCCGCAGGCCGGATGCGGGTGAAAACGTGGTTGATTTTTGTAATGGCCACTGTTTGATAGCCATCGAATAAATCATTTCCCCAGTAATTTTTGCTGTTTGAGCAGCAGCTTCTTCTTGTACCGGCTCTGCACCACCTCGGTGAGCACCAGCACGGTGATCACGAAGTAAAACGTCGTCTTGCTCATGGCGTGAATCTCACTGCCAAAGAGCTTCATGTGAGACAGATGCCCGCCTTCCGTCAGCAGCATGATGCCGACGACAAACAGGATGAACAGCCCGAGCACCTCGTACATGCGGTTCTTCTGCAGGAAATTCGAGACCCCGTCCGCCAGCCAGATCATCAGCCCGCCGCCGGAAAGGATGGCCAACACCATGATCCAAAAACCCGTGGTGCTGATCCGTTCGCCCGCCTCGGCACCGGAATCGCTAACCAGCGCGATCGCACTCAGGATGGAGTCAAACGAGAACACCGCGTTCATGAAGACGATCTTGACCACCACCGACTTGGCGGAAGCGGCGTCCCGCTTCACCTCCGTTTGAAAATCCTCCACCACGATCATGTGGAAAATCTCCTTCATCGCCGTGTAGATAATGAACACCCCACCCACCAGCACGATAATGCTGTGCAGGTTGAACGACCCCTCGAAGACGCCCGTCCACGAAAATCTGAACCATTCCTTATGAAACGCGCTGATCATCGTGATCAGCAAAAACAACAGCACAACCCGCAGGCCGACCGCGATGCCGATGCCCCACTTGCGGACGGACGACTGCTGCGCCTCCGGGGCGCGCTTCGACTCGAGCGAAATATAGAGCAGATTGTCAAATCCCAGCACCGCCTGCAGCAGCACCAGCATTCCCAGCGTCATGACGATCTCAAGAATTTCCATCGCTCCGAAAGATTGTTACAAAACCAGCCCGCAACCGCCCAGCCTTTTTGCGGCATTCCATTGAAGGCAACGACATGCGGACCGTTCAACCCAACTTGGCCTTGGCCAGATAACCGGTCGGCGTGATGGCCGTTGGTTTGCCCGTGCGGGGAAAATCTGAAACATTGCGCGAGAGCAACCAGCGCGCTCCCGCCGCCTTCGCACAGGCACACTGGATCGCATCTTCAAAATCGCGGACGGCTGAGCCAAGCGCAGCATCGATGATGCCCTGATCAACCGGCGCAGTACCAAAAATCTTCCGGATCTTTTCCACCGCCACCATTGCCGTCTTGTGATTTTCCAGTCGTCGGGCGATGTAATAGACGTTGTTAAAACTAATCGCCGACACCAATGCCTCCACCTGCCGGCGCTCAGCCAACTCCCAGATGCGAACCGAGTCGCCGTAAAACGGAACGCGCCTCCCAATCACGTCCAGCAGCACATTGGTGTCCACCAGCAAACGATCCATCGCCACTTACAGGTGTTTCTGCACCAAGGCATCCGCCAGCAACTGCTTGTCTGTCTTGCCTTTGGGAAACGTCACCAGCCCCAACGCCGATGACGTGATGATCGCCTCCTCTGCGTCCGGTTCCTCCAGCGAGTTAAAAAAACGGTTCACCAGACTGGACACCGTCGTGTCGCGCGCCTTGGCATAACGCTTGGCCCGCAAAACGCCCCCCTTAGGAACCGATAAAGTCAGTTTCACACTCGACATACGTGCGATAATCAATTCATACGTACAACCTGTCAAGCCTGAAAACCGATGAAAATCATGCACCACTTTCCCGTCATAAACGGGCGACAGGAACATGGTACCGGTGGCCGGACTTGAACCGGCACTCCCTCGCGGGAAAGGGATTTTAAATCCCTCGTGTCTACCAATTCCACCACACCGGCATCATTGAAGCAATTGGGCTGGCGGTTGCCGACTGGCGGCGCGGTGATTGTACCCTGCGGCCAACCGTTCGCAAGCGCCCGCTTGGTCAGGCGGATGCCAATTAATCCCGCGCGGAGGTTCGCTCGGCCATCCAGAGGATGTCGCGGTTGTTGGGTGTTTTGCCCCGGTTGAGCGTGCGCCAGTTCATCGAGTCGCCGTTTTGCAGGGTGGTCGGCTCGACCCACTTGTGGTTCTCGGCGTGCCCGTCGATGAACGAGAGGCTCAACGCACCATTGTGAAACGCCGCCGGGAAGTCGATCCAGCCCACGCTGGCGGTGGCCTGCGGCGTGTCCGGCATCCGGAAGCCGAAGCCGCCGTCGTTGATGGTGGCAGGGTGCTCGGTGGTGAACACCCAGATTTGCGACGGCCCCGGCCGGTTGCAATCGGAGTCCTTCGCGTAAACGCGCCATTTGCCGCCGGGATTCGTCAGCGATCCGCCCTGCATTGCGGCGTCGAGCCAATAGCCCTTGGTTGGGTGAACGCCGTCGTGCCACGTGCCCACCGCCTGGCTGGCCGCCACGCTGCGAATGCGCGGCACCACCCCGGCCGCCGAATCCTTCGTCCGGGGTTTCTTCACCGTGCTCCGGTCAGCCGGGCATTTGTAGATGCCGATGCTCTGCGTGTACGGGCCGAGCACGGCCATCCTCGGGTCGAGCAGCGTCTGCGGATCCCAGTTGTTGCGGTTGTTGCCGTCGAAATTCACGCTGCCACGCACCCAGTCCACGTTGCCCCAGCCGTAAGCGTTGATGAAGTAGCGCCCGTCGTTGTCGTCGGCGTACAGGGTGAAGGCCAACTGGAGCTGCTTCATGTTGTTCAGGCAGAAGGTGATCTGCGCCTTGGTCTTGGCCTTGGCCAGTGCCGGCAACAGCAGCCCGGCCAAAATGGCGATGATCGCGATGACCACCAGCAACTCGATCAGCGTGAACCCCTTGGTTGGCTTGGTTTTCATTCGGCCTGTATTTTAACCCATCCCGCCGGTAAATCTGCAAGAAAATACGGCGGCCGTTCACGGTCGGTTTTTGCACAAACTTGCCGCAAGCGCGCGCTTGGCCAAGCGGGGTTGGGTCGGCACAATCTGCGGCCACGAATTAATTTGAATCATGCTTCCGGGAATTAAATTGTTTGATTTGAATGGCAAGACCGCGGTGATCACCGGCGGGTCGAAAGGACTGGGCGAGGCCATGGCGGCCGGCTTGGCCAGCGCGGGTGCAAACCTGATGCTGGTCAGCCGCAACGAGGCTGAGGCCAAGGCGACGGCGGCCCGGGTCGCGGAGGAGTACGGCTGCCAAGCGCTTGGCTTCGCGGCGGATGTGTCGAACCAGGCGGACATGGAGGCGATGGCGACCGAAGCGATCGATGCGCTTGGCCAAGTGGACATCCTCATCAACAGCGCCGGCATCAACACGCGCGGGCCGATCGACGAATTGAGTTATGAGCAGTTTTCCGAGGTGCAGCGGATCAACGTCGACGGCATCTGGTTGGCCTGCCGCGCGGTGTTGCCGCACATGAAGGAGCGGGGCTACGGGCGCATCGTCAACATGGCCAGTGCGCTTGGCTTGGTAGCGATCCCGAATCGGACACCGTACGCGACCAGCAAGGGCGGCGTTGTTCAGTTGACCCGCGCGCTGGCGCTGGAACTGGCCGGTAGCGGGATCACGGTCAATGCAATTTGCCCCGGGCCGTTTTTGACGCCAATGAATGTGCCGATTGCCGACACCGAGGAGGGCAAAAAATTCATTGTCGGTGCGACCGCGCTCAAGCGCTGGGGCGAGCTGAAGGAAATCCAGGGAGCGGCCATCTATCTCGCCAGTGATGCCGCAAGCTATAGCACCGGCGCCATGCTCAGCGTCGACGGCGGCTGGACCGCGCAGTGAGCCGGGCGCTTGAATTTGTTTCAGCTTGAGAATAGCGTGGCCCTATGTTTACGGCAGTTTACGAAAAACAGGGCGATTGGTGGGCCGCTTAAGTTGAGGAAATCTCCGGCGTAAACACGCAGGGTGCCACCCAGGAGGAAGCCAAGGAGAATCTGCGCGAGGCGCTGGGAATGGTGTTGCAGGCTAATCGCGATTTGGCGCCAATGTAGTTCGTAAACCCCGAAGGGGTGCAATGGTATAGCCCGGTGCATCGCGCCGGGTTCGGGGCGGATTCAACCGATCAAGCCCCATCGGGGCGGCATTATTATTGGGAAAGATCGGTGTCGCCCTTGCAGGGCTTTTCAATTTCATCGGGCGATTCCCGGGGCGTTGCCCCGGGCTGTTTTGTGTCGCCCCGATGGGGCAAAGGCCCACCGGTTTTTGATCGCTCAGAAAAAAAGCAGGCGAATGCCGGCCATGGCGGAGAAGATGTAGAGGAGAATCTCGAATCCTTTTTGTGGGATGATGCGGATGACTTTTCGGCCGATGAATATGCCGGCGAAAAGCGCGGGGAGGACGAGCAGATTTACCCGCAGCGACTGCGCGTTGATCAAGTCCAAGTTGGCCACCATCGGCAGCTTGATGATGTTCAACAGCAGAAAACAGCGGGCGCCGACGCCCAGAAAAGTTTCCTTCGCCATTTTTTCGACCAGCGCGTAGATGGAGAAAACCGGGCCGGCGGCGTTGGCCATGATGGTGGAGGAGCCGATCAAAAATCCACTGGTCCATCGGAAGCCAAGCGAGTGCGTGAGGCGGCCAAGCGCTTGGCCAAGCTGCAAGCGGCCGAGTTGCAGCGCGAGCATCAGCAGGATGATCGCTCCGATACCCTGCCGGGCGGTGGACTCGGCGATGTAGTCCAACAAAAAGTAGCCCGCGATCAGTCCGGCGAAGGTGGACGGTAGCAGCGGCCAGAGTTCCTTCCAGGAGGAATATCGGCGGAAAAGCGGATAGACCGTGAAATCGCACACGATCAGCATCGGCACGATCATCCCGACGGACGCCTTGGCCCCGAACAGCTCCGCGAGGATCAGGACGTTGACCATTGCCAAGCCGGGAAAACCTGTCTTGGAAAAGCCGAGGCTAAACGCCCCGAACAACGCGAGCAGCCAAGTCGTGGTGGAGATGTCGCCGAATAAATCCAAGGTGCAGCCCGGCGATCAGAGCTTGAGCGTCACGCTGGCGGTGGCGGCGGAGGCAGGGTCGGCGCGTTGGCCAAGTGACTTGATAATCTCTTGGGCAGAACGTTTCACGGAGCCGCTGAATTTTTCCTCGCCGTTGACGGTGATGCTCACCGGTTTGTCGAGGTCGACCAGTTGGTCGGACAGTCGCACGATCAGGCGCGGGGTGTTCTCCGCAATGACGGCGATTGTCTGGCCGTTCACCTCGGCCGTGATGCGTTGGCCCTTGGCCAAGTGCTTGTCCGGAATCTGCAGCCAGTAAAAACGCGAGGTGATGCCCTTGGCCTGTCGCCAGATGATTTTCTTCGGCCAAGCGTTGCGGGAAAACTTGGCCATCCACGGCAGCGACTCGGCTTCCTTCAGCTTCATCCAGTGCCCCATCTCGGGGTAGATGCGAACCATGTGCTCGTAGCCGTTCGGTTCGCCCTTGCGCAAATCGGCGAGCAGCCCCTTCCATTTTTCGGCGACCTTGTTGCGGTTGTACGCGCCGTCTTTGCCGCCCATGAACAGGCCGAACGGCAGGTTGCGGAGGTTGTCTGGCTTGGCGTCGTTCGGGTGGCCGGACATCATCGACGCGGCCGCCCAGCGATCCGCCATGCGCGGCGCGAGTTGATACACGCCGTCGCCCCCGGCGGAGTTGCCCATGAGGTAGACGCGGTTCGGATTGACGCCGCGCGTGGTGACGTAGTTTTCGATCAGGCGATCGAACAACCCGTCGATGTGCGACTGATGCCAGAGGTTCCACGTGTCGGTCGGCGCACGCGGCGCGACGTAAATGCCCTCCTTGGGTTGGTAAAGTCTGATCTGGTTTTTCCACTGACCGTCATTGACGCGGGCCGGGGCGCCGCCGCCCCCGTGCATTGAGATCCAGAGCGATGGCCCCCCCTTGGGAGCCTCGCCGAACACCTTCTCGAGAAAGCGCAGTTTTTTGTCACCGAGCTGGATCGACTTGGCCTCCATCTCCGCGCGTCGCTCCTTGGCCAAGCGCTTGCGGTGATCCTCCCAGATCAGGTCGAGCGCTTTCGTTGCGTCGGCCTTTGAGAGGGCGCCCTTGGCCCAGTCGCCCGGCAGGGTGTCGGGGCGCACCTTGGAGGGTGCGGCCAGCCAAGCGGTCACGGCGGCAAGTTGCGAGCCGGCAATCGCGGTCTCGTCCGGCAGGTCGTCCCACTGCAAATCGAGCGTTACTTCGCCGGCCTTGGCCCGGCGCAGCGGAATCTGTTTCACCTGATCGCCCTGGACCAATCGCAGCCAAAGCGGCGTGTTGGGGTTGCAGGTGAAACCGGCGATGTCGTTGAGGTCGGCCCGGCCGGCCTTGGTTTTCTTGGAGGCGAGCACCTGTTTTTTTTCGTCGAGCAATTCGGCTTTCACCTCGAGCCGATTGCCTCCGCCGCGCACGCGCACGAAGACATCATCCTCGACGTTGTCGCTGCTGCCCTTGCCGGTGTAGCGGTCGGTGACGTTGAAGGCGTTGACCTGGGTCGCCTCGATGTCCCACACCATCGGGAAGCGCGTGCCGGTTTTCTTCCACGACGTGGCATAGATCGCGTGGTGCCAATCGGCCTTGTCGGCCTTCGACGCCGCGCCGACGAACCAGCCGCGGTTCAGGCCGGAGGCGTTGTATTCGTCCGAGCCGGTGAAGTGCCAGCCGTCGTCCCACACCTCGGTCCACGTGTGGTTGCCGCGTTTGTTGGACCAAAGCGGCGTCCCGGCCACGCGTGCGGCGACTCCGACCGAGCGGCAGGCATCGACGAGGATGATCGACAGGCCGGTGCAGGTCGCGCGGCTCTGGGCGATCGATTCGCCCGGGCTCTGGTTCGGCTTTTTGCGGCCGGTGTTGTAGTGGACATTGATGAGGTTGAAGAGCTTGCTGTTGATTGCCTGAACGGCCTCGGTCGGGGTCGAGGCCTTGGCCACGAGCTTGCGGCATTTTTCGTAAAAACCGGGCCGCCACCGCTCGCGGGTTTCATCAAGGCTGGCGTACGGAAGTACGTCGTTGAAAAACAGCTCCTCCGGAAGCTTGGCGCACCACGGAAATTCTGAGCGGGCCTTCATCGCGAGGTCGAGGTTTTCGGTGAGGAACTCGCGGTCGAGCTGCCTGAGATCGGCCTCGGGCATGCCTTCGACGAGGAAGACGGCGGCGCGTTGGCCAAAATCTCCGTGAGTTTTTTTCGCGGCAGCGACGAAGGCGTTGAGTTCAGCTCGGTTGTCGCCGGCCTTGGCCAAGGCCGCCTCCAGCGCTTCCGCCGCTTGGCCAAGCGCCACCGCGCCAGCGAGCGTCAGCAGCGCCAGCGACTGTTTCAATCGGGACAGTTTCATGATCCGCACGGGCGGGACGTTACCCGCGCCCTTGGCCAAGATCAACGGTTGGGAGAGTCGATACCCGGCGTCGTGGATCAGGTGCCGGCGGCCTGGGCGGCCACTTGGCGGAAGTTGAGCTTGAGGTCTCTCGCGGCACGCATCGCCCAGAACAGGTTGTTGCCAAGGCAAACAAAAAACCAAAATCCCAACACGAATTCTTCGGACAAGTCAGGCAACCATGGCGCACCCAATAGCGCAACCGTTGAAAAGATAAAAAGAATAAACCCGAAAAAAATCATCCACGGCAGGTACAGGATGCGCAGCGCCACGCCGCTGCCGCTGTAGGTTGGCTTGCGAGAGGTCAGGCTCAACCGCATGCCAACGAAGTGCATCGCCCAGATATCCGCCATCAACATTCCAAGCCCCACGATGTAGTATGGAATCGCATCGTCGTTGGAATCAGCCATCATGAACGGCACGGTGGCCAGCACGAGACCAAGCGGCCAACCGAACTGCCACAGCAGGCGCCGCGCTTGGCCAAGCGCAAAGTCGCGGTACTCGAGCGGCGTCGCCAGCAGCAGCTCCAGCGCCCCCTCCTGCCGATCCTCCCTGAAGCGGTCGCACGATGCCGAGGCAATCCACAGCTTGAAGACGGCAAACGTGCACCAAAGAGTTGTCAGATACACATCCTCATCCAGCCACCTACGGCCCTCCTCCAAAAAGCCCCACAGCCACAGCATGAAGCCGGCAAACAACGCCATCCAAACCAGCCTCGGCCGCCAGCGCCGCCGCGCCCCAAGCCAGAAAACCGGGTTGCCGTCGAGCAGCCCGGCGCGGCGGGCCCCCGCGCCGGGGGAACGCCGTCCCGCATCGGCGCGCGGGTTCGCCGCACGATCCTGCCAGGCGCGCGGGGGCCGGCAGACTGCGGAGCCAAGCGCCGCCACGCCAACGCCCAGCGCTGTCGCCAGAGACCGGTTAAAAAAAAGGGGAGTTTCAGAGAAATTACCATCGAAAGCGAGGAGGGACATCGCCCCC
>JACNJE010000104.1:46623-109181 GCA_014382705.1 Verrucomicrobiota bacterium | reverse complement strand
ATTCCCTTCCGCTGCCCTCTTTGATGCCTTGCCGGCCAATCGTCTTGCTTCAATCTTGGCATCAGAAGACTCTTCCTGAAATGAGATTGTAACGTACTCGGCATCAACCTGAACATCTATTGGCTGCGGAAGAAAACTAAACTGCCTTTTTACCAAATCTGTGATCCTTGATGGATTTTGCGGTGATGTCGGCAACGCACCCTCAAATTCGTACAGATCTGCAACTTTGAACTGTATCGTCGTCACTTGTGAATTATGTCAAATCTGATTGTGATATACAGCCTTCCAACGTGCGGTAACTTTGTGGTTTGCTGCGGGCTTTTTTTAGCCAAGCGAGATCCTCGGCATCCTCGGCACGCTCGAGCAGTTCCTCGTATTCCTGGATTGGCAGAATCACGGAAACCGGCTTTCCATCGCGCGTGATAATTTCGGGTTCGGTCAACTCTGATTTCATGGCGACAATCTACGGGCGGCTGCGGCCGGCGTCGACGATTTTCTGGAGTCGCTGTTTCATGCGCTCCAATACCTTGGGATGCTCTTTCGCGATGTTCTTCGTTTCCCGGATGTCTTTGCTGAGGTCAAAAAGCGAGTAGTGCGGGGCGGGGTGAAACTGCAGCTGGGTGTTGACGTGAACATTGTGTCGGCGTTTGCCGTCGTGGCGCTGCAATTTCCATTTGCCGGCGCGAAAGCCATAGTTGCCGCGTTTGCCGTTGTCTTGCTGGACGAGATCCCTGCGTCCTTTTGCCCCTTCCTTGCCGAGCAACGCGCCGATGACGTTGAAGCTGTCGGGACAGGCATCTTTTGGAAGGTCGACCCCTGTGAGCGCGGCAAAGCTCGCGGCGAGGTCGATGGTGCAGACCATCTCGCTGGAAACTCCCTTCGCGATGCGACCGGGCCAATATGTGATGAACGGCGTGCGTGTGCCGCCTTCGAGCACGCTGTATTTGCCGCCGCTAAACGGGCCGCCCGGCTGGTGGTCGCCGACCTTTTCGAGTGCACCATCCTTGTAGCCGTCATCGCCCACCGGGCCGTTGTCGGAGCAGAACAGGATGAGCGTGCTGTCGGAGAGTTGCAGCCGGTCGAGGGTCTTGACCAGTTCGCCCACGCACCAGTCCAGTTGCACGATGGCATCGCCGCGGAAGCCAAGGCCGGACGCGCCGTGGAAACGCTCGTGCGGCATCCGGGGCACGTGGAGGTCGTGCGACGAGAAGAACAGGAAGAATGGATTTCCCTTATTGGCCTCGATCCATTTGTTGGACTGGTTCACCCACTCGTCGGCAAGATCCTCGTCGCGGAACCGCGCCGCGTGCCCGCCGGTGTAGAAGCCGATCCGGCTGATGCCATTGTGGATGGTCGAGTTGTGTCCGTGGCTCCAATCCATCTTGAGGGTGTCCCGGTGCGTCAGGCCGGTCGGGTGGTCTGCGCTGGGCTTTTTCCGGCCGACCCACAGCGGGTCTTTCGGGTCGAGATTCTTCACGCGATGATTCTCAACGTAGACCTGCGGCACCCGGTCGTTGGTTGTCGGGAGAAGATAGTTGTAGTCGAAACCGATCTCGCGCGGGCCGGGGTTCAACTCGCCGTTCCAGTCCGGGCCGTTTGGCCCGCCGAGGCCGAGGTGCCATTTGCCGATGACGGCGGTCGCATATCCGGCGCGCTTGAGCAACGACGGCAGTGTCTCGACGCCGGGCTGAATGATCGCCGGCCCGTTCGGCGGGGCGATGCCGGTGTTCTTTTGGCGAAACGCATACTTGCCGGTCAGGAATGAAAACCGCGTCGGGGTGCAGGTGGATGCGGAGCAATACCCGCTGGTGAATCGCAGGCCGTTGGCGGCGAGCCGGTCGATGTTCGGCGTTTTGAGGTTCTTCGGCTTGGCCCCGTAGCAGCCGACATCCCCGTAACCGAGGTCGTCAGCCATGATGACGATGATGTTTGGCTTCTCGACGTTTGCCGCCTGGCCAATGAACGTGAGGGTGACGAAATAAAACAGGGTGGACAGCAATCGCATGCCGGTTGTGTAGCGGCGAATCAACCGTGCGTCAACCAAGCGCTTGGTTTACGATTTATTCTGCTCACGGACGTGCTGAAGGTAGTAGTCGTTGAGTTCCTTTGGCCATTTGAAGGTTGGGGACTTGAGTGGATCGAATCCCTGAAGATGGCCGGGCGACTTGCGCTGGGAGGGGCGTTGGTAGCGCCAAGCGGTGTCACCGAAAATCTCCCCGACCAGCTTGGCCAAGCCGGGGTCGTACGCTTTCAGTTCTTCGCGGGTGTCGACGTGGTTGTGGTCGTGATCCGGGGGGCGGTTGGTGTTGAACCAGCTTTGCACGCCCTCGGCCCAATACTCGGCTTTGTTGTTGGCGGCGTATTTGCTCTTCCACAGCCCCTTGGCCATTGCGTTCTTGTAAGTTTCGGCGAGCCGCTTGTCGAACGTTGTGTCCACGTCGTAGATGCCGTTGAGGTGGATGGCGTGGGCGAATTCGTGGATCGTGATGCTCTCCGTGTTGTACGGATCACCGGGATAGCAGAGCAGATTTTCCTCGGCACAACTGGCGACCGGATCGGTGCGGGAGGAACCGAGGCCGCGCGCGCGGCGATCCCAAAACTTAGCCGGTTTCATCTTGCTGTACTCGGGCACTTGGGTGGTGAATTCGTCGTGCGCCATGACGACAAGGCGGCAGTTGCGTTTGACCATGTTGTCGATGATGTCTTGCCGATGGCCGATCATTTTCTCAACGAGATAGGCCGCCTCCTTCAGGGCGTAGTCGGACACCTTGCCGGAGGAGACGATTGGGAAGCCGTTGACTCTCGTGCTCTTTTTGTAAAAGCCGGGGAGGTCGAGGTGCTTCGGCAATTCGGCGGAAACAGGGTGTTCGTCTGCCTCGCCATTCTCCGGTTTTGGGCGGTTGCGATATTTTTTGTAAAGCCGGTTGTGGCGGTTGTCGAGGTTCACCTTTTTGCCGGCGATCCACATCTGTTTCACCTGCGTGCGGATCTCGAGAATATCGCCGTTCGCGGTAAAGAAGGTCGCTTCCTTTCCGGCCTCGATCGAGCCGAGTCGCTTGGCCACGCCGAGAATTTCCGCCGTGTTCAGCGTGATGCCCTTGAGCGCCTCGGCGCGGGGCAGGCCGTGCGCGGCCGACTGCGCGGCGGAGTAGGGGAGGTTGCGGGCGTTCGAGGCGGCGAACCGCGCGAGACCCTCGCTGAAGGTCACCTTAACACCGGCCTCATGGAGGACGGCGGCGGCTCGGAATTGCGCGTCGTACCGGTCAAAATCGCGCGTCGGAAGCGTAAACGTATGCTCGAAAATCACCGGCACGTTGGCCTTGGCCAAGCGCTTGGCAATCTGCCACGCGTCGCGCGCTCCGGCAATGACCGGAGTCCAGTCGCGTTTGGCCGCCCAATCGAGGGCCGACTCGATTTGCAATCGCGAGTTGGCGTGGATGATCAGCGGCTTCTCGCCGCGCACCCACGGCAGCATGGCGTCCCAAGCCGGCACACCCTCATGCCCGGGGGCCGACTGTGACTTGGCGTAGGCGCGCGACTCCTCGAAAAAGTCGTCTATTTTCTTTAGCCGCTTGTCGCGCTCCTTGGCCAGTTTCTTGGCATCGTCCGCGGCGGGATTGATGTTCATCGACGGCCAGAACAAATGCAGCGCGACTGGCGAATGGCGGAGCATGTCTTCGTAGCCCCAGCCAACCGTGGCCATCAGGCCGGATTGTCCGGTGACTGTGCCACCCTGCGGCACCGGCAGGAAATGCGTGATGCCGTTTGCGCGGGCGACCGGGATCAGTTCCGAGTCCGGGTTGACCGCGAGCCACGACTTGACTTCCGGTGTGTACGCGCCGACCTCGTTGGTGTCGATCGTGGCGCGCACGGCGGCGATCTCCATCAGGCCAAGCGCGGTGGTCGGCGCGATGAGGCCGGGGAACAGGTGCTGCCCCTTTAGGTTCACCACCTCGGTCTTTCCGGCATCGGGTTGTTCTTCCGCTGGGCCGACGGCCTCGATCATGCCGGCATCAATGAGCACAAAACCGGGTGAAAGCACCGGTCCGGAGACCGTGTGCACGACGGCATTGGTGAACAGTGTGCGCTTGGCCAACGCGCTTGGCCAAGCGGCGAACACCGCGACCACCGACAGTGTCAAAACCGGAGTGAGTTGTTTTATGTATGTCATGTCGTTATCCCGGATAGGTTACTCGGTTTCAATTTTGCAATCTTGGCAATCGACGACCCCGAGGCCGTGCGCCGTCTCAAGTGCGCGCCGGAAAAAGGCGGCCCGGGCGTCTTCCGAGTCCTTGTCCTCCTCCTTTTTCTTCTCTTTTTTCGCCTTGCCCTTCGCCTTGGCAAGGAGTTTTTCGCGTTCCTTCGACCGGGCCTCGGCCCGGGCGATGCCTTCGCCCCGTTCGAAGTAGCGTTTGCCATCGATCCACGTTTCCAAACAGATTGTGCCGGTGCTCAACGGATGCTTCGTCCAGACCGCGAAGTCGCCGTCTTTGCCCACTTCCAGCGAACCGACGCGGTGGTCGACTCGCAACTGCCTTGCCGGGTTGATAGTGACGAAGTTGAGGGCCTCGGCTTCGCGAGTGTTGCCGTACTTCACGGCCTTGGCCGCCTCAAGATTCATGCGCCGGGCGAGGTCGGACGAGTCGGAGTTGAACGACACGAGCACGCCGCGTTCGTGCATCAGGCTGCCGGCGTACGGGATGGCGTCGATGACCTCGTACTTGTAGGCCCACCAGTCGGCGAAGCAGGAGCCGCCGGCACCGTGCGCGGCGATTTCGTCGGCCACCTTATACCCCTCAAGCACGTGCTGCAGCGTGCCGACCCGGACGCCGAATTTTTCCATCGTGCGCATGAAGGCGAGGATTTCATCCTGCCGGTACGAGTGGCAGTGAATCCATCGCTCGGCCTTGATAATCTGGCCAAGTGTCTCCAACTCGAGATCGCGCCTGGGGGGTGGCCCGCCCCTTTCATGGAAGCGCCGCCACGCGCGGTTGTATTGCCAAGCAGCGGTGAAGCGGTTCTCGTGAAACGCTGGCACTCCCATCCGGGTTTGCGGGAAACGCGTGTTTTTGTCATCGCCCCAGTTGGACTGTTTGACGTTCTCGCCCAGCGCAAACTTGATGCCGGGCGGTGCTGCCTTGAATTTCATCCCCTCCGGCCCCTGCCCAAGCCGCAGCTTGATGACCGCGTTTTGGCCGCCGATCGGGTTGGCGGAGCCGTGCAACAGATTGGCCACCGTCAGGCCGCCGGCGAGTTGACGATGGATTTCCGGAGACTCGGAGTTGACGACGTCGCCGATCGAGACCATCGCCGAGGAGGGGAGAGTGCCTTCGTTCACGGAGCCGAGGATCATGCTGTGATTGTGGGCGTCGATCAGGCCGGCGGTGACGTGTCTGCCCTTGGCCTCGACGATATGCGCGTGTTCCGGCGCCTTTAGGTTGCGGCCGATCTGTTTGATTTTGCCGTCGACCACCAGCAGGTCGTGTTTCTTGAGCACGCCGCGTTTGCTGCTCGTCCAAAGGGTGGCGTTGCGGACGAGCACCGCAGCCGGCTCGAGCAACGGGATGTCGTCGATCGGGGAACGGGCAATCCGTTGGTCGGTCTTGTCATCCTCTTTGTCTTCCGGGTTTTTGTCTTCTTTTTCCTCCGCGTCTTCCTCCTTCTTTTTTTCGATCCAGGCGAGTTTCTCCGGCTCGAGCGTCGTCCACCGGCCCTCGATCCAGACGCCCTTTAGCTTGGCCGCGGGATCAAAGTAGTCGCCCTCGACAACGACGAGATTGGCCAGTTTGCCGGATTCGATGGTGCCAAGCTGATCCGCGACTCCGGCGAGCTTGGCCGGGGTGGTGGTCAACGCAGCGAGGGCATCGCGCTTGGCCAAGCCGCGCTCGATGACTTTGGCCAAGTTCTTCCGGAACGACTTTTTGTCCTTGAGCCCGTGTGAAGTAAGCGCAATCTCGAGGCCGATATTTTGCAGCAAAACCGGGTTTTCCGCCGCCCAATCCCAAGTGCGGAGCTGGTCGAGCGAGACCTGCTCCCAGTCGGTGTCGCTTGGCATATCAGGCACTTTGGGGAAATTAACTGGCACGATAAAACGGGTGGCGTTTGCTTTCACGAGATCGGGACGCCGCCATTCGTGGCCGGTCGCGACAATGACCGGCTGGATCCCGAACTCGCCGGCAAGCCGCGTTGCCTTGTCGACCATCAGCACGCTGCCCGGCTCGATGACAACCGGCTGTCCGCCCTTCAGCGGGGATTGGAGCGTGTCGAGCGACTTGTTGTATGCGGGACGCTCAGAGGTCACGGCGTTGGCCTCGTGATATGCCCAGGCGTCGCTGTAATGCTGTCCGTCGGCGAGGGTCTGCCGTATCGCGGCGATCACGCCCATGAGCGACTTGGGGTATTCATCCGGCTTCGACGCATTGGTGTCGAAAACGATGTGCTGAAACAGGCGCGGCTTGATGACGAGCCGGTTCGGCGAACCTTGGCCAAGCGAGATGAGGGCGCTTTGGCCGCGAATGATGCCGGTGGCCGGGGTGAGCACGGCGGCGGTGAAGCCTTGTGCGCGCAGCGCGGCGTGCGTGTCCGGCTTGGGGCTGAAGGCGGTGGTGACATCGTGCTCCGGCTTCATGGTTGACAGCCCCGAGCCGGGGCCGGTTGTGCCGGGATCGCGTTCGTTGCCGGGCGCGCCGAGGAAGCCCGGCTTGCCGGCGGCGGTTGCGCCGGTGCCGGTAATGCTCTGCGTCATGGTCGTCGAGACCGGCTTGGCCTCGGTGACGTACGGATCGATGAAGCCGGCGTAAAGGGTCAGGCCGGTCATGTCCCATTCGCGGGCCGCGTCGGGTGCTTGGCCCTTTTCAGTGACACTCACGATGCGGCCATCGCGGATGACCACCGTGGCGTCGTCGATGATGACGCCCGGCTTGACGACCACCGTGGCGTGCACGAGGGCGTGATGGCCGGGAGGCAGAGGGCGGTTG
Organism: Verrucomicrobiota bacterium; assembly: GCA_014382705.1. Taxonomy (GTDB): domain Bacteria; phylum Verrucomicrobiota; class Verrucomicrobiia; order Limisphaerales; family UBA1096; genus UBA1096. The sequence goes on along the minus strand of JACNJE010000104.1, from coordinate 102,204 downwards.
CCCGGCGGGAGGATTTCGGCGATTGCGGCATGGAGTGCCACCAGCAATCCGGCGGCCGCGACGGTGTGGCTCAGTTTCGGCATGGACGGAGGATTCAACCAGAACACCGCTCAGTTGGCCACGCAAAATTCGATGCTTGCCCATCCGGGGAGTGGGACATAGCTTGGCGCCGTTCTTTGACTTGGGCGTTTGCCCAGAGACAATCATGACGCCGGAAGGAATCCCGTGAGACTCGGGAACGGTTGCGCCACTGTGACGGGCTGCTCGGCAGCCCGAAGTCAGGTCAATTCCGCCGTCATGCTCGTCCGGCCGCTGTAGCGGCCAACTTCTCCGCATTAGAGAAGGATGAGGCCGGCACGATGGTGCAGCTTTAATCCCAAGACCCTCCCACGCGGAAGGTCTTTTTTTATGCTCCACCTCCCTTGTTGGTCTCAGCAAAAAGAGATCAACAAATGAAACGTATTATAATCATCGCATTGGGGCTTGCCGCCTTGTCGGCAGCCAGGGAGGCACGGGCTGCGCAATTTGCCGCCGAGGTTGTGTCGTACGAGCCGGGAACTGGGTTTGCCACCGACTGGAGCAGCGGTGCCGGGTTCACGGACGAGGAGGCCATCTTGGGCGCTCCGGCCCGCGAGACCCCGGGCGAATGGGGCGGGCCGATCACGCCGTTCAGCCCGCCGTACCGGCTCAACCAGATACTCTCCGTCGGCGAAGGAGGCCAGGTGACGCTGAAGTTTGCCCGGCCGATTCGCGACGAACCGCTCAACCCGTTCGGACTCGACTTTATCGTGTTTGGCGGCGCGGGGTTCACGATCACGAACGGCGATTTCAGCGGGGGCGGCATCACGGACGGATCGCTCTTCGGCCAGGCGGACGGAGAGACGCGTGTCTCGGTCAGCACCGACGGCGAGACTTGGTTTGTGCTCGACCCGAAGTTGGCCCCGGCGTTTGATGCTTACTACCCGACCGATGGCGCAGGCGATTTTGAGTTGCCTGTGAATCCCGCCTTGGCCAAGGGCGACTTTGCCGATGCCGGCTTGGCCAAGTTCACCGAATTGTACGCCGGCTCCGGCGGCGGGACCGGCTACGACATCGGCTGGGCGGTCGACGCGACCGGCAAACCGGTCATGCTTGGCCAAGCGCAGTTCATCCGGCTCGAGGTCTTGTCCGGCAAGGCTGAGATGGATGCCGTGGGCGACGTCCGACCGCTGACCGAAAACCTCGCATGGCACTTCGACGATTTTTCGGCTGATCCCATGGCCAACGGCTGGGCGGTACACGGCGACGAGTCGCTTTTTGACTGGGACGCCGAGGCTGGTGCCTTGTCCGTAACGTGGGATTCCGAGCGGCCCAACAGCCTGTTTCACCGCCCGCTTGGCCTCACGTTGACGGAGAGGGACGCGTTTGCGTTTACCTTCGACATCACGCTCGACGACGTGAAGGCCGGCCACCGCGCCGGTCAGCCGTACACGTTCGAGGTGGCGCTTGGGCTGCTCAATATCGGCACGGCCAAGGCCGATGGATTCAACCGGGGCACCGGCACCGACTCGCCGAATCTGGTCGAGTGGGACTATTTCCCCGACACCGGATTCGGCGCGACGGTCTCCCCGGCGATCGCTTCCGCGAAAAGCCAGTTCGCCGCCGGGTTCACGTTTCCCGCGGAGATGGCCTCGGGTAAAATCTACTCCGTGCGGATGGAGTACGACCCCGCCGCGCGCGAGCTGAGCACGGCCATGCTTGAGAATGCGAAGGCGTGGAAAGTGGTCAAGACGGTGAGGTTGCCGGACGACCTTACCGGGTTTGCCGTCGACAGCTTTTCGATCAGCAGCTACACGGCGAAGGGGAGCGAATCGAGCCTGCGGGCCGCTGGCCGGATCGACAACGTGGCGGTGGCCGCCGGGCGGTCGCAGCCGCGCATTGCCCAAACCCGCATCGTCGAGGGCCGGTGGCGCGGCCGCGCGTTTCGTCTTCAATCGGCGGATTATGTGCTCGAGCGCTCGGTGGATCTGCGACAGTGGAAAAGGGTGGACGGGGGAGTGAATGCTGACGGTTTTTACCTGCGATTGAGTGACGAAACGCCACTGGGAGGCGGCGGATTTTACCGTCTCCGCCGATGAATTCCACAGCCCAGCGATCCGGTTTCACGCTGGTGGAGTTGCTGGTGGTGCTCGCCATCCTGGCGATCGCGGCGAGCCTGTTGCTGCCCGCTCTCTCGGCGGCCAAGCGGCGGGCTCGCGACACGGTTTGCAGCGGCAACCTCCGGCAGCTTGGCCTCGCCGGGCAGATGTACTGGGGCGACAACGACCACCGCGCCTTTGACTACCGCGGCGAGACGGAGGAGGGCGGTGACTTGTTCTGGTTCGGCTGGCTTGAGCGCGGCGGTGAGGGGGCGCGGCGGTTCAACTTGGCCAAGGGCGCACTGCATCCACACCTCGGGGGCAGCGGGGTGGAGACCTGCCCGGGCCTGGCCTATGTCGATCCCCGCTTTAAGTTGAAAGCCACCGGTGCGGCGTTCGGATACGGTTACAATTTGCATCTGGCCGGAGGACTCGCCGGGCCGGGGGTGCGGATTGACCGCTTGGCCAAGCCGGGCGGCACGGTGTTTCTCGCCGACGCAGCCCAAGTGAACACGTTCCAGTTTCCGGCCACAAAGGAGAAGCCGATGCTTGAGGAATTCTACTACGTGAACGACCGCGAGCGAACCGCGCATTTTCGGCACGCCCAGAAAGCGGCGGCGGTGTTTTGCGACGGGCACGTCGCCCACGCGGAGTTTGTTGCGGGATCGATCGATGAGCGGATGCCGGCCCAATGGGTGGGGCGCCTGCCGGGCGATTTGTTGCGAGACACAACGGCTGAACCTTGAGGGTTATTCCCCGTTGTCTTCGTCTTCGGTCTTGTCCGAATCCTCCTCGGCCGGTTCAGGATGGTCGGCCGGGACGGTTGACGCTTCGGTTACCCGGGTCACTTTCACCACTTCGGGGTTGAAGTTTTTGAGAGTGGTGTTTTGTGGCTTGTACACAATGACGCTTACGTTGGTTTCGACGATGTCCAGTGGAATGTTAATCGGGTCGATCACCACCTTGACGGCGGACGGGTCAGTCAAGTCCGGCAGGGGGTGCGAGTCCGATTCAAGTGAGACAGTCACCTGCGCCGGTTCGACGATGTACTGCGTTGTGTCATCCGGCGACTTGAGTATCCGGATGTCATACGCACTGATGATGCTGACGTGATTGGTGGAATTCGATTTCTTGGTGAGCGATTCCGGGTCGAATGCAGCGTCAACGACCTCTTGTGCGCTTAATGTCTGGGTCTTGAACCGATCGGCATTGTTGCTTGATTGGACTTGGCTGATTGCGTTCCAGATCAGCACAGCCAGCAATATGGAGATGGCTTTCCAGCCGATATTGCGCGTCAATATGTCATGCCAGGCCATGTCAGTTGCCGGTTGTCTTGGCCCGTAGGCCGGCCCCGGAAAACTTGGGTTTCAGGGACTTGATCCAACCCTTGAAACTGCGGTTGCGGATCGGTGTCACGAACACCGTATTCAATGTGCCGCGAAGTTTCTTGAGCGATATACCCTGGACCAGTTGCCCCTTGATCGCGGTGGAGATGGCGCCAGTCTCTTCTGATACCGCAATCACCAGCGAGTCGGACTCCTCGCTCATGCCGATGGCGGCGCGGTGTCGGGTGCCGATCGTTTTGCTGATGTCCTGTCGGCGCGTCAGCGGAAAGATGCAGGCCGCGCTCAGGATGCGGTCCTCGTTGATGATGATGCCGCCGTCGTGGATGGCGTTGTTCGGGAAGAAAATCGTCTCGATCATTTCCGGTGTGGCTTCGCAGTCCACCGGGATGCCAGACTCGACGATGTCCTGCAGGTGCGTCGATTGCTCGATGGCGATCAGCGCCCCGGTGCGGGCCTCGCTGAGTTGCTCAACCGCCTGAATGACGACCTCGATGTTTTCGCGTTGTTCATGAAGCGACCCGAAGAAAGTCAAGTTGCCCAACCCGGCAAGCAGCCGACGCAGTTCCGGCTGGAAGATGATCAGCGCGGCAAAGGCGGACAAGCCGAAAAAATAATTCAGCAGCGACGACAGGACGGCAAGCTTCAGCCCGATGCAAACCAGCAGGGCAACCAGCAGGCCAAGAAACGCCAAGACCATCGGCCAGCCGCGGGTGCCTCGAAAAAACTTGAGCGTGAAATAAATGGCGACGGACAGGATGGAGATCTCGGCCACGGGACGCCAATACTCCGTGACGCCTTGCCAGATGCTTTCCAGTATGCCCATGTTTTACCTGTTGCGCTTCAGCGCCTCCGCCATCCGGACGGCCTGCACCGTGTCGGCCACATCGTGAACCCGCACGACATGGGCTCCCTCGGCCGTGGCCCACGCCGCGCAGGCGAGCGAGGCCGGCAGGCGATCGTCGGTCGGTGTGCCGAGCAGTTTTCCGATGAACGACTTCCGGGACACCCCGACCAATATCGGACGCTCCGCAACGGTAAACCGATTCAGCCCGCCCAGCAACGTTATATTGTGCTCCAGGTTTTTCCCGAACCCGATGCCGGGGTCGAGCGCCACCTGTTCGCCGCCAACCCCGTGCTCCGTCAACCGGGCCAAGCGCTCGTCGAAAAAGTCGCGAACCTCCCGCACCACGTCGTCGTAACTCGGCTTAACCTGCATGGATTGCGGTGTGCCCTGCATATGCATGCAGACGTAGCCGGCCTTGGCTTCGGCGACGACCTGCCACATCTCCGGCGACTCGCGGTTGGCGGCGATGTCGTTGACGATCGTCGCACCGGCGTCGAGTGCGGCCTTGGCCACGGCCGGTTTTTGCGTATCGATCGAGAGGGTGACGTCGCTGCGCTTGGCCAAGCGCCCAATCACCGGCACGACGCGGCGCAATTCCTCCTCCGCCGAAACTGGATCGGAACCGGGGCGGGTCGATTCGCCGCCGATGTCGATAATCTCCGCGCCTTCGTCGGCCAGGCGCAACGCATGGTCGACCGCCGAGCCGGTGTCGGGAAACCGGCCGCCGTCGGCGAACGAGTCGGGGGTGGTGTTGACAATCCCCATCACCAACATCGGCCGGGGGAACTCAAACGTGACGTCGCGGGCGGTCCAGCGCACGCGCGATGCTAACGCCGCCTGGCCAAGCGCGCAATCGGCAACGCCTACTTCAGGCCAAGCGTCTGCTTCAGGATGGATTCCAGCGCGACGGCTGACGGCGGGGGGCCGAACATCACGCGGTCCTTGATGATGGTCTGCGGCATCGACGAGTTGCGGCCGTTCTTTGTGTTTAACTCGTAGGCGCGTATGTCCTGCTGAAGTTGCTGTTGCACGGCTGCGCTGGCGACGGCCTTGTCGAGCGCCGCCGCGCCGACGAGGGTGGCCGCGCGTGCCTTCACCGTCGCGAGCGGCTTGGTGGTCTTGTGGTCCGTGAACAGCCAGCGGTCAAACGCCTCGTACTTGGCCGGGGCGAGTTGTTGCACGGCGAGGCAGATTTTGGCGTATTTGCAGGCATCGACGTGGTCGCGGTGTGTGCGCTTGAATTGCGCGTTGCAGTTGGCGTCGAGCGGCATCGGGATCATCAGGCACGATAGCTGGCCGTCAAACTTGTCGATCGCCGCGCGGATGAAACCGTGCAACTGCCGGCAATGGTGGCAGGTGTAATCAAACAGGCAACCGATCCGGTGCGGGGCCTTCGGGGAGCCGATCAGCGGCAGGCGCGAGGCGTCGAGCGACAGGGTGGTTCGCGGCACCAAAAACGGTTCCGCCTTGGCTGTCGAGGGGGCTTCCGGGGAGACAGTCGTCGCAGCCGGGGGTGCTGGTTTCGGCTCGACAACAGGTGTCGGCGGCGGAGCCGGTTTTGGGGCTGGCTTGGCCTCGGCGATCGGCGCGTTGGTTGGCGCTTGGCCAAGGTCAACAATCTTTGGGGCGGCTTGTTCCTTCGGCAGGATGATTTGCCCGGCGGCGACCACCGCCACCAAGCCCAGCGCCACTCCGCTCGCGCCGGCGAAGTTGAGGCGCACCGACAGCCGCGAGCCGATGCCGCTGGCTTGGCTCAGGAAAATGATCGCCGCCATTGAGGCCAAGCCGTGCGCTGTGCAGCAGTACGGGCAAAATGCCTTTATGGCGATCGCCTGCACGCCGACAAACCAAGCGGCCGCCGCGAGGATGGCGAAAGAGAACAGCGTGAGCGAGTTGAGCGCGCGACGGGCTTTTTGCGAATCGCCAATCTTGAGTGAAAACGTGCTGATAAAAAACGCCCCATATAGCCCAAGGCCAAGCAGCGACACTGGGATGCCCAGCCAATATGCCCATGAGCTGCTGAGCACCTTGTCGCAGTCCGACTCCGGCCCGCAGCCCGGCACCTCGCCGCCCTTGGCCAACGTCGCCAGCGCCAGATAGGCGGTGATGATCGCCGCGGAAAACAACAGCACCCGAACCGCGTGAGTCCAGTTGCCGGTAAACGGCGCTTGGGCGGCCTGATTCTCTTGTTCACGTTTGGCTTTTCCCATAGTGAGTCGGGTTCCCAAAAAAGGGTGGCCAGCCTCCGTGCAGAGGCAACGAGTTGCAAGCGCGAAGTTTAAACTGTCATAGCTCATTGAAAAGTTCTCATGGTCGGGGGCTGGAGGGTGATCGCGTGTGTCGCGTGAGGTGGCCAGCGAGTGGGGGCAGCGAATGAAGGCTTGCCAGCGGCATTTTGCGAGGCAACGGTTTCCGCGAGATGCACATTCAGATTATCAACTTCAACTTGAAGGATCTTTCCCGGCACGATTACGAGGGTTCATGCAACGAGATCGCGCAGGCGTTCGCGGACCTGCCCGGATTGCAATCCAAGCATTGGCTCGCGGACGAGGAGAACAACACCTACGGGGGTGTTTACATTTGGGAGAGCCGTGAAGCGATGCAGCGCTACCTTGAGTCGGAGTTGTTCAGCCAAGTGGCCAGCAACCCCGCGTTTGAGAATGTCTCCTCCAAGGATTTCGAGATTCTGGAAGGGCCGACCCGGGCAACCCGTGGGCTGGAATGACCGGGGCGAACACCATGGCGAGTGACCGTAAAAAGCCGAAAAAGGCCGAGCCACCCCGCTGCAAATATTGCGGCTGCACGGAACCGCCGATCTTCGTGCGCGCCCACATGGAGTGCCCCAAGTGCCACACCGTCACTGAATCGTGCTGCGACGGAGCCCGATGCGGGTGAGTTGCCGCAGCCGCTTGGCCAAGCGCTTGGCCAGGTTACTTCAAGTGGCGGTCGGCGAAGTTGAGGTATTGCTCCCAGTCGAAGGCGGTAACGGCGTGTTTGCCGGTGCGAAGGTGGTAGCCGATGTGATTCCCGACGGTGTGATCGGGCTTCGGCTGCTTGGCCAAGCCGACGCCTTTTAGGCCAAACAACCCGTAGACAGGGTCGGCATGGCGGGCCGAAAGAAACTCACCCCTCGGATCGGCGTGAAGGTCGTTGGTCGCGCTCGCGATGTAGACGGGGCGCGGGGCGGAAAGCGCGACGAGCAAATGTTGGTCGACCGGCAGCTCGTTCACGCGGTCGTTGTATTTCGTGAAGTTGTCGCAGAACCAGTGGGGAAAGACCGTGTTGATGCGCTTGACCGTCTCGCCGAACTCGCGCCGACTCAATGCTGCGCCGCCGCAGCCGGAGTTGTTTGAGATCGCCAGCGCGAAGCGCTCATCTTCCGCTGCCGCCCAAAGCGCGGTTTTGCCAAGGCGCGAATGCCCCATGACAGCGACCTTTTTGGCATTGATTTTGCGATCGGTCTCGAGGTAGTCGAGGCATCGGCTCAGTCCCCACGCCCAAGTGGCGATGCTGCCCCATTCGTCCGCCTTCGGTTTCGGGTAGAGTCGATGGACGCCGTTGGCGAATCCGTCGTCGAAGTCGGGGTCAATGTCGCCGTAATAAATGGTGGCCAAGGCGTAGCCTCGGTTCAAGATGACCTCCACCGCATTGTCGCCCGGCTTGTCAGAGTACCCCTCCTCGTAGCTGCCTGAGGCGATGGCTTTTGCGATGCCACGGGAGGCTTCACCGGGGCGATTCTCCGTTATGCCGTGTCGCTCGGAGTTGCGCGCCCATGATCGGGTGATGGAAATCGCAGGGTCGGGGTGGATGGTTTGGTTGCCGTAAAAGTTGAGCGTCAAAAAAACAGGCACCGGCCCGTCGACATTTTTGGGGATGTAAATTAGCAGGTTGGCTTCCGGCGTTTCCTCTTGGCGGGCGTAGGTGATGAGCACCTCGCGCCGGATCGCCTTGCCGCCGAGTGCGGTGTCGTCGTTTTGGATGACCTTAAACTGGAGTCCGCTTGGCCGTCCCGGGCTGCGCCCGTAAACCTGCTCGCGGAACAGCTCGAGCACCTCCGGGCGGCGTTCCTCCGTCCAGGCTTTCGCCGATTTCACCGGGGTGCCGTCCTGCATCATGAGCGGGTCGGGGAGGTCGTACGCCGGCACCTTGGCTTCGTCATAATTGGCGGCGGTTGTTTCGGGATCAGGCATGGTCAACAGGGCGAGGCCAATCGCATAAGTTACCGGTCGGAGCATTGGCATGGGGGGGATCCAAGCCAAGCGGTGGCGAAGAAGCAAGGCCGGAATGGAACCCGTGGACCTTCCGCTTGGCCAAGCGGTCAGTGAGCTGTTGCCATAACCGAGGGGATGGAACGGGGTCCTTGAGACTTTTTCCCACTATTTCTGCTGCAAAAAAGGGTATTCACTTGACGGTTTCGAAGAGGAAACCGTAGGCTGGTTCGTTTAGGCGTTATTCATGTTAGGTAACTTTAAGAGCCTGTTTTCCAACGATATCGGAATCGATCTGGGCACGGCCAACTCCCTCGTATTTGTTCGAGACAGGGGGATTGTGCTGCGTGAACCGTCCGTCGTCGCGATTGAGGCCGGGATGACCACCGTGCTGGCTGTGGGCGAGGAGGCGAAACGGATGCTCGGCCGGACGCCGGGCAATATCGTGGCCATCCGCCCGATGAAGGACGGGGTCATTGCCGATTTCGAGATCACCGAGGCGATGTTGCGCAACTTCATCCAGAAGGTGCACAACCGCAAGCTGATCGCCCCGCGGGTGGTGGTGGCGGTGCCTTCCGGCATCACTGAGGTGGAGAAGCGCGCGGTCAAGGACTCCGCCATCCACGCCGGGGCGAGGGAGGTGTACCTGATTGAGCAGCCGATGGCCTCGGCGATCGGCGTGGGGCTGCCCGTGCACGAACCGACCGGCAACATGATTGTCGATATCGGCGGCGGCACCTGCGAGATCGCGATCATCTCGCTCGCGGGAATCGTGTTCAGCCGCAGTTTGCGTGTCGGCGGCGATGAGTTTGACGACACGATCATGGCCTACATGAAGCGTGCCTACAATTTGATGATAGGCGAACGCACAGCAGAGGAGATCAAGATCACGATCGGCTCGGCGTATCCACTGGAGGAGGAGCTTTCGATGGAAGTGAAGGGCAGGGACCTGAGCGCGGGCCTGCCGCGGATCATGACGGTTCGCTCCGAGGAAATCCGGGATGCGTTGAAGGAACCGCTGAACAACATTCTTGAGTCCATCCGCTTGACGCTGGAACGGTGTCCCCCCGAGCTTTCGGCCGACCTCGTTGACCGCGGCATCATCGTTGCGGGTGGCGGTGCCCTCCTGAGGGGCATCGACCAGTTGATCGCCGAGGAGACCGGCCTGCCGGTTCACATCGCCGACTCCCCGTTGACGGCTGTAGCCGAGGGGACCGGGCGGGTGCTGCAGGAGTTGCAGTTCCTGCGGCGGGTGGCATCCTCGAGCGGAGAGTAGTGTGCGTTCGTCCCGTTGCATGACGGGATGAAACAGTTTTTTTACAAATCGCAGCAGACGGCGGTTGGGGCGGTGCTCCTGACCGTGTTTCTGCTGCTGGTGATGCCGGAGAGCGTCCGGGCACGCCTCAAGTCGGCCATCGGTGGCTTGTTTCTGCCGGCGATCGGCATCAGCACCACCGGCCAGGCGGCGCTCGAGTCGCTTGGCCAGCTGGGCACCACCGAGCCCGATTCCTACCCCGCAAACCAAGCGCTTGGCCAAGCGGCTGATCGGTCCCCGTCCGTGGCGGACCTTCGGATGGAGAATGCCCAGCTTAGGGAGGAAATCAACCAGCTCCGGGAAGCTGAGCAGTGGGGGCAGAGCATCCCGTGGAAAAGCAAGCTGGTCCGGGTCGTGGGCCGCGACCCGTTCAACTGGTGGCGGCGGATCAAGATCAACATGGGCGCGAACAAGGAGCTTCGCCTGAACCAGCCGGTCATCTCGGTTCGGGGCGAGTTGGTGGGGCGCATCTCCGAGGTGGGGCCGCTGACCTCATGGGTGTTGCTGGTCGGGGATCCCAACTGCCGGTTCTCGGCGCTGCTCAAGGAGTCCCGAAGCCAGGGCGGGATTGTCTCACCACGGCAATACAGCGCGAATCCCCGGATGGTGGAGCTGACCTATCTGCCAAACGATGTCGAGGTGCGTCCGGGCCAGGCGGTGGTGACCAGCGGGCTTGGAGGGGGATTCCCAAAGGAAATCCCGGTTGGCCAAGTGGTGGATTCATGGATCTCTAAGGATGGGTTGTACACCGAGGCCCGGGTCAGGCTGTACGCCAACCTAAACCAACTCGAGACCGTGCGGGTGTTGACCCATTTTTGAAGTAGTATTGTGACGGGAAGAATCAACAAGACCGTGGCGCTGCTGATCGGGGCTTATCTGCTCGTGTTTTTGCAGTCCCATTGGCAGGGGCCAAGGGGGTGGCTCGGCTTCCAGCCCGACCTCACCCCGGCGTTGATGGTGTGCGCCGGGCTGGCGCTGGGTGCCGGGCAGGTTGGCTCCGTCGCCATGCTGACCGGCCTGTGGCTGGACAGCCTGTCGGCCAATCCCCTGGGCTTGAGTGTGCTGCCGTTGTTCATCGTCGGCTGGGCGGTATTCAGCTTTCGAGGCTTGATCCTGCGGAATGAACTGGTGGCGCAATTCTACCTTGGCACGGCGGCGGGCGCCTTGGTGCCGCTGCTGCAGGTTTGGCTGCTGCAACTGGTGGGTGCCAACCCGTTGCTGGGGTGGGAGATGGGTGCCTGGTGCCTGGTCAACGCGCTGCTCTGCGGCGTGGCGGTCCCGGTGTTCGACCGCTTGGCCAAGCGGCTCGACCGCTGGCTGTCGCATCCGGTGCATGACCCGAACCGCTGGCCCAACGCGAACCGCCAGATTGTGCGCGGAAAAAACTGAGCAAGAGAGGCATCGTGTTTATTTTCGACCAACTGCGCTGCAAGGAGATCCCGATCCGGGTGATGACGATCTTCATCCTGTGCTGCATGTTCCTGCTGGCGGCGAGCCTGTGGCGCCTTCAGGTCGCCTCCGGCAGCGATTTCCGCGACCGGCAGCAGAATCAATCGATTCGTACCGTGCGCCTTCCGGCCACGCGGGGCCATATCGTGGATCGCCACCGGCAGCCGTTGGCGATGAACCGCCTGCGGTTCGATGTGCACATGTACATCGACGAGCTGCGCCCGCTGTTTTACACCCACTACAAGCGCCTGAAAGCCGGACGGCGAATGAGCCGGCCCGAGCAGGATGAGTTGGGGAGGGAGGCCCGCTACCAGGTCGTCAGCAACCTGACCATGCAGGTGAGCCTCCGGCTTGGCCAGCCGCTGGTACTCGACCAGGAGAAATTCCACAACCATTATTACAAGCGTCGTTATACGCCGATGACCGTGATACCGGATCTTTCGCCGGACCAAGTGGCACGGTTTGTCGAACAGATCCATTCCGTTCCGGGTGTCGACCTGTCGGTCAACCCGGTGCGAACCTATCCCAACGGCGACATGGCATTTCACACGCTGGGTTATTTGCGCCGGGAGGATGATCCGGACAGCGACGGTGGCCCTCAGCCCCGTTTTCGCTATCGCTTGCCGGACTACATCGGCGTTGACGGGCTGGAGGGGGTTTATGACGGGCTGCTTCGTGGAGCGGCCGGTGCCAAGACCATTCACGTCAACAACATCAGTTATCGAACCAGCGAGGAAGTCTGGCTCTGGCCGGAATCAGGCTTCGACATGGCGCTTTCGATAGACCGCGACATCCAGTTGGCGGCCGAGGCGGCGCTACAGTCCAACGGGCCCGAGACGCGCGGCGCCGTCGTGGTGATGGAGCCGAACACCGGCGACCTGTTGGCGCTGGTGTCCCTGCCGGGGTTCGATTCCAACAAATTCATTTCCGGTTTTTCGCGTGCGGAGATTACGCAGTTGAACGATGAGCGTCTCAACCGTTGGCTCAACCGGGCCGCCGGCAGCGGCGGCGTGGCATACCCGCCCGGTTCCATCTTTAAACTTATATCCTCCGTGGCCTACCTTGAGGAGGGTTTGCTCAACCCGGAGAACCCGGTTTACAACCCCGGTTATTTCCGGAACCAACGCCTTTACCCCCGCTACTCGCTGGATGACACCGCGCCGCCGGGGGATTACGATTTCATCCGGGCGTTCAAGCGGTCGAGCAACACCTATTTCATCCATTACGCATTGACGCCCGACGGCCGAACCGACCAGTGGCAGCAAGGCAAGCGGGTGCTGCTTGACTGGGGGAACCGATTTCGCCTTGGAAAAAAAACGCTCACCAGTCTGCCCGGCAACTTGGCCAGCCCCATCCGCGAGGGGCGCGGTTATTTTCCGGCGCGCGGCAACAAATTGAAACGAACGAACCAATTCGGCGAGAAGGTTACCTGGGCAGCCGGCGACGTGGCCAACCTCTGCATTGGCCAGGGTGAGATCACCGTCACCCCGCTGCAAATGGCGGTGATGACCTCGGCGGTGGCCAACGGCGGGAAGGTGCTGCAGCCGCGCCTGGTGACACGGGTCGAGTCGCGGCAGGCCTTTGGCCAAGCGCAAAACCAGGTGATCCCGGTGACGGTGCATGACGACCTGAACCTGAAACCGGAAACCGTCGAGTTGCTTCACCGGGCGATGCTGGCTGATGTGGCCGACCGCGACGGCAGCGGCCGGGCCGCGCTCGTGCCGGGCTTGGCCATTGGCGGAAAAACCGGCACGGCGCAGATCAAGGTGCCTACCGGGAAATTCAACCCCCGGACCGGGGCGCGCCTCTTTCGCACCGATCACATCACTTGGTTCGTGTCGTTTGCACCTGTGGAGTCGCCGCGCTACACCGTGGTCGTGATGGTGGAGAGCGGCGAGTCGGGTGGCACCACCTGCGCGCCAATCGCCGGCAGGATTTACCGCGCGATACGCGACTTGGAACGTGAACGGAAGAAAGGAGGGCCGCGCTTGGCCAAGCGATGATGGAAACAATCGTGATTCATCTACGCAAGCTGCGGATTGACTGGGTGATGTTTGGCGCGTTGATCGGCTTGATGGCGTTCGGGAGCACCTTCGTGCTCAGTGCGGCGATCGACCAGTACGAGGTGGAGCCACTGCTGGACACCTACTTTTTTCGGCAGGTGGTCTTTTACGGCGTGGGCCTCGCCTTGGCGATCCTGTTCGTGGTGGTGGACTATCACCGCTTGGCTGGCTGGTCGCGTGCCGCCTACTGGGTGACGATTTTACTGCTGCTACTGGTGCTGATCCCGGGGATCGGCGAGGTGCGCCAAGGCGCCCGGCGCTGGTTTGATTTGGGATTCACCCTCATTCAACCCTCGGAATTTGCGAAATTGGCGTTTATATTCGCGTTGGCCGATTTTTTGACGCGGCCCAACGAGGAGATGTTAATGCCGGGGGTGTTCCTGAAAGCCCTCGGAATGACTGCACTGCCATTCATATTGATCTTAAAAGAGCCGGATTTGGGCTCATCGCTGGTGTTTTTCCCGGTCGGGATCGCGATGATGTTCATTGCCGGGGTGCCGCTGCGGTTCCTGGGGAAGTTCCTCGGGGCCTCGGCGGTCGTGGTGTTGTTTGTCATCCTCAATGCTCTCTATTTTCCAGCGGACTGGCGCATTTCCCTGCAGGAATATCAGCGCCAGCGGCTGCTGGTCTACTTTCACAAGGATTTTGCCCCGCCGAACGCCACCCCGGCGGAGCGCAAGGCCGCCCGTGCATTGCAGCGAGAGCGCACGCACAACATACGGCAGGCCGAGATTTCCGTAGGCTCGGGAGGGCTGACCGGGAAAGGGTGGGGACAGGGGCCGCAAACCCGCTTGGGCTATCTGCCCAGGGGCGTGGCCCACAACGACTTCATCTTCTCCGTGATCGCGGAGGAGACAGGGTTTTTGGGCAGCATGGCAGTGCTGGCGTTGTACACCGTCATCCTCCTGAAGGGGATGCAGACGGCCGCCCTGGCGAGGGATCGCCTGGGCAAATTGTTGGCGGTGGGGGTCGTGACCCTCATTTTTTGCCACGTCTTTGTGAACATCGGCATGCACCTGAGATTGATGCCGGTGACGGGAATCCCGTTGCCGCTGTTGAGCTACGGCGGATCATCCGTCTTAAGCTCACTGATCGCCATCGCCGTCCTGCAAAACATACAAATACACAGAAACACATACTAAAATATCATGGCAGAGAAAAAAGCATTTGGCCGCGGCAGAAAACGCGGCATGTCATTCAAGCCGTCGGGCGGCCGGAACCGCAGGCCGGATCGCACCAGCCTCAAGGCGCGTGCGAATGTTGAAACCATACAGACCACACAGGACGAGATCTACAACACGCGGCAGAATCGCAGCGAGATTCTGCGCGCCGAGAACAAGGCGCACGGATTGCCGCCGGATACCGACCTGGAGTCGGCCAAGGCGCAGAGGCAGCTCAGCAACGAGCCGGCGGACGCCGAAAACGCGGCACAAGATGAATCGACACCGAGCCACAACCGGAATAAGTCCGAGTTTGCTCCGGTGGAACTGCCGGACGAACCGGCCGGCTCCGTCAAGGAGAAGGTTCAGCGCAGTGCAAAGAAATTCGTCAGCAAGGTCAAGGGCGTGTTTCGCCCCATCAAGCACACCCACAAGGAGGTGCTCATCAACGCCGAGTCGCTCGAGACGCGGGTCGCGGTGACCGTCAAGGGCCAGCTCGAGAACCTGACCATCGAGCGTGTCGACGATCTGCGGATGGTCGGGAGCGTTTACAAGGGCAGGATCCGGAACCTCGAGGACGGCCTCAAGGCGGCCTTCGTGGACATCGGGTTCGAGAAAAACGCTTTTTTGCATTATTGGGACATCATTCCCAGCCCGCTGGACTCCTCCTACGACGTGGTCGACCGGGGCCGGCGCACAAAGGAAAAGCCCAAGATCACCAACAAGGATATCCCGAAGAAATACCCTTCCGGCACGGAGTTGACGGTGCAGGTCACCAAGGGGCCGATCGGGACCAAGGGACCGCGCGTGACCACCAACGTCCTGTTGCCGGGGCGTTATCTGGTCCTGCTGCCCAACTCCGAGCAGTCCGGTGTCTCCCGGAAAATCGAGAATCGCGAGGAACGCACGCGACTGAAAAAAATCGTCCGCGAACTCGATATTCCCGACGGGATGGGGGTGATCATTCGCACTGCAGGGCAGGATCAACGCAAGGGATATTTCGTCCGCGACCTGGCCATCCTGCTCGACACTTGGCGGGGGATCACCGAAAGGGTTCAAAACCAGAAAGCCGGCACGTGTGTCTTTGAGGAGCCGGACCTGATCGAGCGCACGGTTCGCGATTTTTTAACCGAAGACGTTGAGCGCATTGTCGTCGACAACGCGGCTGAAACGGAGCGGGTCAAGAAACTCATCGGCCGCATCTCCAAGCGGTCGCTCGAAAAGGTGCAGCGCTATCCCTATTCGGAGCCGATTTTTGACCGATTCGGGGTCACTCGCCAGCTCGAGACGGCCTACTCACGCAAGGTGATGCTGCCCAGCGGCGGGTATATCATCATCGACGAGACGGAGGCACTCGTGGCGATCGACGTGAACACCGGCAGTCATCGCTACAAGGGCAACAACAAGAAGGAAAAGGACAAGACCCTGCTGCAGGTCAACCTCGAGGCGGCGGAGGAGGTCTGCCGCCAGCTTCGGCTCCGCAACATCGGGGGGTTGATCGTGCTGGACTTCATCGACATGAAATCGTCGCGGGATCGGCGGGAGGTGTTCAATCGCGTGCGGGACGGCCTGCGGAAGGACAAGGCCAAGTCCCACGTCCTGCCAATCTCCGACCTGGGCCTGATGGAGATGACGCGCCAGCGCCAGTCCGAGAGTGTTCGCGACACCGCCTACGGGGACTGCGAACATTGCAGCGGCCGCGGCAAGCTCAAGAGTCCGCTGACCATGAGCGTGGAGATTCAGCGCCGGCTCAGTGAGATCATCAAGAAAAGGGACAAGCTGAAGCAGCGCCGCGAGGATGAGTCCGATTTCAAGCTCCGGGTGAACGTGCACTCAACCGTGCTGGAACGGCTCCGCAACGAGGATGAAGACATCTTCATCGACATGGAGAAACGGTACCTGGTGAAAATCTCGTTCCGTGCCGAGGAAAGCCTGCACCCGGAGGAGTTTGAGGTGTACGACGACATCAGCAACAAGCGCTTGGCCAAGGCGGAACGGTAAATTGCGGGCAACCGCCCAAGGCGTTCACCCTGCGGTGGACGCCTATTTTGCGCTTGGCCAAGCGCTTGGCTGCCTAAAGCTGGTTCACGGTGATCACCCGGATCACCTCCTCCAGGCTGGTGACTCCGCGCTGCACCTTGGCCACGGCGTTCTGCCACAAGGTGGTCATGCCGTGCTCGATGGCGATGTCGAGCAGCTTGCTCGTCCGCAACTTCTGAATGACCCCCTCCCGGAGTGGCTCGGTTGAGTTGAGCAACTCGGTCACCGCCACCCTGCCGAGATAACCGGTCTGGGAGCAGGCTTCACAGCCGGAGCCGGTGTAAAAGGTGGTCTCCTTCACAAACGCCTCCGGCAGAAGGCTGAGATGCTCCGGGTTGGGCTGGTCCTCGGTTTTGCAGCGCGGGCAGATCGTTCGCAACAGCCGCAGGCCAAGCACCCCGGTGATGCTGGACGCCAGCAGGAACGGCTCCAGTTCCATGTTGATGAGCCGTGCGTAAACCCCGGCCGTGCTGTCGCTGTGGATGGTGCTGATGACCATGTGCCCGGTGAGGCCGGCCTGCACGGCGATGGCGGCGGTTTCCGGGTCGCGAATCTCGCCGATCATGATCGCCTCCGGATCTTGCCGCATGAGCGATCGAAGCGCCTTGGGATAGGTGAACCCGCGGGAGTTGCTGATCTGCGACTGGCTGATCATCGGCAGGTTGAACTCCACCGGATCCTCCACGGTGCTGATGCTGATGGTCGGGCCGTGGGCGTCAATCAGGTGGCACAGCGCGGAGTAGATCGCGGTGGTTTTTCCCGAGCCGGTCGGGCCGTTCAGCAGGATCAGTCCGCTCGGCTGGCGGATGAGTTTCTTGAAACTCTCAATTGTGCCCGACTCGAAACCAAGCGTCTCGAGGTCGAAGCTGCGGTTTTGCGGGTCGAACAACCGGACGACGATTTTCTCCCCGCGCACCGTGGGGAAGATGGAGACGCGCAACTCCACGTTGCCAAAATCGGGGCTGGCCGGCGCGCGGCCTTCCTGGGGCAGCTCCGTCTCGTAGGTGACCAGGTCCGCCATGACCTTGAGGCGGCCGGCGATGCGCTCGAGGAACTCGTGCGGCAGGTGGGTGAGTTCGCGCAGGATGCCGGATGTTCGCAGCCGGATGGGTACCGTGCTTTCCCACGGCTCGATGTGGATGTCGCTGGCCTTCTGCTGGATCGCGTCGAGGATGATGTTGTTGACGAGAACCGCGATGTCGATCTGCTCGAGCGATTTGACGGCCCGTATGTACGTCGAGGTCAGGTCCACGGCTGCGGGATTGGTAACCGCTGCGCCCCGGCGGGTCACCTCCTTTTTTCTGGCCGGCTACCCGCCGATGAGGCTCATCGTGCGTGCCGGCTGCTCAAAGTCCGGCTCGCTGATCCGGTGGCCCGGTTCCTTGCTGGGGACGATCTGCCGCAACCGGGCCGCCAACGCCTCATCGCTGCCGGGGTGGTCTCGCAGGCTCGGTTTGAGGTCGTGCTCGTGGAGACTGAACAGGCAGGTGCGGATTTTGCCGTCAGCCGTGAGGCGGAGCCGGTTGCAATTGCCGCAGAACGGCTGTGTGACCGGGGCGATGATCCCGATTTCACCGCCCCCTTGGCCAAGCGACCAGCGGGCGGACGTCTCGGATGGATTGTTGGCAGGGAGTGGTGTTAGCGGGAACTCGGGCTGGATCCGCTCGGCGATCTCGGCGCCGGGGACGACGTGTTCCCTGCGCCAAACCTGACGGGAGTCCAGCGGCATGAACTCGATGAACCGCAGGATGACATTTTCGTCCGCGGCAAACCTGGCCAACGGCACGATCTCGTGGTCGTTGAGTCCGCGGATGATCACGGCGTTGACCTTTACCGGGGCGAGGCCAAGCGCCTTGGCCAAGCGGATCGACTTGAGCACCTCGGCCAGCCCGTCGCGGCCGGTGATCTTCCTGAAGTTGTCCCGGTCGAGCGAGTCGAGGCTGAGGGTCACCCGGCCAAGCCCGGCCTCCTTGAGGCGCTTGGCCAAGCGCGGAAAGTGTGTCCCGTTGGTGGTCAACGACAGGTCGCGGATCGACTCGATGGCGGCGATCTGCGAAATCAACGACTCGACGCCCCGGCGCAGCAGCGGTTCGCCGCCAGTGATCCGGATCTTGTTCACGCCGAGCGACGCCGCCACGTGGGCGACCCGGGCGATCTCCTCGATGGACAGGATTTGCGACCGGGGTTTCCTGGGGTACGGCAGCTTGCCCGAAACGAGTGCCGGCTCGTCTGCTGCCGTGTCGGTCGGCTTAAAAAAATTCCCGGCCCCCTCGGTTTCAGGGAGGCAGTAGACGCAGTTGAAGTTGCAGCGATCCGTGATGCTGATCCGCAGATCGCGTATGACGCGGTTGTGGGAGTCTTGAAGAACCCCGGGGAGGCTCATGGAGTGGCCTCGTTGGGGGGCGAATTGGTCTCGATCGGGACGATTTTCACGGTGCCATCCCGGCGGACCTCCACGTTGAGATCGGCGCTACTCGCATCGGTCGGGCGTTTTTGCTTCCGGTTCATGCCCATGAGGCGGGCGCCGCCTTTCAGCCGTGCCCCTCCGTAAAAGCCGCGGCGGAGCCATTCGAGTTTCTTCGAGGCCATTAACTCAACCTGCAACTGCTGCACTTTTTGCCGCAGGACGACAATGTCCTGGAATTGTTTCTCCAGTTCAGCCTTTTCGGCGATGAGCTTGTCCCGTTCTCTCAGGAGGTGATCACGGTCTTCGGTGGCGGACTCGAGGCGGCGACTGATGTCCTCGATGGCCTGGTCCTTGGTGGCCATTTGGCTGTTGAGATTCTTGATTTGAGAGTCGTAGTCCCGGTTTTTGTTTCGAGCGGTTTGGAGTTCGCCATTGAGGGCGCTGATTTTTTCGTCTTTCGCACTAAGTGTTTCACGCATTTCTTGCATGACCCTTACGTTGGATGCGATCTCTAAATCGTGATCGGCGACTTCCTTGTCGTACCTGGTTTTTAACTCGGACAGTGAAGTGTTAGCTGTGCTGAGTTCTTTTGTCAGGTCCGACTTGGCTGTCTCGAGGGTCGCCTTCTCGGTTTCCAGTCCTTTAATTTTCTCCTCATTTTGGGTGATGGTAGCGTCTCGCTCGGTGATGGTCGTATTTGCATTGGAGAGCAGGATAACCAGCACAGCCCCCCCGATGAGCGCTATGACTGCCACGATGATTGAGTTTATGCCTTTCATTGTTGGGGAACCATGCCTCTGTCCCGCCTTCGTGGCAACCCTTAAATTGTGCGTTTCTTTCCTGTTTTGATGGCTTGGGGCACTTTCTGCGGGTCCGATTTTCGGACAATAATCCGTTGGTGATTTTGCCAACGCCGTATTGTTCGCCGGAACGGATATCCGCTCCAAATCATTAATCCTCCGCAAAGGGAGGGGGGGGAGTCGGCTAGGAGCGCTTGGCTAGAACTGCACGATGCGGATGTGGCTGATGTCGGGGTCGGCCTCGAGTTCGGCGAGGCAGTCGGCGCTTGGCACGCTGTCGATGTTCAGCGCGGTCAGGGCCTGGCCGCCCTCGCGGTCCCGGCCGAGGCTCATGTTGGCGATGTTGACGTCGTGCTTCCCGAGCACGGTGCCCAGATGGCCCACAATGCCGGGCCGGTCCTTGTTGGTCATCATGAACAGGATGCCTTCCGGGACGATCTCGACCGGCTGGCTGTTGAGCCGGACGATGCGCGGATGCTGCGCCAAGCCAAAAAACGATCCGCCGACCGACACCTTCTCGTCGCCGGCCCAGGCCCGGATGTGCAGCCATTCCCGGAAGTCCACCTGCTCGCTGGACTTGGTTTCCTCGACAACCAGTCCGCGCTCCTTGGCCATGGAGCGGACGTTGACGAGGTTGACCTCCTCGCCCTCGGCGGCACCGAGGAATCCCTTGATGATCGCGCGGGCGATCGGGTCGCCGGGCAACTCCGTGGCCAAGCCGCCGTACGTGATGACCAGCCGCTCGGTGCCGGCTTGGCCAAGCCGCGCCAGCAAGACGCCCATCCTCTCGCCCAGCCGCAGATACGGCTGTACCTTGGCCGAGGTCGATGCGTCGAGGCTCGGCATGTTGATCGAGTTCATCAGGCTGCCGTGCAGCAAATAGTCGGCGATGCCCTGGGCCACCTCGAGGCCGACATTGTCCTGTGCCTCGACCGTGCTGGCGCCAAGGTGGGGCGTCAGGATGAGGTTCGGGCATTGGCGCAGCGGCGAGTCGTTCGCCAATGGTTCGGCCTCGTAGACGTCCAGCGCCGCGCCGCCGATTTGGCCGGCTTGGAGCGCCTCGATCAAGTCGGCCTCGCTGACAATCCCGCCGCGCGCGCAGTTAAGCAGTCGCACACTTGGCTTCATCTTGGCGAAGGTCCCCTTGTTGAGCATGCCGCGCGTCTCGTCGGTCAGCGGCATGTGAACCGTGATGAAGTCGGCGGCCGCATAAATATCGTCCAGGCTGGACAGTTCCACCTGCAGCGCCTTGGCACGGGACGGCGTGATGTACGGGTCGAAGGCCAAGACGCGCATGCCGAACGCCACCGCGCGTCGGGCCACCTCGCCGCCGATCCGGCCCATGCCCAGCACGCCGAGCGTCTTGCCGTAAAGCTCGACGCCCTTGAACGCCTTGCGATTCCAGTCGCCGCCGGCCATCGACCCGTGGGCCTGCGGGATGTTGCGCGCGAGCGCCATCATCATGGAGAAGGTCAGTTCACAGGTGGCGATCGTGTTGCCGCCCGGGGTGTTCATCACGATCACGCCGTTCTGGGTGGCGGCCTCAATATCGATGTTGTCCACGCCGACCCCGGCGCGGCCGACGATTTTCATTCCCGGCGCGGCCTCGAACACGGCCTTGGTGACCTTGGTCTCGGAGCGAACCGCCATGGCCGCCGCGTCGGCAACGAGCGGCAGCAGTTCCTCCTCCGAGTGCCGGCGGTCGAGCACCACCGTCTCGAGACCGTCCTGTTGCTTCAGGAAGTCGATCCCGGTCTGGGATATGGGGTCGCAGACAAGTACTTTCATTTCAGTCGGTTTTATTCATCGGCGCTTGGCCAAGCGCGCTCAGCCTTCACGGGTTTTGATTTTGTTGAGCAGGCCGGCGATCACTTCGTCCCTTGGCTTGGCCCCGAGGTCGCCCCGGCCGTGTTCGCGCACGGCGAGTTTGCCGGCTTCCTGCTCGCGTTGGCCAACGAGCAAAATGGTGTGCACCTTGTCGGTCTCGGCGCGGCGGATACGGGCGCCGATCTTGTCAGATGTCGTGTCGAGTTTCACACGGACGCCGTGCGTTCGCAGTTCGGCGGCGACGCTCTTGGCACAGTCCGCCTGCTCGTCGCCGAACGGCAACAGGCGCACCTGTTCCGGTGCGAGCCAAAGCGGGAAGTTGCCGGCGTAACGCTCGATCAGGAATCCGATGAACCGCTCGTGCGTGCCCAGCGGGGCGCGGTGGATGCAGAGTGGCACCTCGGTGGTGTTGTCGCGGGTCTTGAACTCGAGGCCGAATCGCTTCGGCACGGCGAAATCCACCTGGTTGGTGGCGATGGTGAATTCCCGGCCGGAGATGCTGTAGACCTGCACGTCGATTTTCGGGCCGTAAAAGGCGGCCTCATCCGGGACTTCCTCGAAGTCGATGCCGGACTCGACCAACACCCGCCGGACCATCTCCTCGGTCTGGTTCCACAGTTCCGGTTCGCCGACGTATTTGTCGCCAAGCCGCTCGGCGCTGTGCGTGCTGAAACGCATGCTGAATTTCTCGAACCCGAAGATTTTGAAATATTTCAGGTACATCTCGTTGACGGCGCGAAACTCGTCGGCGAACTGCTGCGGCGTGCAGTAGATGTGCGCGTCGTTCATCTGCATCGAGCGCACGCGCATGAGGCCCATCAACTCGCCGGAACGCTCGTAACGGTAACAGGTGCCGTATTCAGCAAGTCGCAGCGGCAGTTCACGGTAACTGCGGGGCACGGCCGAGAAAATCTTGTGGTGATGCGGGCAGTTCATCGCCTTGAGGTAGATGCGGTCGGTCGGCTTGGCCGGGTCGTCCTCCTTGAGTTCCATCGGCGGGAACATGCTCTCGGCGTAGTACGGGAGGTGGCCGGAGGTTTTGTACATGTTTTCGCGGGCCAGGTGCGGCGTGCGGACCCGCTCGTAGCCGGCCTGGAATTCCGTCTCCTTGGCCAGTTTCTCCAGTTCCTCGATCAGCACCGTGCCGTTGGGCAGCCAAAGCGGCAGGCCGGGGCCGACGTCGTCGTCGAACGCGAACAACTGCATCTCGCGGCCGATCTTGCGGTGGTCGCGCTTGCGCGCCTCCTCCTGCGCCTCGAGCCATTCGTTGAGCTGGGTTTTATTCTTGAACGCCGTGCCATAGATGCGCTGCAGCTGCGGGTTCTTTTCGTTTCCGCGATAGTAGGCCGCCGCGACCCGCAACAATTTGTACGCCTTGATATTGCCGGTGCGCATGACGTGCGGCCCGGCGCAAAGGTCGATGAATTCGCCGTTTTGGTAGAACGAGATTTCCTCGCCCTCGGGGATGTCATCGACACGCTCGGCTTTGTATGGCTGACCGAGCTTTTCATAATGCGCCTTGGCCTCGTCGCGGGTCTTGATGGAGCGCTCGAAGGTCTGGTTTTCCTTCACCACCTTTTTCATCTCGGCCTCGATGGCTTCGAAATCTTCCGGTGAGAAGCGATGCTCGAGGTCGAAGTCGTAGTAAAACCCCTCGGCGGTCGGGGGGCCGATGTCGAGCTTGGCCTCGGGCCAGAGGCGCAACACGGCGGTGGCGAGCACGTGAGCGCACGAGTGCCGCAGCCGCTCGAGATCACTCATCTGGTGGCGTTGCTCGACGGTTTTGCGTTCCACGTCGTGTTTGGCTGCTTCCATGGTTCCGGTCGGTGCGCTTGGCCAAGCGCTTGGCCGCCGCGCAGTGTGGGCGGAGGTTAGGAGCTTGCCGGGCAAAGGGCAATGACAAGCTCGGGGCGGCTAGTTTTTGGGCCGCAGGATGATGGCCTTGTCATGGGTGCCATCCACCTCGACGCTATGGGTCTCGATGTCCGGGTCGTCCTTCAGGGCGTTGTGGATGATGCGGCGGTCGTAGGAGTTCATCGGCTCTAGCTCGACGATGTCGCCCCAGCGGCGAACCTGCTCGGCGGCCTTCTTGGCCTTGTCGGCCAGCTTGTCCTGCTCATCAAAGCGGTAGCCGGCGACGTCGATTTGCACCTTCTCCGCGTTCTCGTCTTTCTGAAACAACAAGCGGTTGAGAATGTACTGCAGGTCGAACAGCGTCTGGCCCTTGCGGCCGATGAGCCGCCCGGAATCGTCGGGTGCCTGCAGGTCGAGCACCTTGCTGCCGTCCTTCTCTTTTTCCTCGATAGTGATCTCGAAGCCGAGGTTGTTCAGGATGGACTCGAGCAATGCCTTGGGGTCTTGTGCGGAACGGGTCATGATTTCGGTTTGGATTTCTTCTTTTTCTTGGACTTGCCCCTGGGCTGCTTGGCCAGGGGGGAGTCGGAGATTTTTACCGGGGCCTCAACCACGATGTTTTTCGTGAGCTTGGTTTGCAGGATGCTGAGCATGTTCTGCACTGTCCAGTAGAGGGTCAGGCCGGCGGAAAAGTTGTACAGGATCACGATGAACATGAGCGGCATGTACTTCATGATCTTTTGCTGCGTCGGGTCGGCGGTGGGGGAGACCGGGGTCATTCGCGCCTGCAACAGCATGGTCACTCCCATGATCAACGGAAGCGGGTTGATCGGAAACTCCCCAATCAATGGAAATGGTATTTTCGCAATCGTGTCCGTTTGCGACAGGTCGCAGGCCCACAGGAACTGCGCGCCGCGCAACTCGACCGCACTGCGCAGCATGGTGAAGAACCCGAAGAACACCGGGATCTGGATCAAGATCGGCAGGCAGCCGCCCATCGGGTTGATCTTGTGCTCGCGCATGAACTCCATCATCCGCTTGTTCAGCTTCTGCGGGTCTTCCTTGTACTTCTCGCGAATCTCCGCCATCTGAGGCTGGTAGGCGGCCATACGTTTCATCGAGACCGTGCTCGCCTTGGTGAGCGGCCAAAACAGGATCTTGATGATGATCGTAATCACGATAATGCACATCGCGTAGCCCAGCCCGAAGCCGTGCAGCCCGTTCATGGAGCGCAGCAGCAGCTTGGCAAAGAAGCCGAACACCGGCGTGTCAAACCCCATGATCGAGTCGATGCCGTTCTGGTAGGTTTGCGCATGGGCCTCGAGGGTGCGGAACTCCTTCGGGCCGGCGTAGGTGGTGAATTGCTGGACGACGCTCTCACCGGCCTGCAGGATTTTGGCCTCGTATTGCAGGCTGGCCAGGACACCGGTGTGGTGGAGGTACTGCTCGCCTTCTTCCTGCGGTTCGTTGAGCAGGCGGGGCGTGGTCTTGCGTGAGTAAACCTGCCCTCCGTCAGCCCCTTCCATCGGCATGGTGGTCATCGCAAAAAAGCGGTTGTGAATGCCGACCCATTTCACCGCTTGGCCAAGCGACAGGAAATCGGGGCGGGGCGTCCCCGGGAAACAGCCCAGCGTGCGGTTGGCAAACCAGCCTTCATCGATGTCCTGCATCTCTTCGCCGTTGTGCCATTGCGCCCCCCAGACGGGATATCCCCCCGGCTGGAGCGGCATGGCAGTGCCGAGCATCAGTCTTCGCTGATTGAGCGTGACCGGCTCCTTTTTCGTGTTGGCCAGGGTGATTGTGGTGTGCAGCAGGTAGTTGGTCCCGGCGCTGAATTCCTTCGTGATCCGGATGCCGGCTTGGTTTGTGGACACCATCGCGAGACGGTCCCGGCCGGGGGTCACGGCAAACGCCGTGTCATCCACGCCGTCGAGCGCGAACAGCGGCAGATCCACGCCTCGGTTCAGCTGGATCACCTCGGGGTTGCTGGCACCGTTGCCGTTGCACGGCTTGGCCTTGTGCCCGGTAAACGCCACGGTTTTAAGGCCGCCCGCGTTGGAAAAGGTGTAAACAACATCGTCCGTCTCGATGCTCTCGAACAGTTCCGTCTCCGGAACAACCGGCGGACGCGTTGTGGCCGCGCCCGGCAGTTGCGCGGGCTGCGCTTGGCCAAGCGGCGCCGCCGTCGGGGCGTTGGTTTGGCCGGTGACCTGGGCCGGGGGTGCGTTAGTTGGCTGCGGGGGGCGCGGCGGAGTGGGGGAGATTTTCTCAAGCAGCGCTGGCCAAGTGAACAGGAGGATCACGCAGATGGTGACAACGATGATGGCAGTGCGATCCATGAAATGAAATTAACGAACCCGCTTGGCCGGGACGGGATCATGCCCGCAGTTGCCCCAAGGGTGGCATTGCAGCAAGCGCCGCAGCCCGAGCCACACGCCGCGGAGTGCCCCGTGCGTCCGCACCGCTTCGAGCGCAAACTCCGAGCAAGTGGGGGTATATCGACATGAGCCACCCGGTCCGAATAGGCCGTTCTTCAGCGGCGAGAGAGCCAGTTGGTATGACCGGATCAGCAGCACGAGGAAATGTTGAAGCGGGTTCATGCTACGGCGTGGCGGGGTACACCGGTGCCGCACTCTCCGGCAACAGTCCTGATTTCTTGAGCAACGCGAGGAAATGACGTTCCACCGAGTGGAATCTTCTGCCGGCAATCGAGCGGCGGGCGACCAGCACCAATTCGACCGGCTGGATCAACTGGTGTTGGTGGAGGCGGAAACATTCCCGCATCAGCCGCCGTGCGCGGTTGCGAACGTATGCCTTCCCGATGCGTCGGCTGGTGATGACACCAAGTCGCGACGAGTCACCCTCCGGGAGACTTTGCCAGTTGGCCAACATACAGCCCTTGGCCAAGCGGTTGCCGCGTTCCCGGGTCGCCCGGAAATCCGCGCTGGCTTGGATTCGGCTGGATTTGGGGAATCGCGCGTGTTGGCCGGAGGCCGTCATATGTGACGGAAAGGGCGTCAGGCGGGGGTGAGTCGGGCGCGGCCACGGGCGCGGCGACCGGCGAGAATCTTGCGACCTGCCTTGGTGGCCATGCGTGCGCGGAAACCGTGCCGGCGCTTGCGCTTGATATTCGAAGGTTGAAATGTCTGCTTCATCTAAAAAAATCCACCCAAAAATGGGAAGGATACTGTGTCAATCCGGGAAACGTGCTCGAGTTTGTGGTTTTTCTCCCCTCCGCACCCGGAAAAAGGGCGGAAAACGTAACAGCAACCGGCTGACTGTCAAGCATGGGGATGCTTAAAAAGGGACAAAAGCCGGTTTGTTGATTACGATGCCGCGCCGCAACGATGTTGATGCTCCGAGCCAAACCGCCTGAATCCTGGCTTCCCAAGGTGATCGCCAATGTGGATTCCGTCCTCGTGGACCACGCTCATTTGGAGCGAAAAGCGGCCAAGTCGGCCTTGTCGCTGCAGCGTTATCAGCAACTCGCCGGCCGGATCGAGGATCTCACAGCCATCGCCATCGAGGAGCTGGAGCACTTTAATTTGGTTCTTAAATTGCTCGGCGACAGGGAGATACCATTCGAACAAGCGATCTCCAGCCCGTGGATATCCGGGATTATGAACACGGTTCGCAAGGGGCGCAACGAGCAGGTCATCGACCACTTGCTCTGCGCGGCGATGATCGAGGGCCGAAGTTGTGAGAAATTCCAGCTACTCGCCGGCGCGCTCTTGGCCTTGGATGCGCCCTTGGCCAAGTTTTACGCCGACTTGGTCGAGTCGGAGGGGAATCATTACGCGGCTTACCTGCTGATGGCCAAGGAGATCGACGAGGCGGAGGCCAACCGCCGACTCGACTTTTACCTCGACCTCGATGCCGAACTGGTACAGCGGCCAAGCGACCTTCTCATCCTCCACTGACGGCTGCTTGGCCAAGCGGCATTTCGGGGGGAGGGGCGAGTTCCACCTCGTCCCAAAAGTGCTTTGAAATGGGGCAAGGTGCAACTTGTCCCTCCCGCATTATTTTTCGGCTTGCATCCGTCTTGATTTGGTCGATGTTTCCCGAAACCGATGGCTGTTGATTTGACAGCGTTTTCAAGGAGGGTTGCGGGGATGTTGGCGCTTGGGTTTTTAGGAATCCAATCGGCGCACGCCGAACTCGCAGTATCGAGACCCGGTTGGGGAGGCGTCAGCCTGAACCAAGTCACGCTCAAGGGTGCGGATGCACGCCAGCAGTTGCTTGTCACGCAGTCGGTCGGCGATGGCGTGGTGGTCGATCAAACCCGGCAAGCAGTCTTGACTGCCGAGCCCGCCGGGTTGGTGCGAATCACGAGCGGATTGGTGGAGCCGTTGGTTAACGGACAGGGCGTCATCACTGCCCGCATCGAGACTGGCGAGACCGCTGCCATCCCGTTCGAAGTGACGGCGATTTCAACCGAAAAGCCGGTCAATTTCACGAACTCAATTGTCCCGCTGTTTACAAAACATGGCTGCAATGCCGGTGGGTGCCACGGAAAATCGGGGGGCCAAAACGGCTTCCGGCTCTCGCTCCTTGGGTTTGAGCCGACGGAGGACTACGAATATCTCCTGCGGGAGGCACGCGGGCGCCGCATCTTCCCGGCTGCGCCCGAACGCAGCCTGCTGTTGTTGAAAGCCTCCGGCCAACTGCCGCACGGTGGCGGCTCAAGGATCGATCCCGGTTCCTTTGACTACAAGGCGATTGTTAAGTGGATACGCCAGGGCATGCCGTACGGCAGTCCGGACGATCCCAAGCTGGAGGCCATCGAGGTGCATCCGCCCGAGCGGATCATGCAACCGGAGGCCCATCAGCAGCTCGTCGTTCTCGCGAGGATGACTGATGGGTCGGTCGATGACATCACCCGCTCCGCAGTCTTCGAGGCGAACGACCGGGAGTATGCCGAGGCGGACAACACCGGCCTGGTCACCGCCGGAAACAAGCCGGGCGAGATCGCGGTCATGATTCGGTATCAAGACAAGGCGACTGTGTATCGCGCGTCGATTCCGCTGGGTGCCCCGATCGAGATTCTCCCCGAGGAGAGGAACTTCGTTGACCGTTTCATTTTTGCGAGATGGAAAAAAGTCGGCATGCCGCCGTCGGAGGTGGCGGGGGATTCAACCTATCTCCGCCGCGTGACAATTGATATTGCCGGACGACTGCCAACGGTTGCAGAGGCGAAGGCATTTCTTGACGACCCGGCGCCGGACAAACGGCAGCGACTCGTTGAGCAGTTGCTCCGGAGTGAGGAATACGCGGAATATTTTGCAAACAAATGGTCGGCGCTGCTGCGCAACAAACGAGCCAATGGGGCGCAACTTCGCACTACACTGGCCTTTTACGACTGGATCAAGGAGAGCCTGTACAACAATAAGCCGTACGACCGGTTTGTGCGCGAGATCGTGGCGGCCTCCGGCGGGATCGACCAAAGCCCGGCGTCTGCCTGGTTCAAGCAGGTCAATTCACAGCAGGCGCAGATGGAGGACACGGCGCAATTGTTCCTCGGAACGCGGTTGCAGTGCGCGCAGTGCCATCATCATCCATTCGAAAAATGGTCGCAGAACGATTATTACCAGTTCATGGCGTTTTTCTCGCGCGTGAGCAAGGCTCCCTCCGGTCGCCCGGGCGAGGAGATCGTGTTTCACCGGGCCGGCTTGGCACAGGTCACCAACAAGAAGACCAACAAGCCGGTAAAGCCGGCCGGACTGGGCAGTGGTGAAATGAAAATCGCGCCAGTTGACGACCCCCGCCATCACCTGGTCGATTGGATGCGTGAAGACTCCAGCCGGTTATTTTCCAAGACTCTGGTGAACCGTTACTGGAAGCATTTCTTCGGGCGTGGCCTGGTCGATCCCGAGGATGACTTCCGCTCCACCAATCCCGCGACCCATCCCGGGCTGCTGGATGCGTTGGCGGATCATTTTGAAAAAACCGGCTACGACTTGAAGGCGTTGGTGCGGGTCATCGCCTCGTCAACCACGTATCAACTCAGCTCCGTCCCGAACTCGCACAACGCAAAGGACAAGCATTACTTTTCTCGCTTCCAGCCCAAGCGGCTCACGGCGGAGGTGCTGTACGACTCGTTGAACGATCTCATCCTGTCCAGGAGCAACTTCGGCGGTTTGCCGGTCGGCACACGCGCGGTCTGCCTTCCGGACAACAGTTACAACAGCTCCAATTATTTCCTGAGCGTGTTTGGGCGGCCGGATTCGTCAAGCGCCTGCGAGTGCGAGCGCTCGCAGGAGGCCAGCCTGGCTCAAAGCCTGCACCTGTTTAACGCGAAGAATATCCACGAGCAACTGGCGCGCAAGGACGGCCGAGCCGCCCGCCTTGCCACCGACAAGGGCCGGGATCATGTGGCGAAAATCAACAGCCTGTACTATCAGGCTTTCGCGAGGCTGCCCCGCGACGAGGAGGCCGACGTTGCGCTTGCCTATTTGGCACGCGAGGCGGTCGACAAGGAGGGCAAGCCTGCGGATAAAACCAAGGAACGTTACGAGGATATCCTTTGGGCCTTGGCCAACACCAAGGAGTTCCTCTTCAACCATTGATCCGCGTTCGCGTTGAATGGCCTCGCTTGGCCAGGCGTCATTCTGCTGATGATTCTTAACCGGCAACACAGGCGGGCGACGTTAGTTGCTTTTTGTTTTGTAGCGCTTGGCCAAGCGCTTGGCCAACTGCCGACCGCGCGCATAACGGCGATCTTCCCGATGGGTTGTCAGGTCGGCGGTGAAGCTGAGGTACAAGTTCACGGTGCGGATCTCGATGGGGCAACGGGGCTGCGGTTTTCGCATCCCGGAATATTGGCGGGGGTGATCAACGCCGGCGAACGCAGGTTCAAGGTGCGCGTCGCCGCGGACGTTCCGACCGGGGTTTATGAGGCAAGATTTGCCGGGGCGCTTGGGTTGAGCAATCCGCGGCCTTTTATCGTCAGTTCGCTGGCGGAAGTCCGGAGTCCCACCGGTAACACGACCCGTGAAACGGCCGCTGCGCTTGGCGAAAACTTCGCCATCAACGGCACCGCCGTGAGCAGGGAGTCTGTGTGGTTCAAGGTGGCGGCAAGGAAAGGGCAGCGCCTGTTGCTGAGGGTTTCGGCAGCGGCACTCGATTCGCGGTTGAATCCGATTGTGCTGCTTCGGGACAGCGCCGGGCAGCGCTTGGCTCGGGGGAATGATGCCGGCCTGATCGACTACACCGCGGCGGCGGATGGTGACTGCCTGATTCAGATCCACGACGCAACCTACGGCGGTGGTACCGAACATTACTTCCGACTCGAGAACAGCGACGGCCCGCACGTCGATTTTGTCTCGCCGCCGGTTGTGTCCAGTTTCACCGGTTCAGAGTTGACGCTCTACGGGCGAAAACTGCCTGGATCGAAACCCTCCGGCCTTAAGGCAGCCGACGGTGTTTCACTTGAGCAGTTGACCGTTAAGATCAGCGAACTGATTCATGGGGATCGTCCCGGGGGCGTATTGCTTCCTCCAGCCACCGCCGCCCTTGACGGCGGAGTCTTCCGCTTGGCCAAGGGGAAGATGGCGAGCAACCCGTTTTTCGTTGGCCTTTGTGAAGGCAAGTCACTGGTGATGGAGCAAGGCGATAATGAAACGGCGGACCGCGCGCAGGAAATACCGTCCCCCGGCCTGGTCGTGGGACGCTTTTTTCCGGCTCGTGATGTGGATTGTTTCCGGTTTCCAATCAGGAAGGATGAGGTCTATTGGCTGGATGTTTTCTCGCAGCGACTGGGAAACAAAACGAATCCCTACGTCACCGCGCAACTGATTGCCGTGGCGAAAGATGGCAAAGAGTCGCCGGGATCGGCCAAGGAGTTTTACGAAATAAAAGACAACCCGGGTGGTCGCGCGTTCAACGTCGCCAACCGCGATGTGTCGTGGCGGTTTCAGGCGAAGAGTGACGGGTATTGCCGTGTGATCGCTCGCGACTTGTTCAACCAGGCAGCGGATGACCCGGGCCGCGGTTATGTGGTGGCATTGAACCGCGAGCATCCGGGTTTCCGGTTATTGACCCATCCGCGGACTGTCCCGTCCGCCTTGGGCAGTGGCAAGGCGATCGAACTCATGGTGACGCACCTCCGCAAAGGCACGACGCTGCCCGTCCAAATGATCGCCCTGCGTGAGGGGAACTTTAACGGGGCAATCCGTATTTCTGTTGAGGGGCTGCCCGAGGGAGTGAAGCTGCATCCTTGCGAAATCAAGGCCGGGCAAAAGTCTGCGACAGCCTACCTGACGGCGGTCGATCCGCCAGTCTCGTTCAGCGGCAACATCCGGTTTGTCGGGAAAGCCACGATTGGTGACAGGGAGGTGGCGCAGGTGGCGCGCCCAACAGCCACGCGTCACCGGGTCGGGGATTATGACAAGGAACCGGTTTTCTCGCGCTTGGCCAAGGGGAGCGCGTTGTCCGTGAACGTGGACGATACCGAGCCGATACAGGTGAGAGCCGTGGGAGATGATCCGTTCACCGGCTTGGCCAACGGCAAGTTGAACATCCCGCTCAAGTTCATGCGAACCGGTGAATACAACGAAAAGGTCACCTTCAAGGTTTATGGCATCTCACAGTTGCAGAAATTCCCAGGGCTGGCAGTGAACAAGGATCAGACCGAGGCTTCATTGGAGATCGACTTGGCCAAGTTCAAGGTCCCGGTCGGCCTGCACACGTTTCAACTGGCAGCGACGATCAAGGGCAAATACCAGTTTCCGCCCTTGGGTGGAACGAAAACGGACAAAAAGAAGGACGTGACGTTTCAATCGATTTCCCCGCCGATCGTGATGGAGATTAAGCCGGCACCGAAACCGGCGGAAAAGAAAAAGTGACAAGGGGGCGCGAAGGCCAGCAATCTTGGCACGGAATGTGCCATGTTGCTCTCATTTTTTTCTCGCAAAAAACGCCTGACTGGAGCACGATTCAACTCGATGGAGCTGATTCTTGATTCCCACAATGTTGAACTGACCGAAGCGATCAAAGAGCACGTTGGCACCTGCATTCACAAGCTCGAGCATATGAATCAAAGGGCACTTGAGGCCCGGGTGAACCTGGAGCGGGATCATGTCGGCCTGCCAGAGAACAAATTCAAATGCACCATGCATGTTTATTTCAAGGGGGCGGACATATTCGCTGAGGATCATGAGAACGATCTTTACGCGGCGATCGATTTGGTAACCAAGAAAATTCAGCAACAACTGCGGAAACGTCACAATAAAATCATTACGCGCCACCACGCCGGGGCTGCAAAAGCCAAGCGGGCGAGGCAGTTGACCGACGCGTAAGTAACTGTTTTTCGAACAGTTCCCCACAACGGGGTTCTTTGAATGATACTTCGGTCACGGGCGATTTGGGCGGGCAGGGGGCGCGTCATTGGCGATGCGGCTGTCCGGGTTCGCGGCGACCGGATCACGGATGTTGGAGGTTGCCGCGAGCTGCCTCCTGATGACGGCGAGCCTGTGGTGGATATCGGGGAATCCATCATTTTCCCGGCATTCGTAAACGCTCATTGCCACCTGGAGTATTCCGGGCTGGCCGGCGAATTGTCCTGTGACGGTTCGTTTGCCGATTGGCTAGGCCAAATGGTTTCGATCAAGCGATCGTTAACGCATGACGATCATGAAGCGGCTTGGCAGGCGGGAGCGGACATGCTGCTGCGCACCGGTTGCGGTACGGTGGTGAACATCGAGTCCCTGCCCGGATTGTATGAGCGCATGGCGCCCGAAACCCCGCTTCAGGTTTGTCCGTTCACCGAACTGATTGGCTATCATCCCGAGGATGTCTCCGCATTGGTAGACTTGGCCAAGCGGGAATTGACGGCGAACGCACCCCTTGCCTTGAACGCCGGCTTGTCGGCACACGCTCCGTATACCGTGACGCCAGAAGCGTTGAACGTGCTTGCGATGCTTGCCGATGAACACTCGCTCTCCACGACGATTCACTTGGCTGAGTCGGATGACGAGTGGGAGATGTTCACTGACGGGACGGGCTCGCTGTATGAGACAATGGAAGCCTTGGGCCGGTTGATGGATGATTGTGGAATGGGAACCCCCGTTCAGCACTTGGCCAAGTCGGGAGGGTTTGCGAAGAAGACTTTGGTGGTTCATGCCAACAGGCTCACAGAAGCGGATGTTGAGTTGCTGCGGAAGGCGGACGCGGATGTGGTGCATTGCCCGAGAAGCTGCGCTTGGTTTGGTCACGGCGGTTTCGATTACGACCGCTTGGCCAAGGCCGGGCTTAACATCTGTTTGGGCACGGATAGCCTGGCCAGTATCGGAGGCGGCAGGAACGCTGCTGCCCTCGATATGTTCGCCGAAATGCAGGAGTTCAGCCGACGTCAGCCAAGCGTGGAATACGAGGACATACTCCAGATGGCAACGACCAACGGCGCAAAAGCAATGCGACTGGGGAATGAAATCGGCCAAATTAGGGATGGGTTCAAGGCCGATATGGCAATGATTCCGCTCGACGGGACTCTGTCCCAAGTGCCGGAGATGATTCTCCACCACAGGGGCCCCGTCAAAATGCTGATGCTTGCCGGCAGGCGGGTATTTTCGATGGATGATTCAATTGTGGATTGACTGCGAGTGAGTGATTCAGGAATCCTCCCGCGCCTTTTGGTGTTTTTAATATGGCGTTTATCCAGATAAAAAAAGCGGACTCCTGCAAATACGATCAGGTTTCAATGGGCGAGATCATGCTTCGGATGGATCCAGGAGATTCCCGGATTCGAACCGCGCGCCGGTTTGAAGCATGGGAGGGCGGTGGAGAGTATAACGTCGCCCGTGGCTTGAGGCGTTGTTTCGGAATGCGCACCGGAGTGGTTACGGCTTTCGCTGACAATGAGATTGGACGCCTGATAGAGGATTTCATCCTGCAGGGCGGGGTGGATGTCGCACTGGTCAAATGGATGCCGTACGATGGAATTGGCAGAACGGTCCGAAACGGGCTGAATTTCACCGAGCGCGGCTTTGGCATACGCGGGGCACTGGGAGTGCCGGATCGGGGGTTGACTGCGGCGTCACAAATCAGGCCGGACGATTTTGACTGGGAGGACCTGTTCGGGAAGCAGGGCGTGCGGTGGTTTCATACCGGTGGAATTTTTGCGGCACTCTCAGGATCCACTGCGGAAACAGTAATCAAGGCGGTTCAGACAGCCAGAAAGCATGGCACGATCGTCTCGTACGACCTGAATTATCGGCCTTCGCTCTGGAGGAGTATCGGCGGCAGGGAGAAAGCCCAGGAGGTGAATCGCGAAATCGTAAAGAACGTGGATGTCATGATTGGCAACGAGGAGGATTTCACCGCTTGCCTCGGTTTTGAAGTGGAAGGGTTGGACGACGATATTTCGTCAATTGATGTCGGGAAATTCAAAGCGATGATAAACGCAGTTGTTCTGGAGTACCCGAATCTCAAAGCCACCGCGACCACGCTCCGGACCGTAAAGACCGCGACGGTAAACGATTGGGGTGCCATTTGCTGGGCGGACGGCCAGTTTTTTGAATCCGCTTATCTCACTGACTTGGAAATATTTGATCGTGTTGGGGGAGGGGACAGTTTTGCATCGGGGTTGATTTACGGCCTGATAACAACCGGAGACCCTGAAAAGGCGGTCAACTATGGGGCTGCGCATGGTGCCTTGGCGATGACGACACCCGGGGACACATCGATGGCCACCTTGTCAGAAGTTGAGAAGATAATGGCAGGCGGCGGAGCAAGAGTGATCCGGTAATCCGGAATCTCAAAGGTGTTTCGCTTTTTGTCGGATCGCAGCCAGATTTTCTTTGGCCAGGCTATTGTTAGGTTCGATGGCCAGAGCCCGTTCGTATGATGCCATGGCAGCGTCCATGTCGTTTGTTTTGTAAAAGCAAACCCCCAATGCCAAAATCACTTCAACATTTTCGGGTTCAATTTTAACAATGCTGACGTAATCTTTTGCTGCGTTTATGTAATCGTAAGCGTTCAGGTTGTAATCGCCTCGCAGCTTTAGCGCGGGCACATGGGTTGGATCACGCTTTAACGCAAGATTAAGGTTTTCAATAAACGCCTGAGTGTTGTCTGTCTTGTGCTCTGCCAACGCCAGTCGAGTCGGGAAGTCAGCGGAATCTTCATCCATCATCACCGCTTTGCGCAAATGCTCCACTGATTTGTCAAATTGAGCTGCCTGAAATTCAAGGCTACCCAACGTTGCGTACAGTGTGGAATTATCCCCAGCGCTGTTCAGGGTGGTCTCAATTTCACTGATGGCTGCATGAAGATTCCCGTCCTGGTAGTGCTTGTCGGCCCTGTCTAAAATTGATGCCAAATCCGAGAGTTCATCTTGATCTTCAAGTTGATCCGGTTTGGCGGCATTGATGGCGTTGATATTATCTTTCGCAATTTCGTTATCCGGATCGAGTTCCAGGATGCGCTCGTACATTTTTTGGGCTGAGTCTGCGTTACCCAGTTTGTGGCGGCAGATTGCTGCGCATTGCATCAGGTACAAGTCTTTAGGGTCATCCTTTAGCAGGTGTTCAAATACCGCGAGGGCCTGTTCGTTGTCTTCAGCAAGGTAAAGTATTTTCCCCTTCAGTTTCCTTGCTTCAGGGCTGGGGTGCCTCTCCAATGATCGGTCTATCGCCTCGATTGAGGCCGGAAGATTCTTGAGGTTCAATTCGCAAAGAGCAAGCTGGGTCCAGCCCTCAGGAGCTGCCTCATCCAGCTCTATGGCTTTTATTATGAGATCCTTTGCAGTTTCGAACTCGCACAACTGAAAGAACAACGTGCTTAACGCCGTGATGACCTCATAGTTCTTGGGTGTCGTTTCAAATATTTTATTTAAAATTGATTTAGCCTCATTTTTCTCCTTGTCCCAGTAGGCGAATTCAAAATCAACCAGTTGTTCAGCCAAGTTGTCACACTTAACGACTTCTTCCTCGTTTGAAATTGTGTGGGAAAGCACAGTTTCGCCGTCGGGATTGGAAAGATACCTTAAGTTGTTGATGGCGCATTCGTTTTCAGGATCAAATTCAAGCACACGTTCAAATACATCCTTTGCTGTCTCCTTTTCGCCGCCTTCATGAAATGCATATCCCAACGCGAGATAGAACTCCGGGAATTTGGGGCTCAACTCAATGAGTTTGGCGAAAATCTTGGCTGCATCAAGGTGTCTGCCTGTTTGCAGGTTGATTTTGCCCAAAAAACGGAGCGCCTCCATATGGTTCGGATTGATTTCCACTGCAATTCCGATTGCGGACTCGAACTCGTCAACTCTCTCGCAAAACAAAGCGGTCATCGCCAGCCGTGTGTATGCATCTGCATCCCTGGGATTGAGTTCGATTTCCTTTCGGAACATCTCCCTAGCTTTTTCATATTTTCCAAGTTTGAAGTAGACGCTCCCCAAGGCAGAAACAATTATGGCGTCGTTTGGAGCTAGATTTACAGCTTGTTCCAATGTTTCAGCGGTGGAGTCGGGGTTTCCCGCGCTGTTGAAAAATTCAGCATCATCCAGAAGGTCATGCAGTTCGTTTTCCCGAGACTCGTTTTTTTCTTCTATGCTCGCGTGGCCTGCCTCCTGTTTGAGTTTGCTGCCGCAAGTGCTTAAGTTGTCCAATGCCATGTCGTTTTTTGGATCCATCTTCAAGATACGCTCGTAACATTCCTTAGCGACTTCGACTTCTCCGCACTCATAAAGGCAGCATCCCAGACGCATCAAAACCTCAATATTTTCCGGGTTTTTTAGGAGAATCCTATAATATGAGTGAGCCGCTTCTGCTTTCTTGTTGTTTTGAAAACAAAGATCACCAAGGAGCTTCAGTGAGTCTGCATGATATGGGTCGATATTCAGGGCAGTCTCGAGTGAGGATTCAAATTCCTCAACATTGCCATCTTGAAGGAGAGCAATCGCCAAATAGGTCCAATATTGAGGCGATTGTGGAGCTAGCCTACATGCTTCACGATATTTATCAATTGCAGTAGATTGGTTTCCGGACTGAAATTCGACATTCCCCCAGGTCGCCCAAAGTTCTGCATTCTCTGAATTCGCGGCAACTGCCTCCTCAATGTTTTTCGCAGCGCCAAGATAGTCCTTGTTGACGTAGCAATCGTCTGCTTTTTTTAGAATCGTGTCTATGCATTCTTTCATGTCGTTAATCGGTGTTGTTGCAGATGTGGTGATTGATACGATTATGCCAACAACTGAAGAACAGTTTTTGGCATGGCGTTTGCCTGTGAAAGCATCGATGTCCCGCTCTGCACAAGAATTTGGTACCTGGCGTATTGAGTAGCTTCCTCTGCAACATTAACATCGTTAATTCTGCTCATGGCGTTACTTAGGTTTTCCTTGGTGCTGCTCAATTGTGCGTTGGTGAAAACCAGTCTACTTTGGATGGCACCGATTTGAGCTCGGGCGAGCGCAACTTCAGAAACGGCTTTTGAGACGAATGTCAGCGATTCCTTGGCTTTTCTCAACGTTTTCAGGTTAACCGTCTCAGAATCTTCATTGTCACTATCTGCATCGACAAAAGCAAAAACTTCTGAATTCAAATCAACCGGGGGGATTACAAATGCATTCCTGCTGGAATCAATGCTAACCTCGATGTTTTTTGCGGCAAACAAGTCAACTCCGTTGAATTGCTTTGTTTTAGCCCTAGCCATGAAATCCTTCAATTGCTGGTATTCCTTGTCGTAAAGATTCCTGTCGGTATTGGACAATGTCGCATCTTGTGCCAGGAGGGACAATTCCCCCATTCTCGTTAAAGCAGTATTAATCGTTTTTAAATATCCATCCTGTGTCTGGGTGAAAGACATCGCATTCGCGATGTTTTCAAAGGATGAATTTAATCTTTTAAACTGGGATTCAAACCTTGATGTGACCGCCAGTCCGGCTGCGTCATCGGACGGCTTGCTTAACTTGGATCCTGTTGAAAGGCGGTTGAGAGAACTTGACAGCTGACTTGTGCTTACAGATAGATTTCTCGCTGTCTTTTCTGCAACGTTGTTTGAATTAATAACCACGGAATGGGTGTTGTTCTTGTCTCGTGGCTTTTTTTCGGGTCACCCCCCCACTTTATCTCAGTAGTTGTAGTGCTGCCTGCGGAAGGGTGTTGGCTTGTGCCAGCATTGAGGTGCCCGACTGCACTAAAATCTGGTATTTTGCGTATTGTGTTGCCTCTTCAGCAACGTCAATGTCAACGATTCTGGAGACAGCAGAGGAAAGATTTTCTTTCGTGACATTAAGCTGTTCGCGGGAAAAATTTAATCGCGCCTGAACCGCGCCAAGACTGGCGCGATCCACGGCCACACGGCCAATGGCATCTTTAACCAGGGTCAATGCCGTCGCTGCACTGGTCGTGTTTCCGATGCCGGAAGATGTAGTGTTAATTGCAAATGCATATGAGTTGTTGCCGGTTACATCTAT
Source organism: Verrucomicrobiota bacterium (assembly GCA_014382705.1). Classification (GTDB taxonomy): domain Bacteria; phylum Verrucomicrobiota; class Verrucomicrobiia; order Limisphaerales; family UBA1096; genus UBA1096. Next base: position 63,365 of record JACNJE010000104.1, on the reverse strand, counting down.
TGGCGTGGAATCAAAGGTATTACCATCAGAGTCAATTGTAACAGGCAGTGAAGTTGCGTTGAAGAGGCTCACTCCATTAAATTCCTTCGAGGCTGTGGAACTGACGAAGCTTTGGAGTTGGGCGAACTCAGACTGATAAAGCTCTCGGTCGTCATCGGATTTGGTTCTGTCCAACGAAAGCATTGCCAACTCACCCATACGGCGGAACGCTCCCTCCAATGTTTTCATGAACCCATCCTGTGTTTGTGTCCATGACATGCCGTTGCTGACGTTGGATAGGGCGGAATCAACACGGCTGATTTGCCCTTTTAACCTGGATGATACGGCCAACCCTGCAGCATCATCCGAGGGCTTCACTATCTTTGCCCCAGAACTGAGCCTCGCCAGAGAGCGTGCCAGCAGGTTGTGACTTTCATTCAGGATATTGGTCGTCCTTAATGCTTCGATGTTCGTATTGATTATCATAGCTGTAAACTGTTACGACGGCTTGCTCGATCTCACTTGTTACCTAGAATCAATTGAAGATCTTTTTTGGCGGGGACAGCCGCAGCCGCCTTGTTGCTTTCAAGAATCTCGTCATATATTTCCTTTCGGAGGACGGTTACATCCTTGGGGGCATTGACCCCGACCTTGACTGAATCCCCTTCGAGTCGAAGTATATTCAAGAATATTTTCCCATCGATTACGATGCTCTCGTTCGTTTTTCTCGATAAAACCAACATGACTATTAGTTAGTGCACGCATTTGTAAATTGCTCTAATTATTCAAGGGAAACGTCGTGGGCAATTCTACTGCGTTTATTGGGACGACTTGTTTGGCGACCATCGTGTGACGGTTGACCAAAATGGGCCCTTTAAGGTTTACCGTCATGGTTTGATTTGGGCCGTAGGTGACGATATTAAATATCAGGGCATCCTCGGAGTTTTGCAGATCCAGGAAGTCAACATCCTCCCGGTTTAACTCTATTGAATACGATTCAAGGACGTGGGTTGGCGGTACTAGGAGAAAGGCATGCTTTTTGCCTGTAACCCCTTCCATCCAAAAAAACGGATCCAAGTCGGGCAAAGGTTGAAGAACGTATTCTTTTACTTCCTCAAATCCTAAAATACCTGAAGGGAATGCCAGATTTAGAGGAAAAGATACCTCCTCGCTCTCGATTCTATTCTGCGCCTTGTTTTCCTGAAGCGTCAGCATACACACCAGAGCAAGCAGAGGTCATGCCAACCTATTTACTCGATGGTAGTTGAATGTAATCCCATCAAATCAGGCCCTTTAAGGACTTTTAGGATCTTGGTATGGGCGGTCGATGTGGTGCTGGTATTAAGCGAATCCGCCAGAATCAGTTGTTTATAAGGCTGAGAACTTTTTTGGGAAGTCTAATGGTTTGGCTATGAAAGGCCTTAAATGATTGGGTATTAAGTTCATCCAGAGTCCGATTGGTTGCATCGCTTAAGCTTTGTAGTTCAGTATTCATAATGGAATGATTGCTTTCTTCAATCCTCAAGCGAGCACTTCGAGCAAGTCCCAGTAGGTGTTCTTTTTCGTTTTCCAACAATTCTATCCTGTATTGGATCAGATCACCAAAATCACTCCAATCTGTGCGATGGTTTAATGTCTTCGAGTGCAATCGTTTAGCTGGATCATATTCGAGAGTATTCGTAGCAGACTCATCTTCGTTCAAGTCTGTTTTATGCTGGGTTTTATGGAGTACATCAGCAATAAAAGCAGTCAATTCGGCTGACGTTGTGGTTTGATCCATTTTTCTTTCGCCTGTTTTTGGTTGATTGGATAACCGTTCCAACCTTTCGACTGCTGATTTCGCTTGGTATAGGAATACACTTTGTGTTTGCAGCAGGCAAATGGCATTCATCAGGCCAGCCAAATCGGCATAAATCCCCCAAGTCTCCGCCGAAACGGAGCCTTCAAAAAACCCTTTTTTTCTAGTTTGTTTTTGTCTTTTTTCTTCGCCTCGCCCTCCATTTCGCTGCCAGAACGAATCGCCGGCTGAATGATCCGATGCCTCGAGGGAGGCGGTGACATTCATTGGCGTAAGGTTCGTTGTGACTGTCGTGGTCATTGGCGAATCACCTCGTTGTATACTCGGTAAGAATCACCGAAACTTAAGTAAAAACGGTGTGAAAGTTAGCTCTTCAGCCTCTCCATGTCTCCTTTCCATGCCAATCTGATTGAATCAAGGCGGAAACGGGCTTGAGCGAGGTTATTCTGAAGGTTCAATTGCTCTTCTTTTAACAGAGACAATTCCTCCGGCCGGACGGTTGCATTGACTTTTGCCAAGCTGTTTAGGCGCTGTATTTCGGTTGAGAGTTTTTCGTCCATGACACCGATGGCGAACTGTTTCAGTTCACCGGCTTGCTCCGCTGCCAACGATTCACTGGCTTGCGCCATGGGTTGAATCAGTTTCCTAATTTCGGGAAAATCGGGAATCAAGTGGGCGGGGCCATCTCGCAACGTGTTGGGCATTGTGATGTATTCGCCGTCCCGGCCAAGTTCTGGCTTGCCGCGATGATTGATGACTATTCGGATTGGCGTGGGCGGTAGAAAACGATCCGCATTCCATTTTGCCGGGGCAATGCACTCCAGCACAAAAACAGACTCCATCAAAAGCGTCGGGGAGGAGTCCGATTTCCAGTGTGCAAAAACAGCAGTGCCGACGTCCAAGCCAAGCAATTGCTCAACACAGGCGGAAATGATGGGGTGATCCAGAGAGACATACATCAGATCATCCCTTGAAACGGCTCGAGCTCGGTCGAATGTTAAAGCGGCGGCTCCGTCCCGGTTGCCGGGCAGGTTTATCGGCAGCCTGCCGGTTTGGGAGATTCGATAGGTGCGTGGCCCGATGTCGTCTATGCCAAGTCCCATGAAATCAAAAAGCCGAAGGGCGAACTCCTCCAATTCTGTCGACGTCTCGGTATGTTGGATCTCACGGATCAGCTCATTTGATATCGCGCTCGAGTGGGAGTTGATCTCAAGCAATCGGTCTGTGCCTTCCTGAAGCTTCACACTGAGTCTCTTGCGGCTTTGGTCTGTGTCTTCAATCAACTGCGGTAAGCTCGACGACGGTTCCCGGAAGCAGTGGCGCAATCGCTCTTCGAATTCATTCAACAGATTTTCACCGCCCAGAATGCACTCCTCGAATACATTCAGACCCCGGTGCATCCAATAGGCCAAGACCGACCGGTCGCTCGATTTGCCGAAGGGAACATGGATTTCGATGTTGTCCTTCTGCCCGATGCGATCCAGTCGCCCAATTCGTTGTTCGATTAATTCCGGATTCAGCGGGAGATCAAAAAACACCAGATGACGGCAAAACTGAAAGTTCCTGCCTTCGCTGCCGATTTCGGAGCAGATCAAGAGCCTGGCGCCGTCTTCTTCGGCAAACCAAGCGGCATTTCTGTCCCGTTGAATGAGGGTCAAATCTTCATGAAATATGCCGATTTTCAGGTTCGCCCTGTTTCTAACCGCTGCCTCGATCGCGATGACTTTGGCCTTTGTGCAGCAGATAATTAGAATCTTCTCGGTTGCATTCTTTTGCAAAAGCTTCATCAACCACTCGATCCGTTCGTCGTTGTCATACTCGTGGCTTGGCTCCGTTTCGGAGAGGCCAATGTCGAATGCGAACTCGGCTTGGCCTGCGTCATTGTCCGTGGTCGTGTCTGCAGGGGGCAGTTCGTTAAGCTTGGCCAAGCGCTTGGGGAATCCGCGGATGGTCTTACGCGTATTCCGGAACAGCACCCGGCCAGTTCCGTGCCGGTCAGCGAGGTCTCGGATTAATCTTTCCCTTGTTTGCTTGCCCAAGGTTTTGCCCTTGGCCAACTCGCGCTTGGCCTCGGCCAAAAGGGAGTCGCCGCAGGGGAACTGTTCAAGTTCGACGATGCTTAGTGACTCGTTGTCGATCAGTTTCTTGCAAAGTTTTGCAACTGGCTTGTATTGATTCGTCTCGTCCCTGAATGCCGCGAAGATGGAAAAGCGTGCTGGATCGAGCAGGTGCAACCGGGCGAAGTGGCTTTCCAGTCCCAACTGTTGTGGGGTGGCGGTTAACAGCAGCAGACCTTCGGCTCGTTGGCCAAGCGCTTGGGCAAGCAGGTATTTGGCGCTTGGCTTGTCGGGATCCCATTCAAGGTGGTGTGCCTCGTCTACGATCAGCAGGTCCCAAGGGGCTTGGACTGCCTGTTCCGTTCGCTTGGGCGACTTGGCCAGCCAGTCGATGTCGGCAATCAGGAGTTGATCGTCTTCAAATGGGTTGAAACTGGGCTGGCCGGATTCGATGGCGCAGCAGCGTTCCTCATCAAAAATGCTGAACAAGAGATTAAAACGGCGGAGGAGCTCTACGAACCATTGGTTCACAAGCGGGTTCGGGAGGAGGATCAAAACCCGTTTAGCCCGGCCGCACGCAAGCAATCGATTGAGAATCAGGCACGCCTCGATGGTTTTTCCCAGGCCGACCTCGTCTGCAAGCAAGACCCTGGGCAGTTGTCGACTGGACACCTCATGGGCAACGAAAATCTGATGTGGGATCAACTCAATTTTGCCTCCAAACAGTCCGCGAACAGGGGATTTGCGCCAACGAAACATCATTTTCATGGCGTTTAGCCGAAGCTCGAAAAGAGCGTTGTCAGTCGTTTGGCCTCGCAGCAAGCGCGCTACGGGACTCCGGTTTGTCATGCTGGCATGCAGTTCCTGCTCAGGCAGTGCGAAGTTTTCTCCATGATATGTCAGCAATCCATCCGACTCTGAAATTCTCGTCACGGTGCAGTCAGCGCCTGTCTCGCTGCGAACAGTCGCTCCGGTTTGAAAGCGGACCCGATAAAGGGGCGAGGACTCCCGGGAGTAGCGCCGTGTCTCTTCACAGGCAGGAAAGGAGACGAGCACAGATTGGTTCTCGATCGACCGGATGATTCCCAAGCCAAGTTCAGGTTCCAGATTGCTGGCCCATCGTTGGCCCGGAACCGGGGTGGGGAGGGTGTTGTCTTGATTCACTTCATTGGCCAAGCGGCCGAGCGAATCGTAAAGGGTGGAGGTCTTTTGAAAAAGCCAATCCTAATAAACGCAATCCAAGGGAATTGTTTCGCCGCATTTACATCCGACAATGATTTGCGTGATTTTGTCGCCATCGCGGACGATGTTCACCTTGGGGCTGTGGGCCGTGTCGCCTGAAGCCTCAACGGGATCCTCGGCTTTGTCCGCAGGAACCTGGATGTTTTTCAGCGGCTTAGCGTCGCCGGGGGCGATGGTCGGCAGTTCCTCTGCCTGTTTATTCTTGAAGCCGGTGTCGTTGGCGCTTTGCTCTGAAGAGGATTGCGACTCCACGCTCTGCTGTTTTGGTGTAAAGGTTGTTGAGTCTTCGCCTGGGCTATCAGCGCTCGCATTGCCGAGGTCACCTGTGATCTTGGGAACAAATTCCGACATAAATTTCTTGGGGTGGACTATTTTTTCTCCCGTATGATGATGGAGACAGACTTGCTGGATTGCGGCTTGTCCTCGGTCGCTTTTTTGGGGCCGTAGCCAACCACTCGTTTGATGTTTGCAGCGTCCACCCCGTTTTCATTGATCAATCTTTTGCGAATCTCAACAGCCTGCTCAATGGACTCTGCCCATCCGTCGCCCTCGGCGTCTGTGGCGGAATGTCCCTCGATTTCGATCTCTACATCCTCCAGGGGCTCGCCAAAGCGGTCGTGTTCGCGGCTCAACCAGGTGCCAAGACTGTCAATCACAACCTCCCCGTAGGTCGAGAGTTCTTTTTCGCCCTCACCAAAAATATCTCTTTGGGGCGTGTTGAAGAGGCTTACCTTCACGCCTTCATCGATTACCTCGATGTGCATGTTTTTGTTTTCCTGGAATTCAGGGCTTTGCACGAATGACTTTTCGATGTCCTCAGTGGTTTTTCGCACCAGGTTTCTTGGGGTCAGCGCGGGGCTTGTGAATTGCGCCTTACGGGACTTGGCGACATTCGTATTCTTGGTGTCGATCATTCCCGGGGTGGCCTGCTTCATCACGGTGTTCGGGTTCTTGAAATACTTGGAGATTTCAGACATGGCCTCCTCATCGACGGAGGTCAACCACAGGCACATGAACAGTGCAAAAAGGCCCGTCACGAGATCCGCATACGCCACTTTCCATGCACCACCCATTGTCTCCTATTCCTCCGGCTTGGTTCGAATCAGGATTTCGAACCGACGGTTCTTCTCGTCAGAGGGTTTCTCTGAATCCATCAGGACGGTGTCGCCTGCGCCGATGATTTTCACGACCTGGCTTTCCTGGACACCTGATCTTAGGATCTCGTTAAACACCAGCGCTGATTGTCTTGCCGACATGCTCCAAGGATCATCCTCACCCTTTGGACTGTGCCCGGTGATTTCGATGGGGGAGCCCTTTCCGTCGTTCAAATTGTATCGCGCCAGCAATGCGCCGACGGAGTTCAAGGCTATGAGTCCGTAATCGCTCAGGGCGAGATCATCCCCGCTTGAGTCGTCAAACAAGTTCCGGTCAGTCTCGTTGAAGAAATTGATAAGCACTCCCTCGTCCACGCGCTCCATCTTTATGTTGCGGTTCTCCCGCAGTTCCTTGTTGTTCATGTAGGTCTTGATGACCTCCTCCTCGTTGATGCGCTGGTGTTGAAGCTGAACAGGTGTATCGCCCTTGAAGTGGCTTTCGCGGGCTGAAACCACGTCATCCTCACGCATCTGGATGAGTCGGGTGGATTTTCGCGTGATTGCCTGCCAGGGATCTCGGAAATGGGCGGAGACCGTACCCTTGACCTCCTCGTCCTGGCCTAGAATCCAAAGTACCATGAACAGGGCGAACAGTGCGGTCACAAAGTCCGCATACGCTACTTTCCATGCGCCGCCAGCCATGACAGATTACTTAGCAGTCTTAAGTGTTGTCTCCAAGTCGCTAGCACTTGGTTGGTAGCGGTGTTCAATCTCGCGACGGCCAATTTCGCAGGCAACCAGCGGGGGGAGGCCAAGCGCGAATGCGACGACGGACGCCTTGATGACCTTCAAGTAGGTGGTCTCGCCCTCGTTGTAGAAATGAACGTTGACTGCCAGTGGGGCCACGACACCGTAGGAAATGAAGATGCCAAGGAACGTTCCGGACAATGCGGCCGCGATCATGGCGCCCACTTTTTCGGTGTCGTTCAGGTATTGCATGGTGTTGATGATGCCCATGACGGCGGCAACAATACCAAACGCGGGCATGGAGTCAGCAACCAGGTGCATGACATGGACTGGAGCGTGTTTTTCGTGTTCGATGTGTTTTACGCCGGCTTCCATGAGGGGGCCTATTTGCTCCGGTTTAAGCCGGCCATCAACAAGGGGTCGAAGTCCATCACAAAAGAAATCCACAGCTCGTTCGTTCGTATGGAATTTATCATATTTCTTGAAAAGTGAGCTTCCCTCCGGGTTCATGACATGCTCTTCCAGCGCGATCATTCCGTTTCGCCGGCCAAGCTGGAAGAGTTCGTACATCATCTTGAACAAGTCCTCGTAATCATCCTTTGAATAAGGGGAGCCTTTTAGCGTGTTCAATACGCCGGCGACAACTTGCTGAAGCACTGCGGCTGGCGCCATAACGATCGCACAGCCGAAAAGCATTCCAAGGATGGTTACAACTTCGGCCCAGTGAATCAACAGCATCACATGCCCCCCGGCCATGTAAAACCCGGCCAAGCTACCCCCGATGATGACTACAAAACCAATAATAACGACCATGCGATTATCTCCTAAATTCTTTTTGCTCCTGTTGTTTCAATACGCCTGATGAAGCTGCGCAGCGACAGGACAGCCTCGGTGTGAATCTGGCAGACTCGTGACTCGGTGACATTCATGATTTCGGCGATATCCCGGAATCGTAATCCCTCATAATAGTAAAACGCGATAACCTTCTGTTGCTTGGGATTCATCGAGGCCAATCGTTTTCGGATCAACTCCTGCAGGTCGTGGTTCCCGGCCACGACACTCGGGTCGGGTTGCCTCTCGTCCAGTTTCTTCTCGATGTCCTCATCAGAATCGACTTTTGCCCATTGATCGTTGAAAGAGATGTAGACGTGCCTTTGCACCTGGTCAAGCAGTTCCCGATACTTATTGAGCTCGAGGTTCATGTGGTCGGCAATCTCAGACTCGGTGGGCGGGCGTTCCAGGTTGCCGGATAGCTCGTAGATAGCCTGCTCAATTTTGCGCATCTTCGCGCCCATTGTGCGCGAACCGCTGAATTTCTTCCGGATGGCGTCAAGGATGGAACCTCGTATCCTCCTGCTGCAGTAGGCCTCAAAGGGAACTCCAAGCGCCGGGTTAAAGTTGCGCTTGGCCATGATTAATGCGGTCAATCCAATGTTGCGGAAATCATCAATCTCCTGTTTCAGCGATGGGTGGTACGCCAAGCGATGAACCCATTTGACGACCATTGGGGTGAATTTTTCGACAAGTTCATTCTCCGTATGCTCTAGGTAGCCCTTTTGAGGCAGTACCACCGGTCTCGCGCGCCGGAAGGAAGGCGGAAGTTCCTTCTCGGGGATCACTGGTTTTTGGCGTGTCTTTCTCATTCGGCTGCGACTTCGGCTTCTGGTGTGACCCCGGATTCGGCGGCTTGTTTAGTCCCTTCGGTTTCTGCGTTTTCGGTTGTTTCCCCGGATGTGGTCTCTTCTTTCTGCTTCAAGTCGTTCAGGAAAATCATCGCCAGTTGCTTCCTGACCGTCAGTCCCCACCACCTGGCAAGCAGCAACCCCGCCAGCATGGCAACCGTCGCTCTCAAGAGCGTGGTGGGCAGGGGGTTGTCCTGGGCATATCCGATGGCGAGCACGGACATGAAACATCCACCTGATATGATTGACATCATCAGCTTCACAAATCAGTTCCTGTAAACAACCACCATGGCCGTGCATTGCCTTGCATGATCCATTAAGGCGACTTCGCTTGGCTCCCTTTGCGCTTGGCTTTCCTCGAGTGCAACGTTCGGTATGTTGTTCCTTAAAAAAATCTTGATGTCGTTCATTTTCACCGCGGCCAACTCAGTTGCGCCCGGGTGTTCCGGCGGGAAGGCGAAGCCTGTCGCTTGGCCAAGCGGGTTGAAGAGCATGAAATTGGAAAGTGAGTCAGCGATCTCGGTTGTGTTGACAGTGAAGATCGGCTCGTTCCGGCGTTCTTTACCCGCTTGATTCACTGTCCCCTTGAGTATTTGCGGAACAAAGTTGCCCCCGGAAGGTGAGTCGAGGCTCACGGCAAACATGGCCGCTTCCTCGGTGATCTCATCGCTGTCCGACAAGGGCAGAGGATGAAAATTACCCGCCACTTTCACTGCCGCAATGCTTTCATCCTTGTTCAAGTGGATGGAGTCTGTAACGGAGAATATTCCTGCCTCGGTAACTATTTTGACCACGTAACCGGACTCCAGTTCGCGGGTTTTCTGGTCGAGGCTGAGAGCTTTTGCGGAGGTGATCAGCCAGCCGTCACGGCTGACGAAAAAGCCGGCTGCGGCAGATGCCTCCAATTCCCTGCCTGCGACAACATCCTCGTTGAACGGACCGGCGGAAGCTTCCTGGTGAAACGGTTCAGGCGTGAAATTCGCCGCTGCATTTCTGGCTGTTGCGATGTCTTCCGCGCTCAGCAATCGGCTCGATTCAAGCTTTTGGAGAGCTTCGGCGGCCCTTGGCAGGGCGTTCTTTCTCGCCAAGCTCCACCACATGTAAGCTTCCCGGAATCCTGCCTCGGTCTTGGCTTCATTGTAGATCAGCAGGCCAAGCGCATACTGCGATTGTGGGTGCCCGCCTCTTGCGGCCAAGCGGTAATGCTCCCCGGCCAACTTGGAGCTTTGGGCGACTCCAAACCCGTTCTCGAAGCAACGGCCGAGGTTGAAAACTGCGTGGCGGGATCCTCCGGCCTTGGCCAAGCTGTACCAGTTGAACGCTGCCTTCCCGTTGCCGGAGGCTTCTTCGATATAACCGAGGGCGAACTGGGCGTCGGGGTGTTTTCCGGCGGCGGCCAAGCCAAACCAGCGCTTGGCCAATTTTGCATTTTCAGGAGTTTTGGATTGGAGTTGCGAGTAAACAACGCCAATGCCGTAGGCGGCTTGGGTCAGCGATTTATCCTGATAGTGCGCCTTCAAGTACCACTCACTGGCCTCGATCATCCTGTCCTCGTCTTTCGTTTTAAGGGCGTCACTGAGAAGTTTGTTGGCGTGGTTTATCTGGCCGTAACGGTTTCCCTGTACTGCAGCTGCCTGGTACAACTTGGCTGCCTCTTGCGGATCCCGCTCCACTCCAAATCCGGTCTCGTAACAATAGCCCAGATTTGCCTGTGCCTTGGCGTAGTTGGCCTCGGCGCCGATCCGGTAAAATGCCGCAGCCTTGATTTCGTTCTTTCCTGCCCCATGCGTTCCCAGATGGTAGGCCCGACCAAGGTTGTAGGCGGCCCAGCCCTCGTTTTTCTTTTCCATCCAGTCAGCCAAGGTCGCCTCGCTTGCCGCAGTTGTTTCCGACTGACGCTTGGCGAGAGGTTCGTTTGCCTGCGGGGAGGAAAGGTTCAACAGCCAGAAAAGAGACAGCCATCCCAACGGCAATACGGCGTATTGCTTCAGGGGCCAGCGAGTTGTTTTGTTATCGCGGCTGTAACGCATTTTCTGCGGCGTGCTCTGCAATTGGCGGGCAGGGCACCGAGAGAATGAAAGCTAGTCCCGGGCCAAGCGTTGCATTTTGCGGTTGTTTTATTCGAGAAAGACAAACTTGAGGTTCCGATCTTCCTGAGTCTTGGTTTCGCTGAAGCTAACAAGGTGGCACACAGCGATTTGGGCCAAAATGGCATGAAGGATGCTCACTTCAGCCCGGAATGCTGGAAGCAATTTATGCCAGAGAATCCTATGTTGCCTTGAAAAAGACCCTGGACGCAGCGGTTTTAAGGCATCAGGCGATCTCCAGCAATCTTGCCAATCTTGAGACCCCCCATTACAAGCGGATCGATATCAATGCCGATTTCGATGCGCGCCTGAAGAAGGCGGTCGATTCGGGTGATGTGTCTAGGCTGGCTCGTGTGAACCCTCAAATCGAGGTGGATCGCACCGCTGTTCCGGATGCGTTAAACGGCAACACGGTGAAGATGGAAGATGAGTTGCTTCACCTGCAGAGAAATACCATCACGCATTCGTTCGCCCTTCAGGTTCTCGGGCGATCATTAAACAAAATCAAGTCCGCCATCACCGGCAGGGTGCATTAAACAATGGATCTCATCCCAGGCTTACAAAGCAGCGCATCAGCCCTCCACGCTGAACGCATACGCATGGAGGTTATTTCCCAGAACATCGCCAACGCCAACACGACGAAAGCCGAGGACGGCGAGCCATACCGGCGGCAATTGGTTCATTTTGACGCGATCCTGAGGAAGCAAATGGGACAGAAAACCGACCTGCCCAGCAATAATCTGTCCGAGGTGCGGGCGAGCAAGATCATCGAGGATTCACGTCCGTTCCGTGAAGTGTATCAACCGGGCCATCCTGATGCGGATGGGAACGGCATGGTGAAATATCCCAATGTCCACATCCATGAGGAGATGGCTGACTTGATCTCCGCATCGCGTGCCTACGAGGCGAACATGTCAGTGATCAGGACTTCGCGCACGTTGGCCATGCAGACCATCAACATGGGCAAATAATTGATTTAAAGCAAAAATGCAGTCAGTTTCACTCAACACCAACCCGTTGTCCAACAGCATGATGGAATCCCACTTGGCCAAGGCCAAGGCGATGGGGGCCATGGCTGACCAGATGAACGCCATGGGGGGGCAGTACAGCCAGCAGTTGTCCCAGCTTGGCCAAGTCGCCCCCACATCTCCAGCCACGACGCCTGCGTCCATCACACAGACTCAATCGGCTTCAGAGGGCGTGTTTGACAATGTGCTGGGTAAGTTCGTTCACGAGGTGAACGACAAGCATGTGCAGATGGGTAACTCGCTGCACGCCATGCTGGCCGGGGAGAACGTCCCCCTGCACCAGGTGATGACTGAATTCCAGGAGGCCGGCGTCGCGTTCACCATGATGGTTGAGTTGCGAAACAAGCTGCTGGAATCGTATAAGGAATTAATGTCGATGGGGCTGTAATCAAGGGGTAACACGACAAAAACAAGGCAAGGATGCAATCAATCAAGGAATTACTGAAGCAGTTGGCCGGCATATGGAGCGAGCTTGGCCTGAATCAAAAGGTCACGGTGATTACAGCCGGTTTTGCGGTCGTCGCAGCACTGGTCGCCGTGCTCGTATGGGGGGGGAGAACAGACTATTCGCTCCTGTACGGCAACCTTGATACCGCAGAGGCCGGCCGGGTCACTCAGGCGCTGGATGCAAGCAGCGTAAAGTACAAGATAAGCCAAGGGGGAGGATCCATTTACGTGCCTTCGTCGCAGGTGCACCAGATGCGAATGCAACTCGCAACACAGGGGATCCCCAAAGGCGAAGGCATCGGGTATGAATTGCTGGACAAGAACACGCTTGGCATGTCTGATTTCATGCAGCACGCCAATTACAACAGGGCGGTGCAGGGGGAACTGGCCCGCACAATCGCCAAGTTCAACGGGATCGATTCGGCACGTGTCATGATTGTGAGCCCTGAAAACCGGCTGCTCATCGACCCGGGCCGCCACGCCACGGCATCCGTGTTCCTCACCATGCGACGAATGACCCGCCCATCCTCCGAGACTGTCAATGCGATTCAAATGTTGGTTGCCAACTCGATCGAGGGGTTGAGCGTGAACCATGTTTCCGTGGTCGACAACTCCGGCAATGTTCTGTCCATACACGACGAAGAGGGTTCACTCGTTGCCGTCACGTCGTCCCGGTTGCGCGCCCGGCAGGAACTGGAGAACTACCTGGGCAAAAAGGTGGAGAGCATGCTTGAGAAAGTTGTCGGTCCGGGGAACGTGGTGGCAAGGGTTTCGGCCGATATCAACACTGATTCAGAGACCATCACTCAGGAGATTTACAATCCCGAGGAAAAGGCGATCAAGACCGAGAATACGATGACGGAACGAAGCATCGAGCCCGCGGTCCAGCCGGGAGGCCCGGCAGGGGTGACTCCCAATATCGCGACCGGCGGTGCCAACACGCAGCTTGCCGCCGCTTCAACCAATGAGGTGGGATTCCTGAAGCAGGACATAATGTCGGAGTACGCTGTCTCCAAGAGCATGACCAACAAGGTCGTTCTGCCCGGACAAATTAAGGAGTTGAATGCCGCCATCTTTGTCAACACAACCAACCCGCCGGCGGGGTTGGTGACCAGTTTGCATACGGCGGCGGTGCTCGCCCTGGGGTCCTATGTGACGGACACGAACAATGTGCAGGTTCAGCCGGTTACTTTTGACACAACCGAGAGAGACCAGATGCTTGCCGCAGTCAGTTCGAGTAATTTTTGGACCCGCTTTTGGGACATGGGGAAAAACTTCATGTACATCGCCCTGCTGCTTGGCGGGTTGTTTCTTGTGGTGAGGACTTTCAAGAACACGAGCGAGGAGTTCATACCAACCGGGATGACCGTCGGGGAGTTGATGGCTGATCGCTTGGCCGCTGAAGGGGCGGCCATCACGGCTGGCGCGGGTGTCCCCGTGCCGGAAGGCCAAGCCGCCCCGGCCACGGGCCAAGCGGAAACACCGGCTGTGACTCCCGCGGAAGAGGAGGAGGACGAAGTGGAGATGATCACTGAAGAGAAAAAGAAACTCGTGATGGACTTCGGGCTTGGCACCAAACAACCTGAGCGGGTGACCGTTGAGGTGCTGAAGGACTTGATCGAAGAAAAACCGGATAAAATGAGCCAGGCAGCCCGCAATTGGCTGTTGTCCGACGATGACTCCGAGGGTAAGGTGTGAGCCAAATGGCTGAAGAGGGAACATCAACTGAAGTCAAACTAAGCCAGGTTCAAAAACTGGCTGGCCTGATGATTCTCCTGGGTGAGGATGCGGCTGGTATCATACTCAAAACATTCGACAAAAATGAGCGTGAGCAGGTTTGTGCTGAAATGGCAAATCTCCCCATGCTCAACATCGATGAACAGCAGAAAATCCTGCGCGAATATACCGAGAGGGCGGTTGAGGCCATTTCATCGCTTGAGGGCAGCGAGGATTACACCAAGAGGGTGCTCGAAAAGGCGGTTGGCATGTTTGAGGCGGAGGAGATCATTAGCCGCGTCTCGATGAGCCGGACCTCGGTGGCCGCGATGCAGCAGATTATCGACATGGATCCGCTTGGCATCACGAACCTGATCAAGGAAGAGCAGCCACAAACCATATCACTCGTGCTGAGCTACCTTCCACCGGCCAAGGCGGGGGACGTGCTCCTCCGTCTTCCGGAATCAGTTCGCGAGACCGTGATCGAGCGCTTGGCCAAGCTCGAGCCAACCCCGATTGAGGTGGTGGAAACCGTTGGGCGGACGTTGTCCAAGAAGATTGGCGATAAGATCACACGATCGCTTAACCAGACGGGGGGATACCAATCAGCCGCCTCGTTGCTCAAAAACATGGCTAAGGATTCGCGGGATGAAATCCTGAACAACATGGATGAGCGAATCCCCGACTTGGTTCGGGAGATCAAGTCCAAGATGTTCACGTTTGACGACTTGGCGGACCTCGACAACCGGGTGTTGCAGAAAGCGATGACGCAGGTCGATGCCGACAGGTTGCCGTTGGCATTGATCGCTGCCACCGATCGCGTCCGGGAAGCCCTGTTGGGTGCCATGTCCAAGCGAGCCGCCGTAAGTGTCCGGGAGGAGATGGAAAATCTCGGCAAAGTCAAGCTGGCGGACATCAATGCAGCGCAGGAATCCGTTGTCGGGGTGATCCGGGAAATGGAAGACTCCGGGGAATTGGAATTATCGTGAAGAAACAATGATTGAGCTGGCAGAGCAGCAAAAAGGAGAGGCCGTCGAACCGTCAAATGGCGGCCTTAAAGATGTGCGTATTTCAAGCGAGAGTTCGCCTTTTCGGCATATGGAGGTTCTCTCCCGGGAAGATCTGCAACTAACGGAGCAGGCGGCGTACGATCGGGGAAAAAGGGAGGCTGAAGCCAATCTTCAGCAGCAATTGGACCTCTTGAAGGCGGAGTACACGACCGAGAAAGACAAGGAACTCGCAGATTTTTGTGACAATATCAGGAGTGAACTGGGGGGGCAGGTGCCCAAGATTCTCGAATCGCTTGAGAAACATGTCATCAACCTGGCGGCCGACATCGCCATGAAAATCGTGGCCGACTTGCCGATAGACAAGACCATGGTGGAACGTGTCGTGAAGGACGCCTTGAACAAGGCCGAAAAGGATGCAGAGATCGTGGTGCTTTTACATCCGGACGATTTGGAGTTGCTGACACAGGGGGATTCAGAGTTGCTGGGCGAATCTCATGGTGCCGGGAAAGTTCTTTTCAAGGCATCCTCCGAGGTCACGCGCGGCGGTTGCCTGCTGGACACCCATTACGGGATCGTGGACGCGCGGCGGGAAACCAAGGCCGGTCTCCTCAAAAAGGCGGTAACGGAATGACTCACCCGGCTAACGAAGAGGCGGTCGGTTCCAAGCTGATCGCACGCGTTCAGTCGGGGTTGACAGATCTCCAACTGGTTCAACATAAAGGGAAGGTCGTTCAAATCATCGGCCTAGTCATCGAGTCACAGGGGCCAAGGGCGGCGATCGGTGAAATCTGCAAACTGGAGTCTGCGAATAATCCGGAAGGGATTATGGCGGAGGTGGTCGGTTTCAGAAGCCAAAACCTGCTCCTGATGCCGCTTGGCCAAATGGAGGGGATCTATCCGGGTTGCGAGGTGCTTGCCACCGGGTCTTCACTCAGGATTCCGGTCGGGGAGGAACTGCTCGGAAGGGTATTGGATGGACTGGGCAATCCACTGGATGGATTGTCGGCGCCTTCCCGATTTGAATCCACCGATTTAAAACAATCTGCACCACACCCGCTCACCCGGGCTCGAATCGATCAAACCTTTCTGACCGGTATCCGCGCAGTCGATACGTTCACTCCGATTGGCGTTGGCCAGCGAATGGGCATTTTTTCAGGCAGCGGGGTGGGCAAGTCCACGATGCTTGCCATGATGGCGAGTTGCGGGGATGCGGATGTCAACATCATCGCCTTGATTGGTGAACGCGGACGCGAGGTTCGCGAATTTATCGAGCGTGATCTTGGCGAGGAAGGGAGAAAAAAATCGATCGTCGTGGTGGCAACTGCCGACGAACCGGCGCTGGCCCGGGTCAAGGGTGCCTTCCTTGCGATGGCCATGGGGGAATATTTCAGGAGGCAAGGCAAGAAAGTACTCATGATGATGGACTCGATCACCCGGTTTGCGATGGCCCAGCGTGAGATTGGACTGGCAATTGGTGAACCGCCCTCCTCGCGCGGCTATACGCCATCGGTTTTTGCGCTGTTACCGCGTTTGCTTGAAAGAGCAGGCACGGATGAAAAAGGAAGTATTACAGGGCTTTTTACGGTGTTGGTCGAAGGGGACGACATGAACGATCCTATAGCGGATTCAGTGCGTTCGATCTTGGATGGCCATCTGATTTTGACCCGTGAACTGGCGATGCTAAATCACTATCCAGCCGTTGATATCCTGCAAAGCAACAGTCGCTTGGCCCGGGATTTGCTATCGAGTGAACAACTGGAAAGATCCGGGAAAGCACGTGATTTGCTGGCGATTTACCAGAAAAATCAGGATTTGATTAACATTGGTGCGTATCAGGTGGGTTCCAATCCGAGGG
>JACNJE010000104.1:0-46096 GCA_014382705.1 Verrucomicrobiota bacterium | reverse complement strand
CGAAAGGCGTTGATTGCGGCTAAACGGAAACTGGAAACCATGGAAAAAATAAAAACCAAGCGCCTCAGGGAGCATGAGGCAAAATGGTCCAGTCAGGAGCAGAAGGAATTGGACGAGTTGATGATCCGGGGCGGGGGCGGTGAGTTGCGGGTGGATTATGCGTAGCCTATGAAGAAACTGATCGTCCCAATTATCTTTGCTCTCCTGATAGTCGCAGGAATCGCTGCTGCGACCCATTTCTGGGTTATGCCGGTTTTGGAGAAATATGCGAAGGACAAAGCTGATGCCATGGTTCAAGCAGGGGCGGAACTTCATGAGGTGACGCAGGAACACGCCGAAACCCCGACCATAAGATTCGACGACCCTGAAACAACCCCGGAAGAAAGTCGCTTAAGCGCTGAAACAATCCAAAGCATGGTCGCATCAGGCTCGATGACGTTCGACAATCCCGATGTGCATACCCTCATGCTTGAACTGCAGAGGCGTCTGGAGAATGTGCAACGACGCGAGGATCGCATTTCCAAAATCGAGACAGAGTTGAGCTTGAACTGGAATAATCTGTCCAACCTTACTAACGAGATTGCCCAGGCCCGCACGAATCTTAGCGACAAACTTCTGGATGCCGTTGATTTGATCAGGCGGACACAGGAGGACGGTTACCGGTCACGTGCGCAAGTGCTCACCAATATGCCTCCGGCCGACGCAGTGACTACTTTGCGACAGGTCGCGGATTCCAAGGAGATCGCCAAGCTGCTTTTCCTGATGGGGGTAACGGAACAAGCTGCATTGATCAGCGAGTTGAACAAGGGGCCTGAGGAAGACCAGAAACTGGCTTCGGATATACTCAAGGAGTTTAACAGAATCGGCTTGGAATCGGCAGGGGAGGAGCAAGCTCCATGAAATTGGAACTCACTCTGCCTTCACAAGCCAAGTCGGGGTTGAATACAGACCTCGGCTTATCCAGTTCGGCGCAGAGAAATGCCGGCAAGGGCAAGAACCCTTCTTTTCTGCAAATCCTTCGACCGAAGACAGGGATGAAGGCCAACGCCGTGCCACCAAGCGGGAAGGCGTTGGCCGTTGCTGGGAGGCCTGTTGCTGTTGGCCAAGGAGAATCGAAAGCGAAAGCCACAGGAACGGCGCTTAACGATGCAGTGCCAACGGGCTCAAAAAAGGAGTCGCGTAAAGCGTTGAACAAGCTTTATGGGGACATCGCGGCACGCGCCGGCCAAGCGCAGAAAAAGACAAAAAAGCAATCCAAGGATTATTCCGTGCCAACCGTTCCGCTTGGCCAAGCGCTGGAGCAGGCCCCCTCGAAAGCGGCTGTCCTTTCCCTAAAGACACAACCCGGGATCGTGTCGGGCAACTTGGCCAAGCCGACACTTCTCAATGTAGCCAGTGGACAAGCGGAGAAGGGATCCCGGATATCAACCGCAAGAGGGTCGTCAACGCCCATTACCAATGAAACCGCAATCGGCAACCTGAAGAATGGGGCGGTAAACGCCGCCAACAAAGAAAACAACCCTCTGTCAACAGGGAAAATTGTCGAGAAAACGAAGACAAGCACTCACCTGCCATCTGTTGGGCGCATACCGGGCAACCGAGTGGCTGATGCTGAGACTGAGAAAGTACAGAATTTTATCGCTGCCATCCCAAAGACTGAAAGCAAGTCGGGAGGAGATGGTTCATGCGTCAACGAAGGCTCGAAGGGTACCAATCCATCCGTGGATGGTGTGGTGAACGAGGGGCGTAAGATATTAGGAAAAACAAACGACACGCGTGTCGGTATTCCTGTCAGTGAACGCAGAACCAAGGCCACGACAACGACTCAAGTTTCACTGCCTAGCCCGATCACGGTTAAAGGATCTATTTCTCCGAATGGGAAATTCCAGCCCACATCTTTAACCCGATCGCGTGATATTCACAATACCGTTTCGAACCCGGGCGAACAGAACAGATCGCTCGTCACGACAACCAAGCCACAGCTTGCTACCTTGGGCATCATCGCCCAACCTAAGCGGAATGAGAATACAACGCCGCTTGGCCAAGCTAGGGGAGGGGGTTCGTCGCTGGCGCGATTCAATGAGTCAATGGTTGATACCAGATCCGAGGAGATCAAATTACCTTCGAGCGAAGGTGGATTGAAGCACGGATCGCATAAGACCCAGGCCCAGTTGAAGTCGCAATTGCCTCAAAACCCGCAGCAACTTCACAAAAATAATCTACCCCAACCGTCAAAGTCCCTGTCGGGTGGCGTTGGGAATAAACATGATGCACTTGCTCAATCTGACAATCAAAACCCATTATCAATTAAACAGACGATCAAAGGTGATTTATTTCATCGTGAAAATTCCGTAACAAGTAAGGCATCTGTACCAACTTCACTTGAACGCATCCTAACGAATAATAGGTCCTCGGCTCCTAACACTCCTTATCCCGTCAGGGAAACGCACCGGCGAACGAATGGTTTAACAGTTCAGAAAACAGAGGGGCACTCACTCCACAGTATATCAACGCAACATACTGCTTACCAAACGGTTGCAGCATTAAAGACTCTCTCGGTTTCAAAGGTATTACTCCCGGTGTCAACGGGAGAAAAGCAGAAGAAAACCGCCGCGATCAAATCCAAGCCAGCTAAGCGCCATCGCGAGTTGACTCATACTGCGATTGCAAAGAAGCCGGCTAAATCTTCCATCGCTCATGCCAAGGCAGAAAAAGGAGTTACCAAGGCAGTTGCCGGTGGCATGGAAGATGCTTTTTTAAAACTGGACATGAATTTGGCTCGAAGAATGGAGCAGCCTGGCAACCCGAGGCAGAATTTGCCTTATGGGGATCTGATTGCTTCTAAGGAAGTCAGGAATCATGCGTCAGTCGCTGCGGAAATGATCGAGGCAGGGCGTTCAGACCTGAGTCATATCAAGGATTTTACGATTCGAAATGATTTTGCCAACCGGTTAAATCAAGCGGACGTTGAGTTGCAATCGCTTCAAGCCAAATCGACTCAATCGAAAGGGCAAACCTCAGTGAACGCCATTGTCTACCGTCAGGTCATGAGTGCTGTGGAGACATTTCGGGGGATGAGAACGAGTCGTTGGGCTATGACCATTGAGCCGTCTCACGATCTTCGCATCCAGTTGGATCTTCGAATGTCGGATTCACAGCTTGTGGTGCAGGCCAAGTTAGAGCGCGGGGCCCAGGCTGTTCTTGGAAGCGGTTGGAGCGAGCTTCAGGCTTCCTTGGCGGAAAAGGATGTAGACTTGAGGTCTTTGATAACCGCCAACCCAAAAGAGGGTCACAGCGATATGTTCAGCGGGAAGAACGGCCGCCAGTCAGGGGGCGCAAAACAGGATGACGAGTCGTGGTTCTCTGAGGAATTGAGCGAATTGCTGGCTGAATTTGAGAAAGAGGCGCAGGAGCCAGGGAAGGCCAAGCGGAACAGAAGAAAAGCAAGGATGGCAGAGACCAATTTTGAAAGCTGGGCTTAGATTATGATTCCAGGAATCAGTCCCAACAGTAACGTTAAGTATAGTCCGCTGGAAAGCGGGAATCAGATTGAGTACCGTTCAGCGAAGAAGGTTCTGGATCAGGACGATTTCCTCAAGTTGCTGATCACGCAGTTTTCAACACAGGATCCACTGAACCCCGTTACGGACACCGCCTTCATCTCCCAGATGGCGGAGTTTACAACTTTGGAAAACGCCAAGGAAACCCAGTCGGAGATAACTAGGTTAAGACAGCAAAGCGCCAACCAAGAGGCCATCTCCATGATTGGGAAGCAGGTAGAACTGCTTACGGGAGATGACGGTGACATCACTTTTGGAACAGTGAGCAAGGTGCTCATCGATTCTGATGGCCCGAAGTTGGTCGTGGATGGTTATCCGTATGGCGTTGACAAGGTTGTCGCGATTAGGGATGCGGTATCTTACTCGCAGGAATCCCCCGAGCAGGAGGGATCCGGGCAAAACACCCAAAAAAGTTTAGGCAAATAAAAAACATAAAACTCATATGATTCGATCACTTAATATCGGCGTTGGGGGAATTCGCAATTTCCAGACCAGCTTGGATGTTATAGCAAACAATCTGGCCAACCTGAATACGGTGGGATTCAAGGGAGGGAGGGTTGATTTCGCTGAGGCCCTGACGCAAACCGTCCGTCCATCCACCCCTGATGAGGGCAATACGAGTGGCAGCTCAAGCGTTGCCGTGTCCAACGGTGTGGCGACTAACTCAGTCACAACGATCTTTGGTCAGGGTGCCATCAACCAGACTGGGAAAATCACGGATCTTGCCTTGGCAGGAGACGGGTATTTTGTGCTTAAGAAATATGGAACAGAATCAGTCGGAAGCAACAAGACTGTTGATGACGGTGGTTTAGGGGCACAGGGGATTGCACAGCCGGATTCCAGTGACAAAGGAGCTCCGGGGGGTATTTCATATGCAACGAGGGCGGGTGATTTTCGATTGGATAAGAACGGCAATCTTGTCAACAACATGGGAATGCGGGTTCAGGGGATTTCAGATTACATCAACAACCCTGGAGAAATTGGAGACATCAAGTTTGATCGTGGTGAATTCATGGCATCGGTGGACGTTTTGAGGGGCTCAACTGACAACAAGACGATCGTCATGGCCAAGACGCATGGTTTTAAGACCGGGAATATCGTTATTTTTAAGTCCGACGGGGAGATGCCCGGAAACGATCTTCAGGAAGCCACTCCTTACTACGTGAGGGTCGTGGATGATAACAAGCTTCTGCTATACCCCGATTTACATACAGCATCCACGGATACGACACAGGGGCATGAACTGGCCAAGAGCGTTCCGGCTGACGAGGTGACCATCACCGGGATGAGGATCATCAAAAAGCTGGCTTCATACGAGGGGGTTCACACGACCGGAATCAATGAGGAGAACACCATTAGTTCGGACACATCTCATGGCTTGAAGGACGGAGATAATGTCCGCTTCTATATCCCCAACTCTATAAGCATCCTGCCCGGTTCAATGGCGGAAGTGACTCCGGGTACATGGTCGATTGAAGTCGATGCCAAGGACTATCTGACATCGATGTCAGCAGGGAAGGTGTTGAACTTTGGCACTGGCAAAGAGTTCGTCATCGAGTCCGTTACACCGTCTTCCCCCGCGCCCGGAGATTCCCCGACCAAATATGTCATCACAGGGTCGGTTGCGGGAAGAACGCCAGCGCCGAGTTTGGCAGCGGAAACCAAGTTCACGATGGCGCCGCTAATGTCCCTGGTAACAACCGTCGATATCGATAATATGGCATCGACCGGAACGGTTGATGAGTGGTCCTTTGACTTGGATGCAGCGGACTTTTCTTCACTGGCACCTATTCAAGCCGGTACTGTGCTAAACATGGGGGTAGGCAAGGAGTTGCGCATCGTCTCAATTGAGGCAGATGTTCCGCTGCCTGGTCGGATAAAACTGACCGGTTCCGCTATCCTCGCCGGTGCGGATTTGAGCGCCATGAACCGACTCAGTCATGAGGGATTCACGCCGTTGAGCAATCTCGATGACCAGGACTCTTCTGGTGGATTCAGCCAGACGTTCTTTGTTAGCGTCAAGGGTGAAAAAAGTTTCACCATTCACAACTCATCGGAGGATGCCTTTTCGCGGACTCGTGCCGTAAAGATCGACAGCGGATCCCTGTACAATTCATCAATCGTCAAGGTTGCTGTCACGACGACAGCGCAGATCCAGAATGTGAATGTGGATACCGCCGGGCGGGTGAATGTCATGCTGACAGACGGGACGCAATACACGCGCGGCCAAATACTACTCCGTAAATTTACCAACCAGCAGGCCTTGGACAAGGAGGGAGGCAACATGTACTCAAACCTTGAGAATGCAGGCGTATCGGAATGGAGCACCCCGGGAAGTGACGGGTTTGCGCGGATTGAGTCTGGCGCGTTGGAGTTGTCGAATGTGGATGTTGCCAGGGAGTTTTCCAAGTTGATCTCGACGCAGCGTGCTTTTCAGGCGAACGCTCGGATGGTATCGGCCAGCGATCAGATTCTCCAGGAACTTCTTCGGTTGAAACGATAAGACTAAACACTCATAATCTAGCTGCTGCTTGATTGTGGGCGGCAAGATTCCTGAAAAATGGCAGAACCAAATCCACAGCCCGAAGCAGAGGCAACACCTGCTGCGCCATCGTCGAAAGGCGGTACCATCATGGGACCGATCGTCGCCGCAATAATAATCGTAGCGGGTATCGCGGGGGTTTTCAGGTTCATGGTAGTGCCGGCGTTAAAGCCTCCTGAAACGAAAACGCCGACAGATTTAACCGATAATGCTCACAAGGCGGACTCAGGAGCGCATGATGATTCTCATCAAGGGGGTGGGGAGGCGGCTAAAGTCCCATTCGAACTGGGGGAATCAATCCTTGTTAATATTAAGGGTGAAAACAACAAGGTGTTAAGCGCGAAAGTGGGTTTTCTATTAAGAACTACAATTACTGGTACACATGTAGAAGACGATGTAAAAATACTGGAAACGCATTTGGGCAAATTCAAATCGATGCTCGTTGCTGCAGCGCGCGGTTATTTTGTTGAGTTAAACGAGAATGACCTGGAAGCTCCGGAAGATGTTCATCGGCAGCAGTTGAAGATCAAATTAAAATCCACCTTCTATAAGATTCGCAGCTATGATCACGCGTTGCTCAGGATTCTAACAGAGGATCCTGTGGAGGAGGTTTATCTGCCTTACTTTACACACCAATAAGGTGTAACTTTACAATGGTCGCCCCTGAAACCATGGATGATGCATCAGAAACCGGCCCCGAAGGGTTGGTTGATGTTTTTCGTTATCGCGGTGAGAAGATCGGGTTGCCCGAAGAGGCGATTATACCTTATACTTTTGGGCAAGCGGCCAGTCTGTCTTCGTCAGATCTTCATCGGTTTCGCACGCATAATGCTGCCGTTGCCCGTGCGATGGCAGCGCGACTGTCGTTGTTTGTCCGTGCCGAGTTTTCCATGGAGTTGGAGGAAGTCTCGACCATGACTTTCCAGAAATACACGGACAATGCTCCAACTCCGTGCCATCTGGTGTTGTTCAAGGTGGAACCGCTGCAGGGCATCGGTGTTCTGGACTTTGCTCCTTCACTGGGATTGGTGCTGACCGACCGCATGCTCGGTGGGGTTGGGGCCATGGTTGATCCGGATCGGCCGTTACGTGAAGTCGAGCAATCCCTTATAGACCAAGCCTCACGAATTCTGCTTCAGGAGTGGGTGGAGAATTGGAAAACACGTGAACTGCTTTTGCCGCGTTTGTTGGGTTTCGAAAACAACCCAAAATTCTTGACGATCTGTGATCCTGATGAAGAGGTGAAAGTGTTAAAGTACACCGCTACGATGGGGGATGTGTTTGACCGGGTTCAACTTGTACTCCCTGTGAAAATGAGCGAGCCATTGATTCAACAACTGACGGCAGACACCGATGTTAAGAAGAAGGACGCTGCCAGCAAGAAGAGTCTGATGCCCACATGGAACACAGCCTACGACGGGGTCAAGTTGCACGTTTCCGCTGTATGGGATGACGTTGAAATGCTGAGTAGGGACCTCTTGAATTTCAAGGTGGGCGACTTCCTGCCGTTAAAATCTGATTCGTTTGACAGGGTAGAGGTTCGACTGGCTGATCGCCCGAAGTTTATCGGGCGGCTCGGGAGTGCGGCCAAAAGATCGGCTGTGGAAATCACAAAGTACATTGGAAAATAAATTAAACCTTCGTCATGCCGCCGACTGCTGAAAATCAAAACACCATGGAGTTCCTGCTCGATGTCCCGGTGAAACTCACTGTGGAACTGGGCAACTGTGAAATGACCATGAAGGACCTGTTGCAGTTGGGGATTGGTGCCGTTGTGCAACTGGACAAGCTCGCGAATGACCCAATTGACATATTTGTTAACCAGAAACTTGTGGCGCGAGGGGAGATCGTCGTTGTCGAGGATAATCTCGGCATAAAAATCACTGAAGTTTCAACCGGGAGCACCCAAGCGGCGGAGGAGTCGCCGGCACCCGATTCTGCCGAAGAGGTGACGTGATGCCGGCTTGGCGGTTATCCGCGGTCTCGGTGGTTGCACCTGTTTTTCTTCTCATGAGACTTGATGCAGGGGCGAGTTCGGGAGGCGTTGAGGTTGGCAACACTTTGGGGGGGAGTGTCTTGGCGGCGGGCTCGGGCCTTGGGTTGGAATCGTTGGTGCAACTTATCGGGATGTTGCTCCTGGTTCTTGGCCTGTTTGCGGCGTTCGCGTGGGCTGTAAAGCGGTGGAGATTGTTGCCCCAGTTGCGTGGCGCCCAAAATCGCCTGCAAATCCTCGAAGTCCGATCCCTTGGCCAACGCAACTCCCTCATGGTGGTTGGTTATGAGGAGCAGCGGTTTTTAATCGGGACAAGCAACGCTGGACTCAAACTGATCAGCCAACTGCCAGAGGAAGAAAACTCCAACGGCCAAGCGGACGGTGAAGATGCTGAAGGGCCCGTAGGCGAGGGGGCTGAAGCGAAGGAACCCAGAGCCGGCTTTTTGTCTGGGATGAACCGTCACATCGGAAAGGAGGGTGCTTGACACTCCGCTTGGCCAAGCGACCGTTATCCACTCTCCTCTTCCGCAGGAGCGCTAGGGGATGCGCACGACTGTTGCTCTTGGGGTTGCTGTTCTGGGTTGGCGAACCAAGCGTTCAATCCCAAACGACGGCAACCAACAACCTTGGTTTCAATCTTCAACTGCCCGACAACCCGCAGGAATTTGACTTAAGTATTCGCATTGTCATCTTCTTCACGCTCTTGGCGATCGCGCCGTCGCTCATGATCATGATGACCTGTTTCACGCGGATTGTGATTGTCCTGTCATTCTTGCGCACGGCACTCGCGTTACAGCAGGCTCCAAGCAACCAGTTGCTAATTGCATTCTCTCTGTTTCTGACTTTTTTCATCATGGGACCGGTATTTGAGGACATAAACGAATCGGCAATGACTCCGTATTCTGACGGGCAAATCACAAGTCAGGAAGCCATCGACATTGGCGTGGATCGGATGCGCACGTTTATGCTGAAACAGACACGTCCAAAGGACGTGGAGTTTTTCCTGGGTCTTGCCCGCGTAGGCCCAACAACACTCGACAATGTGCCCTTACGAGTGGTGATCCCCAGTTTTATCCTAAGCGAGATGACGACTGCCTTTCAAATGGGTTTTTTCCTGTTTTTACCATTTATCTTGATCGATTTTGTGGTGGCCATTGTGCTGATGAGTCTTGGCCTGATGTTTCTCCCGCCCACCATGATATCGATGCCGATGAAGCTGTTGTTGTTTGTGTTGGTGGACGGGTGGACGCTTCTGGTCCGATCATTGGTGGATAGTTTCAATTATTGACTGCTAGCATGAACGTTGACCAAGCAATCGATGTGGTGAAAAATCTGATGATGCTATGTCTCAAGATGTCGCTGCCATTGTTGCTGTGCGCAATGACCATCGGCCTGTTGGTCAGTTTTTTTCAAGCCATCACGTCATTGCAGGAACAAACGCTGACCTTCGTGCCGAAGGCGATGTTCATGGTTGTGATTTTCGTTGTTCTGTTCCCGTGGATGACGAACACCATGCTCGATTACACGACCGAGATGTTCAACGCGATGAGCCAAATGGCACCGTAACCGGGCTTGCCGGTTGACTGTTCTGTTGTGGAGTATCTTCTGCTAGTTTTTCTGATGTTTCTTCGGTTTGGTGGGTTGATGCTGATCTTCCCACTTTTTATTATGGCGCGAATACCAGTCAAGGTTCGCATGGCCATGGCGCTGATGATTGGCGTGGTATTAGCAGGCTATATTCCAACCGAACTGAACTGGCGTGCCGTTGGGATGGGGGAGATGGCAAGTATCGTGTTTTTTGAACTATGCTCAGGCGTGTTGATGGGGTTGGTTTGTCGAATGGTTTTTTATGCACTGGAAATCGCCGGCCTGCGTATTTCTACTGATTCCGGGCTTTTTATCACGATGAATTTTTCCGGCATGGAGGGGATTCCTCAGCAGGCTCCCAGCATTATTTTATTCCTTCTGGCAAGTATAATGATGGTCGCAATGGAACTCCATTATTTCATCATTGAAGCGGTGCAAACGAGCTATCAATTTTTGCCGATAGGCGGGGGTCAATTTCATGGTGGCATCATTAATCACCTTGGAGATTTGATCGGAAAGGTCTTTCTCATGGGGGTAATGATTGCTGCCCCGGTCATGACGATCGGTTTTATGATCAATTTTATAATGTCCCTACTGGGTAGGGCCGTGACAAGAATTAGTGTTTTTTCGGAGAGTTTCTCCATTCGACTAATCTGCGGGATTGGCGTTTTCGGCGCAACAATTGCTGTCATGGCTGAGTACATTGCGAATTTTATTCGCACGATACCGAACAGTTTGGTGATCACGGCCCGCATTTTTGCGGGTCATTGAGGAGAAACCACCCTTTTCGTGCAGTTCTGGGATGGATCGGCGACTATTCCGGGGCTCATAAGGGCGGCCAATAGTGTTATGGCTCAAGACAGCGATACTGGCGAAAAGACCGAAGAACCAACTGGGAGACGGATGTCTGATGCGACTTCCGAGGGGAAGATCGCCAAAAGTACAGATATCAACACCGTGGTGTTGTTGGCTACAGCCTTGTTTCTCTTAACATTGCTGGGGGGGAAGATTTGGGAGAGTTTGCAGGCGTACCTTGTTCACATCTACCGGGATTTGGGCAACTTAACAATGTCACCTGGTTCCCTAAAGGGGTACTTGACGGGATTCTTCCAAGTATTGGGTGACATCGTGTTTCCGTTCATGATTGCTGTGTTGTGCGCAGGAGTGCTGGCAAGCGGAACACAAACCAAGTTTGCATTAACTCCAAAGGTGATCCAGTGGAACCTGAACAAATTCAACCCAATCAGTGGGTTCCGCAAAATATTCAGCTGGAAATCGTGGGGTGAATTCCTGATCAACTTTCTGAAACTCTCATTTATCGTTGCCTTGGTGATCAATGTGGTCTGGGAGGTGATAGGGCACCCAATTTTTCATCATGCTTCCTACTTAGGCCAGGTTCTGACTTTTATCGTTGATGCAGGACTGAGCCTGCTAAAAAAGGTTCTTTTAGCCATGATCGTGATCAGTGCACTGGATTATGCGTACCAATGGTGGCGCACACGCGAAGGCCTGAAAATGAGCGTGAAGGACGTCAAGGACGAGACGAAGAACCAGGATGGTGACCCCCATTTTAAAGGTGAGCAGCGAAAGCGCCGGGTAGGGATGATGCAAAAATCAATTTGGGAGGAGGTGCCCGAGGCCGATGTGGTGGTAACAAACCCAACTCACCTGGCCGTTGCATTGAGGTACGATCGCGAGACGATGAAGTCGCCAAAGATTGTTGCCAAGGGGGCAAGGTATAATGCGCTGATGATTCGGGAAATCGCTGAGAAGAATGGTGTTCCATTGGTTGAGAACAAACCATTGGCTCAAATGCTATTCAAATTTGGTCGCGTCGGAAAAGAAATCCCGTTCCAGTTGTTCACGGCGGTTGCGGAAATTCTTGCATACGTATACAGGACCAACCGTTTCCGCTATTTCAAACAGGGCAGGGAGGTGCCTGCATAAGTCATGGCGGGGGAAGATAAAAAGATAAAAAGAGTCTGGGACTTCAGCGATCTCGCGCTGGTGTTCTTTATGTTTGGTACCCTTCTGGTGCTGATCATTCCTGTCCACCAGATCATGATGGACATGCTGCTTGGAGTCAGCCTGGCTCTGGCACTGCTGATTCTGCTGGTGATTTTGTTCCTCAGGAATCCTTCCGACTTTAGTGGGTTCCCAACGTTGTTGCTAATATTCACATTGTATCGACTCGGGCTAAATGTCGCGTCGACGCGCTTGATTTTGTCCGAGGCTGATGCTGGTGACCTGATCGATGCCTTTGGGGAGTTTGTCGTCAGCGGGAGTTTTGTCGTTGGAATCGTAATCTTCCTGATTCTCACCGTGATCAATTTTGTCGTGATCACCAAGGGGGCGGGGCGCATAGCCGAGGTGGCAGCCCGCTTCACGCTCGATGCCATGCCCGGCAAGCAACTGTCCATCGACGCTGAGTTGGACAAGGGGTACATCACGGTGGAAGAAGCGCTCGAAAAACGCCGAGCCCTGCAGCAGGAGGCTGATTTCTACGGGGCAATGGACGGTGCCAGTAAATTCGTGCGGGGGGATGCCGTGGCTGCCATCCTCGTCACACTCGTGAATATCGTTGGTGGGTTGGCCATCGGTGTTTTTCAGAATGGCATGCCGGTCGCTGAGGCTCTGGAAACGTATACACGACTGACCATCGGGGATGGTCTTCTTTCACAGGTTCCGGCGATTATTACGTCCACGGCGGCCGGTGTTCTTGTGACCCGTGCGGCATCACGACAGGAACTTGGCCAAGACTTGGGCAAGCAGTTGTTTTTCTCGCAGCGCGTCATGGCCATTCTTTGCGGCACCATGGTCATCATGTCTATTGTCCCGGGATTCCCGATGTTGCCGTTCCTTGCGTTGGCTTCTTTGTTTGGCTTCTTTGTATACGGGTTGAGGGAGGATGGAGTGCTCAGGAAGGCTTACGATGAAATGGGCAAACAGGATGCGATGCTCGGTAAGAAGGATGACGCCAAGAAGGAGGCCGCAGCAGGCGGACCTGACGAGGCACTTGAGAATCTCCTTCAGGTCGACACGCTGATGATCGAGTTGGGCTATGGCCTGGTTGGCCTGGCCGACCCAGCAAAGGGGGGTGATCTCCTGCAGCGGATAACCGGAGTGCGCAAAAGCTTCGCACAGGAAATGGGCTTTATCGTGCCATCGATTCGCCTGCGTGACAGCCTGCAGCTTGGCCCGAATCAATACCAATTTCTTCTGAGGGGTCAGGTGATCGCCACGGGCGAGGTGATGCCGGGGCATTGGATGGCGATGAACACCGCGAACAGTTCCGTGGTTCTCAAGGGGGTGCCGACGACCGAACCGGTGTTTAAGCTGCCCGCCACCTGGGTTGATGAGGTCGAGCGGCGAAACGCCGAGATGGCCGGTTACACGGTTGTTGATGCCTCGTCCGTCATGGTGACTCACTTGAGCGAGTCGGTGCGCCGGCATTCCTACCAGATTCTCACGAGGCAGGATGTCCAGGTACTGATGGACAATCTCAAGGACGAACATCCTGCACTGATCAATGAACTGATTCCGAACATGCTCAACATCGGGCAAATTCAAAGGATTCTTCAAAACCTGTTGGCCGAGGTGATCCCGATACGAAATCTTGTGGGAATACTCGAGCGTGTTGCAGATCACGCTGCGGCAACCAAGAACCCGGATGAGCTCTCCGAGCAGGCACGGCGAGTCTTGGGCTCGGAAATCGTCAAGCCGTTCCTTACAGATGAAAACGAGGTGCGCGCGGTCACGATGGAGCCTTGGCTGGAGGAGGAGATCGCAAAGGGTCTTCAAAAATCCGCGACCGAGTCGGTGCTTTACATGGAGCCCAAGCTCGCGCAGCACATGACGCATCATCTTGCAACCGCAGTTCAACCCATGATCGGGGCGGGCCAGCAACCGGTTGTGTTGTGCTCCACACAGGTGCGGCTTGGCTTGAGGCGTTTCTTTGCGGCCAATTTCCCGGAGATTGCCTTCATCGCCTACGAGGAACTGCCTCCGAAAGTGGCGATCCAATCCACAACGGCCATTCCAGGAATGCCGTAAGTTGAATGAATCATATCAGGCGATACACAGCGCAAAACGCGAAACTGGCTCTTGAAGAGGTGTACAAGGCGCTTGGCCCGGATGCGGTCGTCGTGAACATTCGAAAGGTTCCTAAAGGGGTGTTTCAGGGTATGTTTCAGGCGCCTAAAGTTGAAGTCAGCGCATTGCTGCCTGCAGCGCAGCAGACCGCGCCTCGCCAAGCCGAATCTCAGGTGCCGCTTGAACGTTCGATTCAGAACATCCAGCCGGGCTCGCAGGCCCAGCCCAGTCTCGGGGCCGGTAACGGATCGCGATTGGACTTGGTGGACGATACACCGATTGAAATCCCAAAGCCAAGTTTGCCTGCTGAAGACAAGATTGTCCCTGTGCCTCCAAGGGTTCGGGCAAGCGAGAGATGGTCGGGGAAACAGGTCTTGGAGAGCATCGGCATTCTCCCTCGGTACGTTGAGCGCTTGACCCGCTTGGCCAAGCGGCGCTTTCCACAATTTGAGGAAGCGTCCGTCAGCGACCAATTGGCCCACATCCGGTTCTGCCTGCTCGACCATTGGGGTGGGTTGCACGCCAAAGCCGAGAAGGGCAGCCGCTCAAGGAAACTCCTGATCGGCCCGCCCGGTTGCGGCAAGACAACTGCATTGTGCAAATGGATGACACAAACCGTCTTGGCCAAGCGCGAACCGGCTCGGGTCTGGCGACTGGACGCCCACTTGGCCAACACGGCGGAGATGTTGACTGTGCACGCGGAGATGCTTGACGTGCCGGTAGCCCGTTTGTGGAAGCCGGAAGAATTTGATGATTCGATCACGCATTTCATAGACGTGCCGGGCGTGATGCCAAGCGACACCGAGGGGATGAAATCCATTGTCACCTTGGCCAACGGGATACAACCTGCCGAATGTCTCCTCGTGCTCAATTCAGCCTACGAGTTGAGCCATCTAATCGGCTTGGTTCGATCCTTTGGCGAGATCCCGATTAACGGGTTGATCATGACGCACCTGGATGAAGAGACCGGGTGGAGCAAGCTTTGGAACCTCTCCCTAGCGGTTGACTTGCCGATCCTGTATTGCTCGGGAGGACAGGAGATGCCGGGGGATTTCGTGGAGACTAGGCCCAGCGACCTGTTCCACGCTGTCATGAAGCACCTGAAGCCGCACACCCCCCAGCGAACAGAATCCGAAGAGCTTAAGCGCCACGCTATCAGGTAATTACGGGCATTATCCCGCTACGCTCTTTCAGCGATCCCTTCGGGCTGATTGACCCGTCATTTGGCACTGCTCCTGCTCTGATTCAGCCAGATGAATGTGAGTTTGTATCAGGCCGCTGCGGCGATGGATGCCTCGTCGCGCTGGCAGGAGGCTGTTTCTGAGAACTTGGCTGAAGTCTCAAGGCCAGGTTTCAAGAAACATGAAATCTCATTTTCGTCCATGGTTGCGGGCAAGATGGAGAAGCCGGTCGAGTCGATTGTGACCACGACAAATGCAGCCGGTGACAAGGTGGAGTCGAGTGTGCTCGGTGAAAAAGCATTTGAACTCCCCAAGCCGAAATTATCGACCAATTTCCTGCAGGGCCCCGTCAACCAGACAAAGATCAAAACGGATATCGCACTTGTCGGGGGCGGATTCCTGCAGGTGCAGGATCAGCAGGGGAATACTTTTTACACGCGGGACGGAGAGTTGAAACTGCTGCAGACGGGGGAGTTGGTGACAAAGGAAGGCTACACCACTGGGTTGCAATTGAACGACCCCAATCAGTTGGAGTCATTGGTCATTGCGAAGAACGGAACCGCGAGCCAAGCCGGGGCGGCGGCGGGACAGTTGCAATTGGTGGCTTTCAATGATCCCGCCAAGCTGACCCGGATTTCGGGGGCTTATTTTCGAGCGGATGATCCCAGTGATCCGGGTGTGCCGGTGGGAAACCTGACGCCGACCGATGAGGGATTCACAGAGGTGGAGCATGGGTTCCTGGAGCAGTCCAACAGCACCTCCTTGTCCGAGATGACAAACCTGATCCGCTCCCTCCGCCATTTTGAAGCGAACCAGCAAGTGATTCGTGCGCATGACCAACGCCTTGGCCAAGCGATACAGGCTTTGACAAACACCCAGTAACATAACAGGAAAGACAAGAGATGATTAGAGCATTATACACTTCAGCATCGGGGATGAATTCCCAGCAGATGAACCTGGATGTGATTGCCAACAACTTGGCCAACGTCAACACGACCGGATTCAAGAAGAGCAAGATCGAGTTTCAGGATTTGTTGTACGACACCAAAAAAATTCAGGGAGCGGAAGCCGGGGACGGACAGTTGACGCCTGGCGGCATTCAGTTGGGGCACGGGTCCCGACCGGTTTCCACGAGCAAGGTCTTTACCACGGGTGAACTGGTCCAGACGGATGAGCGGCTGGATGTGGCCATTGCCGGCGACGGATTCTTCGAAGTTCAGTTGCCCGGAGGAGCTCAGGGATACACGCGCGATGGAAGTTTCAAGGTCAGTGCCGATGGAGCGGTTGTGACTAACGAAGGCTATCAAGTGGTCAATGCGATCCCCAACATCGGAGCTGAAGTTTCCAATATTGGAATCGCCAAGACGGGGGAGTACACGATGTTTGACCAGCAGGGGAACAACATCGGGGCCGGTCAGATCCAAATCACTCGTTTCATCAATCCAGGGGGTCTGCAGAACGTCGGCGGAAATGTCTACCAGGAAACACCGGCGTCCGGTGTGCCGGAGCAGGGCAACCCCGGGCAGAACGGTTTCGGCGAGTTGGCCCAGGGTTACCTTGAGATGTCCAACGTGAAGGTGGTCGAGGAGATGGTGAACCTCATCAAGGCGCAACGGGCTTATGAGGTGAACTCCAAGGCCATACAGGCCGCTGACGAGATGATGCAGCGCAGCAACAATATCAAGCGGTAACACCGGGTTGATGTAAACGGACGTGAGAACGCGATCACAACACCAAGCCTTGTTTCGGGCCTGCGTTTCTGCTGGTTTTTATGGCGTGCTGCTGGCGCTTGGCCAAGCGGAGGCGGCGTTCACACTGAAAGCCAGTTGCGAGGTCAGCAGGGATGGTGTGTACCTTTCCGACTTGGTTGAGTCAAGGACAGGGGAACCCATCCCGGCGATTATGATAGACACCTCTCCTAGTTGGGGGACGGTACGCAAATACTCATCGCAGAATCTGATTAAACTGATCAACGAGAAAGCGCAGGGCGTTGAGGTTGCCGGCGATGAGGGTGGCGAAGAAATCAGCATCTCTCGCAGCAGTAGGGTGCTGGGCTTGGGGGAGGTTTTGGAATCACTGCGTGTGGAATTGGTCAAGTCACCTGTTTTCAGCCAGGGGGAACTGGAACTGGAATCGATTCGCCCGTGGAAGACCCTGCTGGTGCCTGACGGCCCGGTGGAATTGAGGATGGTGACAAGAATCAGCTATCCGACATTCCAGACTTCGTTGAGATTTGAGTTGCTGGACGGAGGCGTTCCGTTCGGCGTCTTTTCAGCGCCGGTAAAGATGTCCATTTGGAAGGATGCCTGGGTGGCAAAAGACCAAATCACCCGTGGTGACGTGCTCTCGAAGGTTCAATTGGAAAAGCAGCGGGTAAACGCCATCAAGGTTCGGCAGGATCTGTGGGATGGAAATCCATCCGATGGGCGTTATTGGTTCCGAGAGAACATCTCCCCCGGCAGGCTGGTTTACAGTCGTGCCGTGGTGATGAAGCCGGTGGTGCGGCGGGGCAGCTTGGCCAAGGCGGTGGTGACCACCGGGCCGGTACGGGTCAGCACGAAGGTCAAGGTGCTGGAGGACGGGGCGCCGGGAGAGGCGGTTCGCGTGCAGAATGTCAGGACACGAAAGGAGTTAATAGGAGAAGTTTTGGATGAAAACACGATCAAAATCACAGATTTTTAAACGCCGCTTGCCCGCTTTGGCTGCCTGTATTTTTGCGCTTGGCCAAGCGCAGGCGGATTCGCTATGGACCAAGGAGACGGCGGTTTCGCTGTATGCCGACCACAAGGCCAACCGGGTCGGGGACATTATCACCGTGCTCGTGATGGAGAGCAATTCTGCGTCACGCAACTCAAGCACAAAAACGGAGAAGAAATCCGATTTAAGCGCCTCCATTTCCAGTTTTGTAAATGGGAATTTTCAGGACAAGCTGTTTCCTGGCGGCGGAGCGACTGTTCAAAAACCAGAACTTGGCACGACATCACAAACCAAGTTCGAGGGGAAGGGAGCTGTCAATAATTCAGGAACCTTGAACTCAAGGTTTGCCGTTAGGGTGGTGGATGTGCTGCCGAACAAAAACCTGATTATCGAGGGGGTGCGCCGCACTTCGTTTTCCGGGGAGAGCCAGACGATTGTCCTTAGGGGCACCGTTCGGCCGCAGGATGTAACGCCGGTCAACACGGTGTACAGCTACCACCTTGCCGATGTTTCGATTGCCCTGAAAGATAAAGGGACCGTGAGTGATGTCCAGAAGAAGGGTTGGTTCAGCAAGCTCTGGGGCAAAATTTCACCGTTTTAACCATGTCAAATTTCTTGTCATCATTGGTGGGGAACCTCTGTGGAATCCTTAAGGTGTTGGGTGTTTCACGGAACAGCGTCCGAGGAGAGTCTCTTGAATTAGGCGCGAGGGACTGCTCTTTGTTTGGTTCATTGTCGTTTTTGAACCGAGCGCCGGTGGTGGCAAGTTTTTCCAGAAGCCTGGCTTTTGTGGCGCTGTTGTGCGTGATCTGTTTCGCGGATCGAGTGACACAGGCCCAGCCGGCGTTGCCCAACCGCCAGGCCGCACCTGCGGGAGGTGTTGCCCGTTCCCAGATGAACCTGAACGTGCAGGTGCGGGATCTCTGTTTCGTTCTTGGGGCGCGCGACAACCAACTTGTCGGTTACGGTATCGTTTCCGGCCTGGCCGGGGATGGCGACAAGGATCCGGAGTACACGCTGCAGGCGATTTCCAACATGCTGGAGCGTTTCGGGCTCACGCTCCCCCCCTCCGCGCTGACTTCAAAGAACATTGGTGCAGTGATTCTTACAGCGGATATTCCCCCGTTTGTCCGGTCGGGGTCGAGAATCGATGTGCACGTTTCAGCCATGGGCGATGCCCGTTCACTGCATGGCGCAGTGCTGGCGAGAACGCCGCTCATGGGGCCGGACGGCAAAATTTATGCGGTGGCACAGGGGCCGGTTGCTGTGGGTGGCTTCATCGGGGGCATCCCCGGGCCGGGAGGTGCCAGCGTGCAGAAGAACCACCCCACCAGCGGGCAGATCGTCCGTGGGGCGGTGGTTGAGCAGGAGATCCCGGTTTCGTTCGTCCGCGAAAAGAGACTGGAGTTGATCATGCGCCAACCGGATTTCGTGAACGCCCAGTCGGTGGCTCAAGCCATTAACAGTGAGGTTGGGTTGTTGCCTTTGGTTCACAAGATTACCGAGCCGGCGCTGGCGATCGACGGCTCGACCATCCAGGTCAAGATCCCTGACGACTATGCCGAAAATCCGGTGAGGTATCTGGCATTTATCAACCAACTGTTTGTCCCGGTTAACACACCCGCAAGAGTGGTCTTGAATGAGCGAACCGGAACCATCGTTGCGACCTCGCGCGTCGCCGTCTCGAGTTGCGCCGTGGCTCACGGCAATATCATTGTGAACATCGCCCAAAGTTATGACATCACACAGCCGCAGGTGCCGCTGGCGGGTGGGGCGCCCATCATTGCCCCTTCAGCGGATATCGTCATCAACGAAGGGGAAGGAATGCTGACCCCGTTCCGTGGCATGCCGACAGTGCAGGACGTGGCGAACTCGTTAAACGCGCTTGGCGTCACGCCAAGGGATATGATGGCGATCTTCCAAGCCATGAAACAGGCCGGAGCCCTCCAAGCTGAACTAATATTGAAATAGAAGAGACTCTTGATACAACCGTCGACAGCAACTGCAATAGCGCTTGGCCAAGCCGACAAAATGGACTTGGCCCGTGTTGCTTCTAATTCATCACTGTCAGAATCCGAAAAACTTCTCGTTGCGGCGAAGCACTTTGAAGCGTTGCTGGCCCGCCAAATTCTTGGGGATGCCTATAAGCCGTTACTTGGTGACGGAGCGGGAATGAGCGGGGTTTCATCGCAGATATATCACGACATGATAGTGAACCAACTGGGTGATGCGATCGGGAAAAGCGGGGCGTTCGGCATTGCTTCAGCGATGCACAGCCAACTGGTGATGGAACAAACAGTCAAGCCTGCAGAGAAGGATAAGTGATGAAGGAACAGTTGGATAAACTCGTTGGACATTTGCGTGAAGAACTCATCCAATATGGTGAGTTGCTTTCCTTATTGGAACAGCAGCAGGAAATGATCGTTAACCGATCGGCTGATGGGCTCATGCAAAACCTGACATCCATTCACGCCCAAATGGCAGAGATCGCCAAGGCGAGAACTTGCAGGGAACAATGCCGCGAGGAGGTCGCAGAATCACTCGGGCTCGACAGTGAGTTTCCTATCAGGGAAATGTACTCATCCCTTCCGGTTGAATATCAATCGTTGGTCCAGGCGTTGGTGGATGAGGTTAACGAACTGTTGATCAAGGCCAACCAGCGCCTTCGCCAAAACCACCTGTTGCTCAGCCGGTCGCTGGAGTTTATGCAGAAACTCATCCAGAGCCTGTTCCCCACCCAGACTGGGCAAACCTACGACCAAAGCGGTCAAGTCGGCGCCGCCTATGTCCCCCAAAGAACCACTTACGAGACGTTGATCTGAGCCCCGGGCGGATAATAATTGACGAAAAATGCCAGGATTAACCGGAACCATCAACATGGCCCGCACTTCGCTTCAGGCGAATCAGCGGGCGATTGAGCTTGTCGGCCACAATCTTGCCAACGTCAGTAACCCTGCTTATGCAAGACAGCGATTAAATCTTCAGACTGCCCACGGGATTCCGGTGGAGCATGGCTTGCAGGGCGCGGGTGTTGAAGTTACCGGGATCGATCAATTTCGCGACATCCTCCTTGACAGACAAATTGCCAACGAAGGCAGCATTCTTGCCTATCTTGAGGAAAAGCAAAAAATCCTCCAATTCGCACAATCCATGATTGGCCAGGATCTGGACAGAACGGCTTCCAGCCCTGAAGGCAAGGCGGCCTCGAAGGGGGTCAGCGGACAGATGGGGTTGGGCGACAACTTGGCTGAGTTTTTCAATGCGCTTCAGGCGCTCAGTTCCAATCCAAGCTCGCAGGCTTACCGGCAGGTGGTCGTTTTCAAGGCCCAGAATCTGTCTGAGAAGTTTAATCGAATAGACTTTCGCTTGGGAGAACTGGGGCATGATCTTAACAACGAAGTGGTGTCGATGGTGGATGACGTCAACAATGCCATCACCTTTCTGGAGCAGGTTGGACACCTGATTAGTTCCCACAAGCTGCTGTCCAATGCAAATGACTATACGGACAAATTTCACCAAAGGCTGGAGGACCTGAGCAAATTCGTAGACGTTCAGTTTGAATTTAAACCGGTTGCAACCGTGGATCCAGCCACCGGCAAGGCGATGGAAAAGCTCCATCTTAAACTGGGAGGCGTCGAGGTGATTGAGGCCGGTGACGTCGTCAGCAAGTTGACGGTCGTGATAAAGGACGTCGATGGCAACACAGTGACACGCCAAAACAACATTTTGGAAAGAGGGGACACGGTTTATGTGGAGACCATCAAATCGGGTGATCAGTTCAAGTTAAGCGCGGGGAAAATAAAGGCAGTCATTGATGTCAGGGATCAGGCGGTGAGTGGGTTCAAGGCCTCAATGAACATGGTTTCTGAAAAAATCAAGGATCGCATCAACCTGGAGCATACCAAGGGTGCATCGCTGCCTGTGGTTCAACTGTCATCCATATTCACCGGAACAGGCGATCTTGCAATTGAAGGGCTCTCCGCTGACCTGTCGGCTGGGGATCAATTGGTTTTTGCGAATGGAGGGGTCTTTACCGTCGCGGAAGACGCAGGCATTGGGAGCACGGAACTCAAGGGCGCCTATGCGGGTGACTTCCCCTTGGCCAAGGGCGAGAGGGCGGCACTCCAAAATCTGGAATTCTTCGATTCCGAAACCCAGGGGCTCATCGTTAATGAGCGTATTTCAGGGAATCCAGCCCTGTTACATGCCAGCTTGGGCGGGGATGCGGGTAACAACGAGATGGCACTTCGCTTGGCTCAAATCATCGACGAAAAACAGGAGGCATTGAAGGGGCAGACGTTCGGGGAGGCGATTAACCGGGAAATTGTCGGGTTCGGGCAGGAATTAAACAGCATTGAAACCCAAGCGCTTGACCAAGGGACGGTGGTGCGAATGCTGGAGGAACACCGCACATCCATGTCTGGGGTATCGATCGATGAGGAGATGGCCAACCTGCTCGTCTTTCAACGGGCGTTTCAGGCAAACGCCAAGTTGATCACCCTCTTGGATAGCTTGGTTGAAGTGTCGATAGGCATCATTAACGATTAATAACCATGAGAGTGACATCAAGCAGCTTTCCGAAGACGTTGAAGTACCAGTTGGACACACTGGCAACCAAGCAGGCGCGCCTCCAGGCCCAAGCGGCAACCGGCCAGCGTTTCAAGACCCCCAGCGAGGATCCGCGCGCGACACGAAAGGTGCTGGAATTGCAACAGGAGGCAAAGAGGCTCGGTCAATACAATGAGAATATCGACACGTATTCAGAGACATTGAACAGCATTTACAGTGCGATTCAATCTCTCAAGAAAGTTTCCGACAGATCCTCGGAAATTGCCGTCATGGTGGATAACATGAAGTCCAAGGATCAGATGGCCGCTTACAGGCAGGAAATCAACCAACTGCTGGAACAGGCCGTCCAGGTAGCCAACACAAAGGATCAATACGGATATCTTTTCAGCGGAACAAAGTCGGACACGGCGGCATACAGTGTGGAGCGCAACGAAGCCGGGGATATTTCCGCAGTCGAATACAAGGGCTCCACCAAGTCGCCAGCGGTCGAGATTGCTCCGATAACAACCATAACCGTTCATATTCCAGGCAGCAACAGGACGACACAAGGGACCACCGGTTTGTTTGAGACCGTCGATGGAAGTATTTTTGAAAACCTGATCGCACTGCGGGATGGGTTGGATGGCGGGAGCCGGGAGGATGTTAAGAATATCAGGGATAACATTGTCCCAAATCTGATGCTGGACGAATCAGCGATCATCCACCATATTTCACGGATTGGTGCCTTGGAGGCACGCTTGGAGACGGCAAAGACAATGGGAAATCGAAGAATCGACGCCACGGAGGAGTTCATATCCAAGGAGGTTGATGCCGATCTGGCCCAGACATTGGTGAAGCTTAACGAGGTGCAAGCCGCATACTTGGCTGCCTTGAAGTCAGGGGCAACCATCATGAATCAATCACTGCTGGATTACGTGTAATGCCGAAATGATCTTCAATACAGCCCATCACCTGCAATCTTTTGCGCTGCGGCACTCCATGGTTGTTGTTTTCTCCGTGGCACTTTTTTCGTTTTATCCGTTACGCGGAGAGACCCCGACTGAGCCCAAAGGCGGAGCCGAGATTAGAGATGAGCAAAGATCGGTTAACGATCTGCTGGGCGCGCCCCTGATAAACAATCCGGATTCAAGCATCGCTACGGAGAATACCAGTTTTTCCGAGGAAACGGCCTACAGCAAACAGCAGGATGAAAAAGCCAGGCTGAAGTCCAAAGAACTTGGGGCGACTCAAAACAGTGAGGATGCCAAAGCAGTTATCAGGGAGGTGCTGGGGCTTGATGCAAGCCCTTCCGTGAAGACTGATTTCAGGAAGGCTTCGCTGCTCCAATTGGCATCCCACGCCGAGCAGAAAAAAGCTTATGAGGAAGCCCAGAAATACTTGTCCGAATATCTGCAGAGGTATTCGGACGATGCGCTGATCCCGGTTGTTTTGCTTCGTCAGGGGGACTTGTTTAGGAAAATGGGAGCGTATGATCTTGAGCGGCAAAAGTACTACGATGTCATCAAGTCAGCGCCAAAAGTGAAATTGGGCGGCAGGTTTGATCTGAATTATGTGAAAAGAATCGCCTTTATAGCCCGCTCGCAAATCGCCGATTCTTTTTATGAGGAGGCCGGCAAACTGCCCCAGCACAGGGCTAAGGACAAATATGTCAGCGCATCGGAAATGTACGGCAGGCTGACCACGGCAGAACTAGCTGACAAAAGGGTGATAACTTTAAAGCTTGTGCGCTCTCTGTATAAACAAGGAGATTATGATGGTGTCGTGAGTGCAGGCAGCAATTACTTCCAGAAATTCAAAAACGGCCCCGAAAGGGATGTGGACGAAGTGAGATACCTTATGCTTGATAGCGCGAGGCGCGGCCCATCCGCCACTCAGGATTATCTGGCCGGATACAGGGATTGGTTCGGGTCGCCTCCCGGACATGGTGGCAATGGGGAAGCCTTGAAATGGAGGTTTAAAGCTGCCAGGGACTTGGCGGGAGAACTGTTTAATGAAGGCAAATATGCTGACTCGTTGGCGTTTTACCGGACTCTTGCCGGCTTGTTGTCAGGAACCGTGACTCGCCCGGAAGAGTACCTTTACCTGATGCTCGACATCAAACGCGCTTTGAGCAGGGCTGAAGCCTTGGAGGCTGACGGCACTCCGGGCCCCGAAATATCCAGTTCGATCGAGCCCATGTTGCTGGACATACAGGAGCGGGCGAAATCGTCCTCGGTGCAACTACCTTTGGTAAACGCTGTTTCAAGTGACCGAGGGAAAGCGGGAATCGGCGCCGTCGCAGATTGGAGCAGTCTCAAGCCGGCTCTGGTGAAAACGCTGGATGACCTGGCGGCAGATTGCGAAAAGGCATATACGGCCATCCTGCCAATTCTTTATCGCATCGCCTTGTGCAACGAGAAGATTCCTGCCCAATCCGCCCTGGGCGATTATGAAAAAATCCGGGTCGGGGTCATGGATGTCGAGGCCAAGCCGGGTGTCGTAAGCGAAAATGTTGTCTTCTCGAATCAGGGGGTGAAACTCCATATACTGAAAAAACCAGCAGCCGGCACCGATCCTCAAGGCGTCTTGATTTGTGTTTGGCATGGGATTCCCGCACCTGGAACGGAGTTGAAAAGCGAGGATGGGGGAGAGACCGTCAAGATCGTTGATTTTGTTGGGCTGGCGAACTTGGCCAATGGCACAAACCTGCATGAAAAATCGCTGCCTTTGAAATTGGTCAGTGACATGACCTCCTGGCGGATCAGCACGCTCAAGTGGGAGGAGAGCTTCAAAAAGCAGGTGGCAGAAATCGCCAACTAAGACGCAACGTCTTCGCATGACGGACTTGTTTAAATTCCATGCCACCCGGGGCTTCAACCGATCGCTGTTAATCCTGGCTGTGCTGGTGGTCGTGACGCCGGGGTGGGGCACTCACTCGACCCGGGCTGCCGATTCCAGGGGGGCTGTCCGTGCACAGACGCTTGATGAGCTTGAGCAGTCTATGCAAAACCTGATTGATAAGGCTTATTCCGAGAGCCGGGTTTTTTTGTACTGCGACGTGATCAGGTTGTATGTCAGGAAGTTTGCCGCCAGTGGCGAGAATGATCTTTATTTGTCCAAGCTCCGGGGCATCAAGGACAAGTTGCTTGCCAGGGGGCGCGAAAGCTTGGCCAAGGCGAACGCTGCTGACCAACCATTAACGGCCTACTACTTGAGCCAGACAACGGCCGGCCACTCCGGCGATGCCCTTGGCCAAGCGATGGAAAGTGAGGCCAGGCGCTTGGCTGGGGGCGACGAGGCCTTGGCCAAGGGCCTGCTCGAACGACATGAGGCCACTTTGGCGTTGTATCTCGATGCGGCCCTGTTCCTCTCCGCGCATTGCCTGATTTTCCCGAATTCCGCAGACAGCCACCGGCAGTTGGGCGACGCCGCTAAATGTGCTGAAATTGCCGGTTTTCCACTGTTAGAAGTTGAGTTTAGGTCAAGGCTGATGAGGCGGGAGCATGGCAGCCCTGCGTACCCGGTTGCCAGGCAATTGTCCGAAAAGGCCACCCTGCAAAACCGTTTTTTCATCGCGATAAGCGTGCTGGATCGCTTTCTGTCTGAAAATTACAGCCACCCGATGGCCGGATACGGTTACCTCGCGAGCGGGGACATCCATCAGTTGGCGGGATGTTACGATGTTGCAAAGTCGAAGTATAACCAAGCGCTGCTGTGGTCTGCCGACATGGATAAGATAAGCCGATCGCAAAGCAGTGAAGCTGACCTGTTACGGCAGAATGTTGCAGAGATTAAGAAGAGGGCGAGTCTGTCGATTGGCTATGCTATTTTAGCTGAGGCGAGGGGGAAGCATTTGAGGGAGTCCACCGCAGCATTCGCCGGCAAGCTGCACGGGGAGGCTGTCACTCATTTTGATCGATTGGTGGCTACGGTGGAATCGGGATCGTTGTCCAGCCTGGACTACCTGCTTGGACAGATTCGCTCAAGCGCGGCGGCGGCGAGGTACAAGCGTGCGCATTCCTTTGTTCTCGGCTTGAACGAAATCCAGGACGCTTATGCCCGTTGTATTCCGGCATGCGAGATTTACCTCCGGGTGCTGAACCAGGTTGAGTCGAAAGAATTAATTTCATCCGCATCGAATGACGACGATGGGGACGAGGTCGCCTTTGTGCTGTTGGAGGCGTTGCATGCAATCGGGAAGGCTGAAGAGGGGAAAGCTCTATTTTTTCGGTATTTCATACGGCCGGAAGGAGGGCCCGGTTCGATATGGGCGGTGCTTGCCAAGACGAGAATCGCCAAGGGCCTGGTTGATGACGGAGACTACCTGACGGCTTACCCTCTTTTGTCGGAGGTTGTTCGGGACGCTCGCCAGTCGGGGCTTCGTGATATTGGCTTCACTGCGGCGTTGATGACCGGAATTTGCATCTCGAGGCTGAATCCGGTGGCGCAAGGTGCGGCACCCGCAAACGACCTTGTGAAGCATGGACGGAAGGGTGAGCTTCATGCATCCGCCGTGCATATGGCGAGGGAAGCTTATTCAAGCGCGTTGGCAATTCTGGCCGACCCCGTCGATCCTGATCCTGTCCATTACCCGGATGAATACCGGGGCATTTTCCTGGATAACATCCGGGAGGAATTGCTCGCAGAATACAGGGGTGAGTTGGCGCTTCTCCAGTCAGGCT
This sequence comes from Verrucomicrobiota bacterium, assembly GCA_014382705.1. Classification (GTDB taxonomy): domain Bacteria; phylum Verrucomicrobiota; class Verrucomicrobiia; order Limisphaerales; family UBA1096; genus UBA1096. The sequence continues at coordinate 19,214 of JACNJE010000104.1, read as the reverse complement.
GGAGTCCCCTTGGTTCCCCGAGTCAAGAAACCTCATTGGTGGATGCGCTTTCTGCGCTGGATCCCGCCATGTATCCGTTCAATCCAAACAATCTCCTTGTGGCAGCTTATCTGAACGCCCACCGTGAATTGGGCGGGCAGGGCGTCCTGGCCTCGAAAGAAACGACACAAAATGGAAAAATCTCTCATAAATGAACTGAATGAGCACCTGACGCTTTGCGGGGAGGCCTACGAGCTGGTTCAGGAGGAGAACCGTATCCTCAACTCGGAAACGCCGAGGGAAGCCTACGCCCATACTGACCGCAGGAAGGGGTTGCTGGAGCGCGTCACGGGGTCGATGGTCCGGGTCAAGGCGCACAAGGCGCTTTGGGGGAAACTTTCGCCGGCTGAGCGGGCAAAAAGCATGGATGTCTCGAACCTGATCAAGCAGAATATGGATCTGATCATGAAAACCGTGATGCTCGACCGGGAGAACGAAAAACTGATACTTCAGCATGGCATGGCGCCACCCAATCAATTACCCTCTTCGCGGCAGAACAACCCGACGGCGGTGGCCGGAATGTACCGGCGTCACTCAACCTGACAGATCCCGGTAAAACCAGATGCCACTTGAAAAGGTCATTTTGGCCGAAGGCGACGACAATCTACGTCGAACTGTGGCTGAGTTTATCCGCAGCAAGAGGATCGATGTAGCTGAGGCGGCCACGATACAGGATGTCTACAACTATCTCGGCAAGGATGAGTTCGACCTGGTTTTCATCGACGCGAAACTGCCCGAATGCAAGTTGCTGGACTTTTTTGGGGACATCAGTCAACGGGCCGAAAAGCCGCTCTTGATCCCGCTGGTCAACGGCGAGCCGGACTCCTTCGTGCTGGATTGCTTCAAGGCGGGTGCCTTCGACTACCTGGCCAAGCCGTTTTCCCGCGAGCAAATCGAGATCGCCCTGCACAAGGCCGGCAACTTCAACCACATCGCCCGGGCCAATGCGGCCATGGTGGAGGGCGTGGTGGATGATGCCGACCGGGAAATCCTGGGGGAATCCGACCTGATTGCGGAAACCCGAACGCTGGTCAAGAGGGTTGCGCAGACACAGGTCACCGTATTGATCCAGGGCGAAAGCGGCACCGGCAAGGAGCTGGTTGCCCGGGCGTTGCACGCGCAAAGCCCGCGGGCGCAGAAGCCGTTTATCAAGATCAACTGCGCGGCCTTGCCGGAGACGTTGATCGAGAGCGAATTCTTCGGCCATGAGAAGGGGGCGTTCACCGGGGCTGTGTCCAAGCGGCAGGGACGGTTCGAACTGGCCCATGAGGGGAGCATCCTGCTGGATGAAATCAGTGAGATTTCACTGGCCATGCAGGCCAAGCTCTTGCGGGTGCTGCAAGAGCAGGAATTCGAGCGGGTCGGCGGCAACAAGACGGTGAAGGTCGATGTCCGCGTGATCGCCACAACAAACCGCAACCTTGAGGAGAGTGTCGAGAAGGGCGAATTCCGCCAGGATCTCTTCTTCCGGTTGAACGTGGTTCCGGTTTTTGTTCCGCCGTTGCAGGACCGCGCCGGGGATGTTCTTTTTCTGGCCGAGAAATTCCGTGAGCTTTTCGTCCGCAAGCACGGGATCGCGGTTGGGTCGTTCAGCAAGGAGAGTCAAAAGTGCCTGGTGGATCATGATTTCCCGGGGAACGTCCGCGAACTGCAGAATGTCGTTGAGCGCGCCGTCATCCTGTGCGGAGCGGATGGCGTGATCAACCCCGAACAACTGAATCTTACCCGCAGCACGGGCAGGCGAAAGGGAGGCTCCACGGAAGGCGGATCGTTCCAGAAACTGGAGGAGGCCGAGAAGGATCACATCATCCGCGCGCTCGCCGAGTCGGGGCACAATCGCACCAAGGCGGCGAAGCTGCTCGGCGTCACTGTCCGGACGCTCCAGAACAAGGTTGCGGCCTACAAGAAGGAAGCCAAGAGCGAAGAGGACTTGGCCAAGCTCGGGCTGGACGCGGATTGACCGCTTGCCGGCGCGGCGGCGCTTGGCCAAGCGGATCACGGCCCCGGCGGCTTCATTTCAGCGGCGATCAGGCTGCGGACTTCCGGCACGGGAATGCCTTCGGTTGAACTGATCCCGGCGGCGACTCCGGCCACGTAGGCGGTGGAAAACGAGGTGCCCGTTCCAAAATAGGTCTGGTTGTTGAACACCGTCATCCCGGCACCGGGGGCGGCCACCTCGACGAACGCCCCAGTGTTGGCGTAGTTGGCCACGTCCCGGCCGCTGAGATTCAACGCGGTCACTCCGACCACCTCCGGTTGGGCTGCCGGGAAGACCGGCCGGCCGGTCGGCTCGTTCCCGGCCGCAGCCAAAAACAACACCCCCTCCCTCGTGCCGGCTTGGATGACCGATCGCATGAGGGGATTCTGTTCGTCCGAGCCAAGGCTGAGGCTGATGATGTCCGCGCCGGCCTCAATGGCCGCCTGCACGCCCTGGGCCACGGCAAACGTCGAGGTGTTCTCGGACTGTCCGTACACATCGACAGGCAAAATCTTGATGGACGTTTCCCGCGTCTCCTCCAGTGATGCCGACAGGCCGCGCAGGATGGTTTCCGCCATCGACGTCCCGTGGTTCAGTTGGTTCGGTTGGTTGGCCGCCTCGCCGGCCATCGAGATTTCCGGCAGCAGGAAGTCGCCGACGCGCGAGCCTTCCCGCTGGACGCTCGAGTCGATCAACCCGATGACGATTCCGTCCTCATCCGCAGCAGAGGGGCGCAGGTTGAGCGGAGGGGCGCTGAGACCAACCGGGGAAAGGGTGCCGGGAGGTGTGATCCCGATGTTATTGTCGATGGAGGCAACCCCGTCGTTCTGCTCGAGCAGGGTGCGGGCTTTCTCGGCGAGTTGCTGGTTCTCAAACCGGAGTCGGTAGATGTCGAGCCCCTCAATTTCCCCGACGATTTCCGCGCCGAGTTGCCTGGCCAACTCCTCGATATCGATGCCGGAACCTGGCTTGAGGGTGACGATCAACTCATTCGGGATTTTGCTCGTGGGCTTTTCTTTCTTTTCAGGCTTGCGCTTGGCCAAGCGCTTGGTCGGGACGATCCGAACGACCGCGCTGGCCGATGACGTCTTGTAGACCAGCAGTTTGGATCGGCTTTCGGGGTTGGGAAGGATGACATAATTGACGTCGCTCAACAGGCGACGGAGTGCCTCGGAGTGGCTGAGGTTTTTGAATCGAGTCGTGACTCGCAGTTGCAATTCCGGCTCGACAAAGACCTCCCATCCGCCTTGGTCGCTTAACGACTGGAGCATCTTCTCGAGGGGCCACTGCTCGAGGTTCGCGGTCGCGGTGCCGTTGGCCCGCCACTGGATGGCGTCGCCGGGAGCCGGCTTCCCGGCGTCCTCGGCCGAGAGGGTCATCAAGGCGAGAAAGCATCCCGCTGTTGTGGCGACGCGCTTCATTCGGCGGCGAAATTACGGAAAAACACGGCATACCGCAATGTTTTGCTCTTTGGCATTGCCCGTGCTTGACTCACCGGTTTTAGGGTAGAATTCGCATTTATGGCCACCCTGTTTGAGATAGAAGGCAACTTGAAGTTCGAGGTCGTCGAGAAGATCGCCGACGGCCGGATGGGCGCGGTGTTCCGTGCCTACCAGATCGGCTCGGAGGGCTTCGCCAAGGAGGTGGCGATCAAGGTGATGCACGAGCGATTCGCGATGCAGCGCCAATTCATCGAGAACTTTATCGGCGAGGGGAAACTGGTCGCGGATCTCATCCACCCGCAGATCGTGCAGATTTACAACTTCGGCGACGAGGGCAAATCACTCTACCGGCGGATGGGGGCGCACAGCGACGTCAAGTTGCAGGGGGATCAGCGCGCCTACTACATGGTCATGGAGTACATCCGGGGGGTGAACCTCGCCGAGTTCATCCGAGAGGCGAGTGCGCAGGGCAGGGAAATCCCGGGGCCGCTCGCGGTGTTCATCGCCAGCCGTATCGCGCGCGGCTTGGCCTATGCGCACGGCAAGAAGGATGCCGAGGGGGAGCCGCTTGGCATCGTGCATCGCGATGTCAGTCCGCGCAGCGTCATGATGAGTTTCGAGGGCGACGTGAAGCTGACCGACTTCGGCGTGGCCAAGGCGGCCGGGTTGATTGAGCAGAACGAGGGCGAACAGTTGTCCGGCACGCCGGAGTACATGAGCCCGGAGCAGGCCAACTTCGAGGTCACCGATCAGCGCTCCGATATTTTCTCAAACGGCATCATCCTCGCCGAGTTGCTGCTCGGGCAAAACATGTTCGCCGGGGCGGACGCGGCGGAGTCGCGTCAGAGAATCACCGACCTGCCGATCCCGCAGTTTCGCAACGAGAGCGACTACATCGACCTGCGCCTCGACGCGATCCTGCAGAAAACCTTGGCCCACGACCTTGAGGTTCGCTACAACTCCGCGGAGCGGTTGATGAAGGATCTCGAGTACCACATGTACCACAAGGGTTACGGCCCGACCAACGAGACGCTGGCGAAGTTCATGAAGGAACTCCTGCCGGAAAAGGTGCCGGCTTAATTTGCCGGGAGAGGGAGGGGCAGGTTCCATCTTGTCCCATTAAAGGTTCATTTGGGACGAGGTGGAACTCGTCCCCCGCGCGCGCTTGGCCAAGGGCGTCACGGCTTCGGGATTTCATTCAGCGTGTAGTGGACCGTGTCGTGCCAAAGGGGTTCGCCGCCCTCGTTTACCACGTCAAAACAGCGGATCTGTGTGACGTGTCCCGGCTTCCACCCGGACAAGGCCAGCCGCAGCTCGAGCCGATTCATTGACAGCGTGGCAGCAGCCACCTCGATCGGGGTCTGGCTGTCCTTTTTCCCTGTGTGGCTGTATCGCGGCGAGCCGTATTCGGGATGATACGCATACCGGAACTGCGACACGTCGAAGTTGTCCGGGGCACCGGCGCCAGGCTTGGCAGGCTCGGTGAAGGTGAGCAGAAAGCCGTCCCGCTTGGCCTCGACTTTCCGGATGGAGAACGGGGTGTCCCCACTGAACGCCACGCGCTCAAGTGACGCCGGCTCCGGCGCGATGCTGGCCCACGTGCGCTGTAGTCCGCCCACGTAAAGGCGGCCGTCCGGCCCGTAACTCAAACGGTTCACGCCGGAGCGAAAGCCGTTGAGGAATGGAAACACCGCGCCTTGATATTCATCATTTACTTTTTCGAGAAACACACGCGTGAGTAGTGCGTTCTGAAAATCGCCGACAAGCAACTGCCCCTTGAAGGGGCCGAGCCGGTCGTCCCGGATTTCGGCCATCCCGGAGATTGAGCGGGCCAGCGTGTAGGGGAACCAAACCGCCGGGGGCGTGAAGGTCTCGCGTCCCTTGTAAAGGTGTTTTGGATCGGGGGTGGCGGAAGGGCGGCCAAAGAATTGACCGGGGCGCAGGTGGTTCAGTTCGCATGCCGCCGTCCAGTGGCCTTGATTGTCGGTCACGAAAATATCCCGATCCGCACCAAAAACCCCGATACCGTTCGGCTCGCGAAAACCGGAGGCGATGCCCTCCATCATTCCGTTGCCGCCTTGCCGGATGCCCCAGCCCATGAACTTCATGTCCCAGCGGCCGCTGTGCCCGGCATTGGCGAGGACGAATCGCCCGTCGCGGTCGAGAACCGGCCCGTAGGAGAAGGCGTTGTAATGCCCGGAGTAACCCCAGTCGGCGCTCACTCGGTTCAACTCCGTCCTGCCGCTATGTTCGTCAAAGACGATCTCGGTGAGTTCCTGCTTTTGCGAAACGTAAAGCCGGCCATCCCGCACGAGCAGTCCCATCGGTTCGTTCAACCCCTTGGCCAAGCGGCGGAAGGTCACCGGCCCCTTTTCGCTGGGCAACCCGTCGAGCAGATACACCTCGCCCGGCCAGGTGCACACGGCAAGCCGGTCATCCTTGAGCCAGTCCATCCCAGTGACAAGCAACTCCAGTTCAGGCGGGAGGGGGAGATGCTCGATTTTGTAATGGGGATTCTTCGGCCCGGCGCTTGGCCGGTACTCCGCCTGGCCGACTGTTCCCAGCTTGGCCAAGCGGGACGGGGGGCGAACCGGCCCGGGCTTCAGTTCCCCGTCGTGAAGGGTGGTGACGGTGACGGTGACTTCTGCGTCATGCGCGGGAATTCGCACCCAGTGCTGCTCGGCGACGGTTTCGACCTTGACCGTGTCGTAAACGGTTTCCGCGCCTGACTCGGTCACAACCGCCTCAGCATGGCGCAGCGGCTGATTGATGACCTGCACCGTGACTCCGGCGGGGCCGGCGGCGGTTACTTCCTGTTTGGCCGTGCCGTCCGCAAAGCTGTTTGCAAGGAACCAAAGTGTCCGCCCGCATGGCGCGATCGACAGCCGGCGTTCCAAACCCCGTTGCGTGAGTGATGGCTTGAGCCGCACGGCGACCGTTTCGTCGTCCTTCGTTCGCAACTCATAACGCAGCGTCACGGAGCCGCCCTCCGTTGTTGTGCCGATGAATCTGCCCTCCAACCGATGCGCGTCAAGGGTAGACGTTGGCGAAGGCGGCTCCGTGCGCCACGGGACGACCGGCGGGTTGCCCCAGAGCAACGGCCCGTTAGGCTGGGCGATGAATGGCCGCTTGGCATGAGCGTACTGGGGGCCGTACAGGTCAAGTTCGCCGCGCCAGACGGTGTGCGTTCGGAGGTGCTCCGTGTCGAAGGCAACCCGGATGTCACCCAGCGGAATGACGATGCTCCGCGTCGCCTTGGGCATCGGCGCGTGGCGGAGCAACTGCCCCGGAGGATCGTGCGCCGGCTTGGGTTTATCCGCTTGGCCAAGCGCCTGGAAAGTGAGGGCGAAGGAGATCGCAACCAGGGAGTTGACACGGTTTGGGAGCATTGCGGTCGATTGTTGCGCGGCAATCTGAGGCAAAACAGCATGCGATTCAATTCAAACGGGGCGCTTGGTCAAGTTTTAGCTGGCGAACCGTGTCGCGGCGGTTAAACTCCCGCGCTCCTAATTCGAATGGTCACCATGAAGACAATCAACTGGTTCCGTCGTGCCGCGGCTCTGCTGGCGGTGTCCGTCATCGGTTTCGCCGCGAGCAACCCCGTTCAAGCCGGGAAACCGCCGAAGGGATTCACCGCGTTGTTCAACGAGCGGGATCTCACCGGATGGTGGGGGCTCAAGACCGAGGATCCGGCCAAGTGGATGGCGCTCCCCGCGGATAAGTTGGCCGAGAAAAGGACGGCGAGCCTCAAGGACATCGTCCAGCATTGGTCGGTCGAAGGCGAGGAACTGGTCAACGATGGTCATGGGATGTACTTGAGCACGCTGAAAAATTACGGCGATTTCGAATTGCTGCTGGATTACAAGACCGTGGCCCGCGCCGACAGCGGCATTTACCTGCGCGGCATTCCGCAGGTGCAGATTTGGGACAGCACCGAGGAGGCCAAGTTCCGGCTGGGCGCGGACAAGGGTTCCGGCGGCCTCTGGAACAACAGCCCCGGTGCCGCCGGCAAGGATCCGCTCGCGCTGGCCGACAAGCCGTTCGGTGAGTGGAACAGTTTTCGCATCCTCATGGTCGGCGAACGGGTCTCGATCTGGCTCAACGGGAAGTCGGTCGTGGATCACGCCCGGCTGGAGAATTATTTCAACCGCAAGGGGACACTGCCGCGCACCGGGCCGATCCAGTTGCAGACGCATGGCGGCGAAATTCGCTGGAGAAACGTTTTCATCCGGGAGATCAGCGGGAGCGAAGCCAACGAAATCTTGTCGGCCAAGGGGAGCGACGGTTACGAGTCGGTCTTTAACGGCAGGGACTTGGACGGCTGGGGCGGGCCGATCGACAACTACGTCGTCACCAACGGGGCGATCCAATGCCGGAAAGGGAAGGGCGGCACGATTTATTTTAATGAGGAGTTGTCCGATTTTTCGGCGCGGCTGAAATTCAGGCTGCCGCCGGGAGGAAACAACGGGCTCGCCATCCGTTATCCCGGAAGCGGGGACACGGCCTATGTCGGCATGTGCGAACTACAGGTGCTGGACGATACAGCCAAGAAATACGCCAAGTTGCATCCGGCACAATACCATGGGTCGGCGTACGCCATGGCACCGGCAGCCCGCGGCTTTCAGCGACCGGTGGGTGAGTGGAACGTACAGGAGGTCACGGTCAAGGGCACTACGATCCGGGTGGAGTTGAACGGCACGCTGATCCTCAACACCGACTTGGCCAAGGTGGAGAATCCAATGTACGACCTGGCCAAGTTCAAGGGGCGTCTCCGCAAGTCGGGATTCTTCGGATTCGCCGGTCACGGCGACGCCGTTTCCTTCCGCGACGTCAGTATCAAGTCACTGAAATAACGCGATAGGGACGAGTTTCCCCTCGTCCCAAATCAGGGCACAAAAAAGGGGCAAGGTGGAACTTGCCCCTCCCTTGGCTTGGGGGCCGGATTACTGATTCTTCTTTTTCAGCTCGGCTTCCCGTTCCTTTGACAGGATTTCCGGCTTGGCTCCCTGTTTAAGTTCTGCCTGCGAGGGGATGCGGACGATGTTGCTCGTGACCGGTTTCTTGGCCGCAGGCGGGGTGCCCTTGACCACGGAAAGCAGCTCAATCTCGAACCGCAGTGTCGAGTAGGCGGGGATTTTCGGCCGCTTGCCACCCGCGCCGTACGCCAGTTCCTGGGGGACAACGATCTCCCACTTGGCCCCGGGCTTCATCATGCCGAGGGCTTCCGTCCAGCCCCGGATCACTTGGGTCAACCCAAAGGTGCTGGGTTTGTCGCGGGAATGGGAGCTGTCGAATTCGTTGCCGTCGAGGGTCCAGCCCCGGTAATGCACCTCCACCTTGTCGCTCGTCGTCGGGGATTCGCCCTGTCCGGCCTCGATGACGCGGTATTGCAGTCCGCTGGAGGTTGCCTTGACACCCGGTTTTTTCAGGTTGGTGGCGAGATAGTCGATGCCCTCCTTCTTCGCGACTTCGGCGGCGGCACTGCGCTTGGCCCGTTCCCGTTCCTGATAATCCTTCCAGACTTCGTCGAGAACCTGCTTTGACTCCGACTCGTCCATCAGCCGCTCCCGGGAAAGGTAGGCGGTCTGGATGCCGTCGGCGAATCGGTCGAAGTCGATCTCGATCTCCTTGTTGCCAAAGTCACCCCCGATTTGAAGCCCAACCGCATAGCTGAAACGTTCCTTCTTTGAGCTTGGTTTTGCGGACGCCTTGCCGCTATCAGATTCCGGCTTGGGCTGACTGGCGGTTTCAGCCTGTGCCTCGGCCTGGTTCAATTGCCCTTCCGCTTCCTCCCGGGCTTTCCTGGCGACCGCCAGATCCGCCTGTGCCTTGCTGAGGGCCGCCTGGGCGGATACCAATTCAGCGTTGAGTTCCTTCTCCCGGTTCTGGGAGCAGCCGGTCGCGAACGCAAGCAGCGTGGCGACGGCGACGAGGATGGGTCCTGTCAGTTTTTTCATGGTAAAAGTCATCACTTGGCCAAGCGGGCATGAAGGTTCAAGCGGCGCGAAATCTAGGTTTTGCAGCCGTCTGCTTCAAGGTTTTTCAGCCAAGGCGCTTGAGCATCTCGCCTGCAGCGACCTCGTATGCCGCCGAGCCGGCGCTGTAGGGATCGTAGTAAAGGATTGGCTTGCCGTGGCTTGGAGATTCGGCAACCCGCGTGGCGCGAGGGATGACCGTTCGGAAAACCTTGGCACCGAAATGTTCGCGCACCTCGGCAACAACCATCCGCGAGAGATTCGTCCGGCTGTCGTACATGGTCATCAACACGCCGAGCAGCTCGAGCTTCCGGTTGACCCCGGAACGTTTCAACTGCTCCATCAGGCCGGTGATGGAACTGATGCCCTCCAGCGGATAATACTCGCACTGGAGCGGAATCAGCAGGCCGGTCGCGGCGATTAACACGCTCAACGTCAGTTTACCCAGTGAGGGCGGGCAGTCGATCAGCACGACATCGAACCGGCGCCCCTTCACGACCGGCTGCAACGCCTCCTTCAGCCAGTTGAGGTGGTGGTCGGGATCGTCGCTGCCGGCGTCAAACGACATTCGCGCCAGTTCCACCTCGGCGGCGCATAGGTCAAACTCGCTGGGGATCAGGGATACGCCGTCGAACCCGGTCTCTCTAATTTTTTCCTCAAGCGTGCCCTCGCCAAGGAGAACCGGGTAAAGGCTTTCGTTGGGCGTTTTCTCGAAGCCCAGTCCGCTGGTGCAGTTGGCTTGTGCGTCCATGTCGATCAGCAGGACGCGTTTTCCGAGCGAGCCGAGGCAGGCCGACAGGTTGACCGCCGTGGTTGTTTTTCCGACCCCTCCCTTTTGGTTGGCGATGGCGATGACCCTCGGCACCGCGCGATTTAAGGGAACGCCCTGCGTGATTTCAAGACAATCAACCCGGAGAACCTGTTAAGGGTCGGCGATAAACCCACTCCGGGTTGCCGGATTTGCGCTTGGCCAAGCCAGTGAGAGCGCCGGCTTCTGGAGAGTGCGCTTGGCCAAGCGTGGCCTCGAGCGCGCCGACTGCCAGCGGTGATTTCGGCAAAACGCCTTGTGCCCGCTCAAATTGTGCACCGGCCCGGGCAAGTCATGCCGTGGGTTTTCATTGGTCGGATGGATGCCAGGCGTTACGTTGCCTTTGCCGCACGCGGCCATGGAACGATTTTTAGCAATGGACAAAAAACAATTAACCCCGTCGTTGTCCCACGAGGAACTGCTGCAGCTCAAGCGCTGGAACACGCCGACCGTCTACAACGGCTGGGAACAGATCACCCAGCATGACCCGGCCCAGGCCGCGATCAACCTTGAAGCGACGACCGATTTCATGCCGCAAATGGGCCCGATGGTCGGCTGGGCGGTCACGCTGCAGATCGAGCCGAGCCAGAAGCGCCACAAGGAAGGTGTGGCTCGTCGGTCCGCCGACTATCGCGACTATCTCGCCGGCATGCCCGGGCCGAAGATCGTCGTGGTGCAGGATCTGGACAAGCCGGCCACGACCGGCTCCTTCTGGGGTGAGGTCAACGCGAACGTTCACCGTGCCCTTGGGTGCGTCGGCACGATTACCGACGGCGCGATCCGGGATGTCGATGAGATGACCAACGCCGGGTTCAAGGCGCTGGCCCGGCGGTTGTGTGTCGGGCACGCGCACGTGGTGCCGGTTCAGTGGGATTGCGAGGTGCAGGTGTTTGGCCAGCGGGTTCGCCCCGGCCAGTTGATCCACGCAGACAAGCACGGTTTCCTGGCCATCCCGCCGGGAGAGGAGGCGGGGTTGCTGGAGGCGGCGGTGTTCATGGATCAGAACGAATGCAACACCGTCATCAAGGCGGCCCGCAGCTGCTCCGGGTTGTCGCGGGATGAAATGTTGAAAAAACTCGACCGCGCCATGTCGGCGTTTGGCGAGGCGGCTCGGGAACGCTTCGGCGACGCGGGGGAGTTTGGGGATTAGATGAACGACTGGCGCATCGGCTTGATGACCAGTTCCGGCACGTGCGCCAGCGGAGGCAGCTTGGCGACGGCCAGCGTGATATCCGCGATGTCGGCCGCTTTCAGCATGGTTGCTCGGCGTTCAGCCGAGGGAGGCACGGGCCGGTCGTCGAGAATCGGCGTGTCCACTTCGCCGGGAAAGAGGGTCGTCACCCGGATCCCGTTTTCGCGCTCGTCCTCGTTGGCGCTGGTTCCGAGGGCGGCCATGGCGAACTTGCTGGCGTTGTAGGCCACGCCACCGAGCGGGGCGGCCCGTTTGCCGGAGGTCGACGAGATGTTGATGACGAGGCCGGTCTTGTGCGGACGCATGAGCGGCAGCCCGAAATGCATGCAGTTGAAGGCGCCGGTGGCGTTGGTCGCCATCAGCTTGTCCCAGTCATCCGGGGCCAACTCACCCATCGAGCGCTTGGGCACGTTTGTCCCGGCGCAGTTCACCAGCAGGTGCAGTTGGCCAAGCGCTTGGCCAAGCCAGTCGAACAGGGACTTGACGCTGGCCCGATCCGCCACGTCCACCGTGTGGGTGAGGATCGCGCCGCCGGCCTGGGCGGCGACGGCGTCCAGCTTGGCCTGCCGGCGTCCGGCAATCGCGACCTTCGCCCCGGCCTTGGCCAGGCCCAGAGCGATGGCCTCACCCATGCCGGTGCCACCGCCCACCACCACTGCGTTCTGTCCGGATAAACTCACGGGCGGCAGCATACGGATGCCGCTTCCGGATGGAAGGCCGAATGCTCAGCGGGCGATGAACAGTGTCACGCGTTGCGGCTCCGTGCCGGGCGGGCGCAACGGAGTGCCGTGCCCGTCACGCAGGGTGAATGGATGATGCATGACGATGTCCTGCCTGCCGTCCCGGTTCAGATCCATCAACCAAATGTACTCCTCGTCGTTGGAGATGGGCGCCGCAAGGTCTTGAGTCGGACGCGAAAACAGTCCCGGTCCGGGCGCGCCGGGATAGATCGCCAGATGCCTCGGGTGCCCCCCGATGAGCAGGTCGGAATGCCCGTCGCCGGTCACGTCCCCGATTAACAGCGCGTTGTTGAAGGCGCGCGGCCAATTTTTTTTCCTCTTTCGGTTTTCGTGCTTGCCGCCCTGAAGCAGGACGTCCAGCGGCACCCATCCCGGCTCGCGATGGCTGGGCACCCCGTCCAGCGCCGTCCGGATCGTGGTGCCGGGTGCGTCGGCGAAGCGGCCGCCGGTCAGGCGATAAAACTCAAGATTCAGCGAGATGTCATCGCCCATGAATCCCTTGAGACTTTTCCACAGGCTGCCCTTGAGAAACTTGCGATCGATGGCTGTCACCATCAAGCCGCCTGGGCTGTCCCCCCCGAAATCGTGGCGGCTCATCCCGATCTGGATCCGGTTACCGGAGCGGAGGACCGCGCCGGCCTCCGGCTGGAACCGGGTGCCCCCGCTGGCCGTCGGCTCGCCGAAATGAATCCGGAAACTGGATCGCTTGGCCGACAGTTGTCGGCCCTCCAGTGAAAAAATTACAAGGTCGGCAATGCCGTCGCCGTTCATGTCGGAGACCGAGTGAAGCACCTTTCCGGTCATGTCTCCCGTGGCGAGCGAATCGAGGTCGTCCGAGTCGAACACGACTTCGCTACTCATGCTCGCGGTCCCAGCGGAAAACAGCCCCTGTTTGTCCTGTGGATGGACCGTAAAATGAGTCTTGTCCCAATGCGCCAAATCGACTCGGCCGTCCCGGTTGTAATCCACCCTGTGAATGCGACTTTGGGACCACGGACTATACCGGTAGCCGTCGGCGCCGCGAATCCGCGCCATGGAAACGGCCCGTCCAATCGTCACCGGCTCGGCAAACGCCCCGTCGCCCCTCTGGATGAACACCCGGAAGCCATCGGCAACCGGCACCGCGAGGTCGGTGAGACCGTCGTCATTGAGGTCGTGGGTCACGTCCACATGGGGGAGTTCATCCTTGCGCGGTCGATCGAAGCTGCAACTGGATGAAACCAGTTTCCGTTCCGTCGCCGATTCGGGGTCGAACCAGTTCAGGCGGCCGGGCTCGTACGTGACCAACCGGTCACGCCCGCCGATGGTTGCGATGTCCGCAAACAACACGCCGGGCCGCAACCGGGTGTTCAGCCGCTCCGACCCGTTGCCGTCGTGAAGGACGAAGAGGCGCAGCCGCCGCTCGCCCTCTCCGTTGACGTTGAGCACGGCAACATCGGCCATCGGGCCACCGAGCAGAAAGCCCGTCAGAACGGACAGGCGCTTGCCCTTGCCAATGGCGACCTCATGCCGATCGAACGCGACCCGCGAGGTCAATGTCTCCCGAACGGGTTCTTGGGCGAGTGGAGCCGGGCATTCCGGCAGGCACACACCTAAAACAAGCAATAAGAACAGGTTTCGCGACGAAGGCTTGATGGAGTGGGTTGCGGAACCAAGCGGAACCGCTCCGTTCCTTGCCTTATCCACCGAGACAGATTTTTGCCCAACGCGAGCGACAGGCAGATAGTGGGAACGATTTGTCAGCATGGAAGGACGATCTCCTTAAGCCGGTTTAACGAAGGCACTGGGCCCAGTTGCTGTCAACTGTCGGGACTGTCGCCGACCACGGCTCCAACCACGGATGCGTTCAATTGCTTGACTCTTGCGGAATAGGCGGGAAAGAACCGGTCGCTGGCCCACCGGTTGCCTTTCTCGCGCCCGTTGACGGCGGCGAAATCGCTGACCAGCCGTTTTTCAAAGGATGGCGTCAAGATTTCAGATCGTCCGACGATCACGCGCACGGTGTCTTTGGGTGTCGGCGAAACCTTGAGCGGGAGGATCTCGTCAACCTTGGCGCGCGGCACAATCCAGAACACGCGCCGCCCCGGGGTTTCAAAGTAGCTGGCCCACCAGGTCTGCAACATGGCGTCGGCCTCCTTGCGATAGAGTCCGGCATCCATCAGCATTTTATGGCCATCGGCATAGAGCGCCGTTTTCCATTCCGCACGATGGTGCTGGCTGTTCAACTGCACTGTGGCGCTCCCGGTCTCCCCGGCGATGGGATCGGGCAGCCACCAGCGCGCTTCGCCTTTCTCGCTGAGTTCGAACACCAGCCACTGGGCGATTTTATTCTTGCCCCGGTTTGTTACGTGCAGATCTTGATCCGTGGAGGTGAACACCACTGGCAGTTCCATCCGGCCGAGCCCGCGGTAGAACAGGTATTTCTCCGTCTCCTTATTCGCGTTCGTCACCAGCGCGGAATCCGGATAACGCGGGTAAAGCCAGCACGGAAGTTCGCCGCTTCGGAACACGCGGGCCGATTGATCTTCGCCAGCCGGTTCGACATGGACGTTCCAGCGGATCGATCCTTTGCGAGGCTTGGCGAAATCGAGAAGCGGATGCCGTTGCCGCTGCTCGCCTGCGCTACGATCCGGATACCATTGGCCGATGGTTCCGTTCTTGAAGCCGACATCCACCTGAGCGTCGAATGCCTTGTCGGTGTAAAAATAGATGACCGGCGTCTCGAGGCGAACGTTCACGTGGGCAAACGTGCGACTGTAGTTGAGCCCCTTCGTCCTCCGGGCAACCCCGCGGGCTATTCTTGGGGGCGCGTCCAGTTGGTAAACGAACTTTGGAAGCGGTGCGTCTTCGCGGTAGACCCCGTCAAGATGCGTTCCGTCGGAGCCGATGACGGTGGTGAAAGTGCCCCACTCGTGCAACGTGTAATCCTCCGCTGCGTATGCAGGCAGATGAAGAGAAGCAGTCAACACGGCTGCCATGGCGGATGTTATTGCTGTTTTCATGATGTTCTTTTTTGCAAAATAGCCAGTTGTAACCTGTGAATATGACAATCCAAAGACGATCACGTTCAAAGATATATGCAGACGGCGCAGCCTCGTAAACGGCGAACTCACGCTGTTCCGTCGGGGTGGTGACGGGTTTCCATGGCCCCCCATGGCCCTTGGCCAAGGGGTTTGATTTCGGGGCTGATACAGGGCAGGGTGGGGAACCGGCATTCACCGTTATGAAAACCAAGCGGCACATCCTGCCCGGGCTATGTTGAAACGGTTGAATCCAAGGTGGATTGTCGCGCTTGGCCTTTGCTGGCTGGGTTCGTTTGCGCTTGGCCAAGCGGTGGATCCGCTCGGGCAATGGGGGCAGTGGCGCGGGCCATTGGCCACCGGCGCGGCACCGAGGGCCAACCCGCCGGTGGAGTGGAGCGAGACGAAGAATGTCCGGTGGAAAACCAAGCTGCCCGGCCTTGGGCACTCGTCGCCGGTGGTGTGGGGCGGCTTGGTTTATGTCACCACCGCCGAGCAGGTCGGCCCACGAAAACCGTTCACTGGGCCGGTGCCGGAGGGTGCCCACAACAACATGGACCCGGAGTCGGATTATCAGTTCGCCGTCATGGCGATCGACCGGCAAACCGGCGGGGTGACTTGGCGACGGACGGTCGCAACGCGGCAACCGCACGAGAGCACGCACGAGTCGGCGACGTGGGCGTCCAACTCGCCGGTGACGGACGGGGAACATGTCATCGCGTTTTTCGGCTCGAACGGCCTGTACTGCCTCGACACCACCGGGCGCCTGGCCTGGTGGAAAGACCTTGGCGACATGCGGGTGAAGCACGGCCACGGCGAGGGGGCGTCGCCGGCGCTGCACGGCGAGACGGTTGTCGTCAACTGGGATCACGAGGGGGCGTCGTTCATCGTTGCCTTGGCCAAGCGCACCGGCGAGGAGCGTTGGCGGCAGCCGCGCGACGAGGTCACCTCGTGGGCCACGCCGATCGTCGTGGAACAGAGAGGCCAAGCGCAGGTGGTCGTCAGCGGAACCAAGCGGGTGCGCGGGTACGATTTGGAGACCGGCAGGGTGATCTGGGAAGCGGGCGGGCTGCCGGGCAACATTGTCGCCTCGCCGGTTGCAGCCAATGGTGTGGTGTTCGCCGCCGGCAGTTACGAGAAACAGACGTTGCTGGCGATCCGCCTTGAGGGCGCGAAGGGGGAGTTGAGCGGTTCGAAGCAGATCGTTTGGCGGAAGAACCGCAGCACGCCGTACGTGCCATCGCCGCTGCTGCACGGCGATTGGCTTTATTATTTGCGGCATTACCAGGGGGTGCTGTCCCGCGTGAACGCGACGTCCGGCGACGAGCCAAGCGGGCCGTTCCGACTGGGGCCGCTTTTCAATATTTACGCCTCGCCTGTGGCTGCCGCAGGGCGGATTTACGTGACCGATCGAAACGGAAAAACGGTGGTTCTCAGCAGCGATGCAGAGCCAAGGGCGCTGGCGTTGAACGAACTGGATGAGCGCTTCAGCGCATCGGCCGCGCTGGCGGGAGACGCGATGTTTTTGCGCGGGGAGAAATTCCTCTACTGCATCGGCGAGCCGGACAATTGAACCCGCGAATCGGAAACAGCGAATATCCAATATCGAACAAGGAATGTCCAAAGTTGAAATTCATTCATTCTGGCCGTGACGGATCGCCGCCCCCACTCATTCAGATTTCAACACTCCTTGTTCGATATCGGATATTCAACAACGCATGAATAATCGGGCTTTTGTAAAACCGGTAACGGTTCAAATCGGGACTTTCGGGATGGCGTCGTAGATGCGGCCGAGGTCGCGATCCTTGCCGTACACGCCGGTCTGGCCCTGGATCCAGCCCTTCATGTTGGAAATCTCAAGCGTGCGAGGCTCCTGCCATTTCCAAAGCTCGGAGTGGCCGTCGGCAAAGCTGAGCACGCAGCCGTTGTTGTGGCGCGTGCCGGCAAAGTCGATCCAGCGCCATTCGTGCCGCTGCGTCACGGTGAACCGGGCGTTGTCGATGCTGCCCTCGTGTTCGTCGATGAACACGAACGCCTTGGACGGCGGCGGGGCGACGATCTCCGAATACTTGTGCCAGCTCGTGCGGTCTCGCGGGTTGGGAATGTGATTCATGTGCATGTTCATCGCGACACTGCGAAAGCGGGGAATCTTGCCCTGGTCGAGAACGGTGGACCGGTCAGAGGGACACTTGTAAATGTTCACCGAGTCGTTGTACTTGAACAGGACACCGACCCGGATGTTTTGGTCGGTGGTATCGGAGAAGGCGTTGCCCTTGATCCAGGTTTGCGCGGTGGCGGCCCAGCTGCCGCGTGAACTGCCACTGATGGTGGCGTTGGGCGGCAGATGGCCGTGGTTGTCGTCGATGTACATGTGCCAGCAGACCTGAAGCTGCCGGTAGTTGTTCATGCAGGAAATCTGGTGCGCCTTGCCTTTCGCCTTGGCCAGTGCCGGAAGAAGGAGGCTCGCGAGTATGGCGATGATCGCGATGACGACCAGCAACTCGATCAGCGTGAAGCCGCGCTTGGCCAAGTCGCGGTTCGCATTTGTGTGCAACAACGTTTTCATCGGGCCTGCCGCCTGCGTAACGGCGGAAGGATGTGTAAGATCGGTGGCCTCTTCAACAAAAAGTTTGAATTGAAATCGACAGGGCAGGGGAAAAGACCATAAGTTTGCCCTTCAAACGGTGAATGCCCCAGCAGACATCCAAACGCTTCCCCTCATCGGGTCAGTGCCCGCAACCTCCGCCAACGGAAAGGTGACCGGCGGGCTGCGCCTGGCCAAGCTCTCTCCCCCAGCGGGAGAAGGCGGGGGAGAGGGAGCAAGCAAGCGATTCCTGCTGCGGCTCCGGCAAATCGCCTTTGCTGCCTTACTGATGTTCATCCCGATTGGCCAAGCGGTGGACGCGAAGGAGGCCGGCGCAAGCACAACACGGCAGGCCATCGAGCGGGGAGCGCGGTTTCTCTACGAAAACCAGCATGCCGCCGGTTGGTGGTCCAACTCCGAGCTGCCAGCCTTGACCGCCCTCGCGCTGGTCGCGCTCGAGATGGTGGACGTGCCCAAGCTGGACACAAAGTACGGCTCCGAGCGACGGCGCGCACTCGACTTCATCGCCGGTTCGGCCAAGCCGGACGGCTCGATCCATCGCGGACTGCTCATCAACTACAACACCGCCTGTTCGCTGATGGCGTTGTCGCTCGCCGACGAGCCGCAGTTTCGCCCGATGATCGCCAAGGCGCGGGCCTACATCGCCGGCTCACAGATTGACCTTGGCGAAAAGGGCAGGATGGACAATCCGCACGACGGCGGGGTTGGCTACAACAGCAAGTACGATCACTCGGACATGAACAACACGCTTATGGCCGTTGAGGCAATGAGACTGTCCGAGTTGGCCCTGCGCCGCCCGGACAAGCCCGGCCAGAAACTGGAGGCCGACCTGGACTGGAAGGCGCTCGAGCATTTCCTGGCCAGTTGCCAAAACCTGCCGGAGCGCAGCGACAACCCGAACCTGTCGCGCGCCCCCGGGGATCGAGGCGGATTCATCTACCACCCCGGCGAAAGCAAGGCGGGGGAGATCGTCGACGAGCAGACCAAGCGGGTGGCGCTGCGCTCGTACGGCTCGATCAGCTACGCCGGGATGATGAGTCTCGCCTACGCCCGCGTCGGCCGCGACGACGAGCGCGTGAAGGCCGTCATCGACTGGCTCAGCCGCAACTACACGCTCGACGAAAATCCCGGCATGGGATCAGAGGGCGTTTACTACTACTACCATCTCATGGCCAAGGCGCTGCGCGCGCAGGGCGTGGCGCAACTGGACGGCCCGGGTGGCAAAACGATTGACTGGCGCAAGCAACTCACGGCCAAGCTCATCTCGCTTCAGAAGCCGGACGGTTCATGGCAAAACCCGACCCAGCGCTGGATGGAAGGCGACCCCAACCTAACCACCGCCTACGTGCTGATGGCATTGGCCTTGATCGAAAAGAAATAGCTCAAATGGTGGAGGCGGGGGGAGTCGAACCCCC
>JACNJE010000084.1 GCA_014382705.1 Verrucomicrobiota bacterium | reverse complement strand
GGTTGAACCAGGCTATTTCAACCTTGGCCAAGCGAACTGGCCATTGTGAAAATTGGCAAGAGAAGGCCAAGCGCTAAGAAGCCTATACCGGCGGCGACCATGCAGAGGATCACCGGTTCGATCAGGCGCACGGCCTGATCCACCTGTTGGTTGGTGCGACGCTCCACTGAGTCAGCAATATGCAGCAGCACTTTTTGCAACTGGTTCGACTCCTCGGCAACGGAAATCATCGCAAGCACCTGCTCGGGGAAAAGGCCGCCACCCTTAAGTGGTTCTGTAAGCGGCTCGCCTGCGCGGACGTTTTTAATGGCGTCGTCGATATTCTCCGCGAGCAGCGCTGAACCGGTTGCGTCACGACTGATGGCCAAGGCCTGTAGGATCGGCACGCCGTTGGCCAGCATCGTGCCGAGGATTCGGCAAAACCGGGTGATCGCGACCATGCGCATAGCCGTACCGGCTACTGGAATCTTGAGTCGCCAGCGCTCCATCGCTCGCTTGCTTGCTTGGCTCTGAAGGGCGCTCCAAAAGAACGCGGCCAGCCCTCCTACGGCAGCCGCAATGATCGCCCAATAGTTTCGAATACTCTCGCTGAGAAAGAAGATTACCTCAGTCGGCATTGGCTTTTCAATCCCGACAAGCATCGGCTCAAACTTAGGCACAAACAAAACCAACGCGGCAACCATCACCGTGCCGCCCAACATCACGAGCATAACGGGATAAATTAGCGCACCGAGGACTTTGCCCCGTAGTTCGTCAAGACGCTCGAGGAACACAGACAAGCTTTCCAGCACTTCCTCAATGAAGCTAGCCCGCTCGCCGGCTTGCACCATGACAGTATGCAGCGCGGGAAAAATATTTTGGTGCTCAGCCATGGACTCGTACAACGACTTGCCGTCCGCCACTGAGTTGTGAATATCACCTAGTACTCCATTGAGACGTTTATTAACAGTGGACTTGACGATCGACTTGAGTGCTCGCAGTAAAGGAACGCCGGAGCCGAGCAGATCGGATAACTGCCCATACATGACGCCAAGATCCCGGTTCGAGATGCGGCCACGAAATAACCTATTGTCGGCTTTGTCATCGGTGTTCCAGATATCGACCGGGTAAAGTTCCTTCCGCTCCAGTAACTGAATGGCAGCACCTTCTCCATCGGCCTCAATAAGACCAGCGACTTTTCCGCCGTTTAAGTTTCTTGCTGTATACTGAAACTTGGGCATGACATTTAGGCTATGCCGCAGTCACACGCATAACTTCCTCGAGAGTGGTATGCCCTTGCTTTACCTTAAGCCATCCATCCTCGCTGAGTAAACGCATGCCGTTGGCGCGCCCGATCCGCACCAATTCACTGGCTGCAACTCGCTGGATGATTTTCTCACCCAACTCCTCATTCATCATCAGTAATTCGTATAGACCTGTACGACCACTATACCCGCTGTTTCGGCATTGGCGACAACCGCTGCCATGAAATAGCTTGTCTCCCTTTGAAAAACCGGCGGACTTGGGAACTTTCGCCTCCCCAGGGTTCTGCTCAGTTTTGCAATTGGGACAGATCACGCGTACCAAGCGCTGCGCCATCACTCCACTGAGAGTACTGCTGACGAGAAACGGCTCGACACCCATGTCGATCAACCGGGTCGCTGCTGAAGCCGCGTCATTGGTGTGTAGTGTAGACAAAACCAGATGGCCGGTCAGTGAAGCCTGAGTGGCCGCCTGCGCAGTCTCGAGGTCCCGGATCTCACCGATCATCACAACGTCTGGATCATGCCGCAGAATGGCGCGAAGACCCATGGCGAACGACATGCCAACCTTGTGATCGACCGGTATTTGGTTTACACCATCAAGGTTATACTCCACCGGATCCTCGGTGGTGATCACTTTCTTCTCCGTACCAACGATCGCATTGAGCGCAGCATAAAGCGTGGTCGTTTTACCGCTGCCGGTCGGGCCTGTGACGAGCATTATGCCGTGCGGCTTGATGATTAGAGTCTGGAATTGTGCATACGTTTCCTCGCCCAACCCCAACTCCGGCAGGCTGTAAAGAACGGTCGCCTTGTCAAGGATTCGCATTACGACGCCTTCGCCGAAAATCATTGGGATCACACTCACGCGTACGTCCACCTGCCGGCTTCCTACCGTGAACTTAATCCGACCGTCCTGCGGTAGCCGACGCTCGGCGATATTCATATTCGAGAGAATCTTGATGCGACTGATAATCGCCGCCTTAAAGCGGTTGATCTGGGGTGGGACAGCGGCCTCACGCAATACTCCGTCGATGCGATAGCGAATGGAGAGCGCCTTCTCAAACGGCTCGATATGGATGTCGCTCGCTCTCTCGTTGATCGCCTCGAGGATGATCTCATTGACAAACTTGATTACACTCGCCTCCTGCGCCATTTGCAACAGATCCTGGCTGTCCTCCTCCGAACCGGTGAGTGAGTAATCATCACCCCCTGCCATCTCCTCGATTGTGTCGCCACCGACCCCGTAGTGATCCTTGATGACCTTGTCGATCTCACCACGTGGAGCAAGCACCGGCTGCACTTCCAACCCAGTCAACAGCTTGATCTCGTCAAACACATAAAGGTTGAACGGGTCACTGGTAACCACCTTAAGCGTGCCGTTTTCACGAGCGATGGGTGCAAGATGGTTGCGATAAACAAAACGCGACGGCAGCGTTTGGATGACATCTGCCGCGATGTCCACGCCGGGCAGGTCAATTACGTCGAAATCAAGCCGCTCCCCCATTACCTCAAGAAATGCCTGTTCGGTAATCGCACCGTTTTGAATCAATGCTTGGTCCAAGCGTAGCCCTTGTTCCTCACGCATTCGTTCGGCGGAGTCGATGTCCTCCAAGGACACCAACCCTTTCTCCACTAAAACCTGTGAGTAACTACTCATTGCTTGCACCCGGCCATTGCCTAAGCAGTGGCCCATCCTGATCCTGCTGGGGCGATATTCAAGTCGATTGGCTGAAAATCGCAAGCGCGCATGGTCACTTGGATCATGTAAAAATCAGAGCGAACAGTTTTTCCAAGCTATCCAACCAAGCCCTGTTACATGACTAGGGTTTAACGGAAATGCTTACTGGCTTCGCAAATATTGAAGCTCCATCTAAAGGAGTAAACTTCGCCTGAATTGACACCTTGCCGGGCAATGGCTTGGCCTTATCAATCTCCAAGGTAAAATCGTAGTGAAAGCCGATGCTTGTCTGAACCCTGTAGCGATCCAAAGCCCTTCCTGAAAACGACCAGGACTGGCGCGGGGAAACCTGTTGATTACGGTCTGAAACCTCGTCAAAAAAAATAATTTCCAAGGTTCCATCCGTAATCGGCACCGGCTTTGGGGCAGAGTCCCTTATGGCATAAACCCGGGCCTTAAATGCATCGGGGCCAGGCTCTCCATCAAGATTAAACAGCATCGGTAAAGTAAAAAGTCGAATTGAATTAACCGATCCTTTGCCTGGGTTAAATGCCTTGGCTTTGGGCCGCCCGGGAATCTCTGTACGGCATCCAACCCCAGTAAAGCCAACCCAAGCCATACAAAGAGCCAACCCTATGCGAATACAACCCGATGGTCTTTTCCTCCTGTCACCGCACATTATATCTTTGATGGCAGAGGGTTCTTCTCCTTGGCTGGCTGCGGTACATCAACCCCCTTCTCCTCGCGAGCCTTGGGCTTAATGCTGTCAAGGATACGCTGCTGGGTTTTGTTCCGCTCGGTTCCAGTGGCTTCAAACTGTTCGAAGATATTGGAACTTTCAATGTTCTCCCGACTGAACCTTTCGACATCAGTTGGTTCATTGATTACATGTGGTGTCAAAATTATCAGAAGTTCACTTCGAACTCGGGATTGCCTTGTCCGCTTGAAGGCAGCTCCAATGTAAGGAATATCACCCAACAACGGAATTTTTGTTACCCGCTCGTTGTCCTCCGTGCTGATCAACCCGCCGATCACAATCGTTTGGCCATCCTGAACACTCACGGCAGTGCTCGCACTGCGACTATTGATGATGGGCACTGTGAAACCTGATGAAATCTCAACACTAGAAGATGCCAGTGCGCTGATGGTTGGAGACACATCCATTTTAACAACTCCATCGGGGTTGATCCGAGGCGTTACTTCCAACTGAATGCCAACTTGTTCGTATTCAAATGTATTGATCGAATCGCCTCTTTCAGTAACACGACTACCAGTGACAACCGGCACTCTTTGCCCAACATCAATAGTGGCCGGCTGATTATCAGCCGCCAGAATCTGTGGGCGACTTAAAATTTCCAAACGCCCATCACTTTGCATGGCCTTGAGGATAAAACCCCAGTTATCGCCGGTCAGGGTCGCAGTCAACCCTCCTATGGCTCCGACAGTGGACGCGGATCTTTCTAACCCACCTGGTATTCCGCCAAGCGAATTTATACCTACCGAATCGACGGGGATGTCATTGCCCTGTAAATCCAAGTCTGTCTGCCATTGCATACCCCAGTCCGTGCTGCCATCGAGAGTGATCTCCGCAAGCAAAACCTGAATCAGGACCTGTTTTTGAGGTTGGTCCAATTCCTGAATCATTTCCTCGACCTGTTCAAAGTAGCGAGGACTGGCTGAAACCAATAACGCGTTATTGACGGGTTCGGCCACAATCGCAACCTCCTCGTCCAACAGGCGTTGAGCAGTGCCCACAGCCTCCTGACCCAGGATTGATGTTACCCTCTGCTGTGCCTGATCCAGAAAAGCCTGCAGTGCCAGCGCAAGGGTATCTGCCTGGGAATTCTTGAGGCGATAAACTTTGGTGATTCTCTCCTGCGCTGGGCTTGAATCTAATTCCTCGATTATCTGAGTGGATAAGGCGACATAATGCTCCGAGCCACCAACAAGCAGGCTGTTGGTTCGAATGTCGACAGTCACTGTTAGCGCGTTCTGCTCTGCGGTGCCGATGGTCGGCTCGCTGTTTACATTCTTTGTTTCTGAATCGACCGGCATGACCAATGAATAGCGAATGGAGCGTGTGTTGGCCTGCCCACCTGCGGCCTGTAACTGAAACAAGTTTGACAACACATCTGACATCTGACGTGCATCGGCATTGTTCAACTGAAAGACCTTGATCTGTGCAATCTGCGGCGAACTAGAATCAAGCTTGACGATGATCTGCTCAATAAGGGGCATATTATCTACGGGTGCAGAGACGACCAGTGAGTTTGTACGGGGATCAGGAGTGATTAAAACCCCTTCCTTGAGGCCAGTGGTAATCAGTTCGTTTTCCGCCTCGGTGCGGGTGATAAACTGTAGCAACTCTTGTCTGTCTGCGCTCTGCGATGTGAGGCTCTCCGGCTTGGTGTTCAGCGCCGTGTTCAACAGCAGGGCAAGATTGGTGGCACTTGCATGCTTCAACCCGAATACCCGAATCTCTGAAACCCTCTTGATCTCACCTGTGTCCAACTGCTTGGCCAATTCCTCGATGCGGTTAAGGTCGTTCTCCCCCGCGGAAACCACCAACGCGTTGATGCGATTATCCACATTAATCGCAACCGACGGACCGACAGTGGTGCCTGTATCTCGGTATAGATTCTGGATGATCTGAGATACGCTCGTCGCGTTGGCCTTGGCCAAGGGGAACACCGCCACGTTGATGTCCGGGCTGGTTTGTTCCGCATCCAGTCGCTCGACCAGGTCGCGAACCATTGGCAAATCCTCGGTCGCCGCGCCGACAACCAGCGAGTTTGAAATCGGGTCGGCGATGACCGTCACCGGTTGTGGGGTTTGGCCACCCGGAGGCGTGGTGCGACCGGTGAACAGGCGATCAAGCATCGTCTTTAACTTAGCCGCCGAGCCGTTCTTCAACGGGAACACATCGAACTTGTTCTGAGCCACAACGGCATCGGCGTCGAGTTTACCGAGCAATTCGTCTATGATGGCAAAGCTCTCCTTGCCACCGGTGACCAGTAACGTATTGGTTCGTTCATCCGGAGTGACCGTGATGGGCACAATTGCATCCGGCTCACCCAGCGAAGCTTCAGCTGCCCGCTTGGATTTAAAGAATGACTCAAGCGTTGTCGCAAGGCGCGATGCCGATGCGTGCTTTAATTCATAAATCTTCAACGATCCAGTCTTGGCATAATTGCTTGTGTCAATCTGTTTTACCACCTCCCGCACCACGGCGAGGTTTTCCGGGCTAGCCGAAATGATCAGCGTATTTGTGGCATGATCCACAGAGATGGCGATACTCTCACGGCTGGCTCGGGCTGCTCCTGACCGCGAGATGCCCGGACGGTATAACCCTTGTTTTATTAGGGAGCGCAACATGGCCGCTGCTCGCTGCGCGTCGGCGTACTCAAGCGGAATAATCGTTAATTGACTTGTTTCAGCCGTGGGCTCCAAGTCCACCTTTACGACCAACTCACGAATCAATCCGACATTTTCTTTGCTCGCAGTGATAATGAGCGAGTTGGTCAAACCATCCGCCTCAACATTGACGCGCTCCTGTGGCTGGGTCGTTTGCCCTGGAGATTGCATATTACGCCGTCGCGCACTAAACACATCGTTAATCATCCCGGCAACCTGCGAAGCGTCATTATGTTTAAGCGGCAATACTTCAATCAAAATTCCGTAGCTTTCCGGTTTTTGGTCCAAACGCATGATCAAGCTGTTGACAATGGCCAACGTTTTCTGGGAGGCAGCAATAATCAAGGCGTTGGTTCGAGAATCTACCACAATGTTTGGTCGATCCTCGGGCCGCACCTGTCCTCGCGAGGGTCCTTCAAAAAGGTTTTCGATAACGTTCTCGATTGTGGCTGCATTGGCGTGTTCCAGGGGGTAGATCCGGATTGACTCCATACCTCCCACGGCGGGGATATCCAATGTCTTTATCACCTCCTCGATCAAGGGCAGAAGATCGGAGCGCGCCGCGACAATAATTGTGTTGGAGGATTCATCCCCCTGGATTGTCAATGCATCCCGGGTGGCTGGTGCTTCCGAAACTTTGATATTTTCATCCTGAAGATGCAGCCGTAAACGGGTCACCTGCCGACTGATCCCCTCAAGCGAGGGCTCGCTGGAGCCCTCCTTAAAAACCGACTGCAGCATAGGCACAATCTGGTCGGTAGATGCGTGTTTTAAGCGATAAACCTTCACGTCAGTCACAAAGTTCTCCACATCCTTGTCAAGATCCACTATCAGGCGCTCCGCCAAGTCTACCGAATCAGGATGACCACTCATAATGATGCTGTTGGTTCGGTCATCGGCACCGATATTGATTTGACTCACCAATGCACGACCGCCGCTGCCTTCCGGTTCAGCCTTGCCGCCCGGCCCTTGGCCAAGCGCTTGGCTTTCAGAAAAGACACCAGAAAGGGTATTGCGGACATTGTCAGCTTCGGCATTTTCCAAGGTCACAATCCGAACCGTCACTCCGTCAATTATAGTGACGGAATCCATCACGCGAACCAGCTCCTGCAACGCCACCATGTTGTCGGAGGTCGAGGTGATGATAAGCCTGTTAACCGAATCCCCTGATTCCCCGAACACCTTGATGGGTTTGGTCAAGTCTAGCTGGACGACTTGCCCGTTGGCGTTTGAAATATTGAGTTTCTGGACTTGCTCCACCATCGCTTGGGCTTCCTCGGTCAGGTATCCCTTCGCATCAGGGCGCATCATGTCCCGAATGATTTCGGAAAGGGACTCGGCATTGGCCTTGCGTAAATTAATGATCAACACGTCCGCTTCAGCAAACTCGGGCGGCACGTCGATACGCTCGATCACTTCCTCAATTTTTTCATACATCTCCGGGCGCGCCACGACGACGACGGATTTGGTTCGATTGTCCGCCTTGGCCTCCAACGGTTCGCCCGGGCGTACTTCCTTAAGTTCCTTGAAGTAATCCTGCAAATGCTCGATAGCGTCCTCCGGCCGGGCATTGCGAAGGACAAAGAATCGCATATCGACCTGCGGCGCTCCTTTCACATCGAGTTCCTCGACAAGCAACTCGATAAACTCAAAATCCAAAGGTTCTGCCCGGACGATGACCGAACGGGTTCGAAGATCTGGCACGGCCACAATTTTTGGCGGTTGAGGTACTTTTTTTGGCTTTCCATCCTCCACCACGGTCTTTTCCGGCCGAGCGTATATATCGAGCAACGCCTTGGCCAAGCCCTCCGGATCGGCATCCTTCAACTCATATCGCCTAAACTCGGCTTCGCTATCCATGATAGTGATTGTCAAATCTTCCATGAGTCGTGAAATCCGGTCGAGATCGTTGGCTTTGCCGGAGGCCAAAATCGCGTTGATTTTTTCATCGACGGCAATGTAGACGACTTCCTCTTTTTCTGTGACTGCCTTCTCTTGGCTATCTTCAAGTTTAGGCAGAGGCTCGGTCTGCAGGTCCGCTTTCGGCAACTCCTCAACCAGTCGGATATCAACCCCGGATAAGTTCGAGTAGAGGCCGGTCAACATCTCCGCCAGATCCTTGGCGGGCACACCCTCCGAGGAGATGACCCTGATTTGCAAGGTGTTGTCCATCGCTGCCTCGTCGAGCTGTTTAATCGTATCACTCATCTCGGCGATCTGCTCCTGGGTTCCGATGATGGTGATGCTATTCATGAATAAATCCGACTCAACGAACGGTTGGTCGGCCTTATCCTCCTCAATAAACAACGCCGTTATCTGGCTCGCCACGGTATCGGCATCAGCGTTTTCAAGCATGACGTAGTGGATTGCACGTTGCACTCGTTCCGGCTTGGCATCGAGCATCGACAGTAGATTCGTTACCATCGGCAGATTGTCCTTGGGCACCAATACGAACAAGCTGTTCGTTTCCACGTTCGGCCAAGTCTCCACTGAGTTACTGATCTGACGGCTATTGATTTTAGACTTTGGATTCAGGGTAAGCACCCGCTCAATCATGCTTTCGAGAATTTCACCAACCGCCTCTGCCTCACTGTGTTCCAACTGGAAAAGCTGAATCTCCGCGTTTTGCAGAGCATCATCCGGTTTTACATCCAGCATGCCGACCAAGCCCTTCGTCATGTCAACGTAATCCGGGGGCACAAGCACGAAGAGACTGTTGGTGTCTTCATGCGGCCAGATTCTAACTAAGCGAACCATCTGACTACTTGTAAGCCCCGGCTTGGGGTTCAAACTCAGCATCCGCTCGACCATTTCTTCGAGCATCTCGGCAACCTCTTCCGCTTCGCCAAATTTCAGGGGGAACATCTGGATTTCACCGAGGCGTTCCTGCACCTCGCTGGAGGTGTCAAGCATGGTGATTAGTTCTTCGGTCAACGATTCAAGATCCGGTGGAACTACAGCAATGATGGTATTACTGTCTGTGTGAGACCAAAACCGTACGGAGTACTGACGGGCACGTCTCTCGTCATCTGAACCGGGGGTCAACATGGCCATGCGATCCACTATATCCTCGACCACGGTAGACAAGCGCGAGGCCGCAGCATGCTTTACGGGGTAAAACTTGAGTTCTCCCTGCTGCAACGCCTCTTCTGACTTCTGATCCAGCATCGGCAACAGTTTTTCCACCAGCGCAAACTGCCGGGGCGGCACAAGCACAAACAATGTTTTGGTGTCTTCATGCCCCCAAACGCGTACAGAAAAACGCCGACGCGACCTGTCCTGATCCGAGCCCGGCATGAGGTTGAGCACACGTTCGATCATGTCCTCAAGCGTCTGGCTTACGGATTTCACCTCCCCATTTTCAAGCTTGTAAATCCGGATATCCACGCCTCCCTCGGTTTCCCCCTTGATGTCGAGTTGGCGCACCAATTCTGTGACGGATTTCACGCGTTCCGCTGGGCCAACGATCACCAGACTGTTGGAATTCACCTCGGGGGTTACGGTCACTTCCGGATTGTTCTCACTCGAACTGCTGCTGCGATAAGAACTGGTTCGGCTCCGGGAAGAGGAATTTCGTGTACGCTCCCCGCCTTGAAGAGCCCGGTTGACGGCATCCGCCACCGAGGCCGCCTCCGCTTTCTCAAGGTGGACGACTTCCATCACGGATGCCTCCGACAGATCCATTTTCTCAAGGGTCTGTACCAGTTCCTCCGCCATGGCCAGTTGAGGTGGTGTGCCTTGAACGATAACGGCATTAATCGCTGTAGCTGACGTCACTTTGGCCTTGGGTTTCTGTGATGAACTTCGGCTATACCGAGACCGGTAATAACTGCTGCTTCTGTAACTACTGCTCGACGAGGTTTCCTCCGCATCCAACATCTCCCGCAACACCTTGGCTATTTCCTCGGAGTTGCCCTTGGCCAAGCGGAATGTCTTGATGCCGTGTGTCACTTCCGCAGCCGATTGAAAGTCCTCGATCAGCTTTTCAACCCGATCAAACTGATCAGCAGTTGCCGCCACAAGTAAGTGTCGTGTGTCATCATCCGCTTCGAACCTGGGCTGGATGGCTCCTCCCGGCGTGCCGTCGGGGCGCCCGAATATGTTATTCAGCGCCTTGGCCAAGTTGTCGGTGTCGCCCTCGGGCAAACGATAGGAACGTACCTCAACCTCCCCGGTGAAGGTAGGGGCGTCCAGCGTGGCAACCAGTTCCGCCACCTTGGCCAAGTCCTCCGGTTGGCCCGAGACCACCAGGGATTTGTCATCCACCGAGGCGGTTACAGACAGCTTTAGCGCTGCATCAGTACGTTCCAACTCTGAGGCAAACACGTTGGCGATTACACTCATCACCGATGTGGCGGAACCGTTCTTGAGTGCGTGGACCACCGTTTTGCGGTCATCGCTCGCCGTTTTCTGGTCAAGCGTGGTAATTACATCCTTCAGCAACGGAAGTTGGAGAATATTCGCCGTTACGATCAGGCGGTTCCCGCTGGCATCCGGCAGGATCATTGCATCGGAATCGCCCAGATCATTTTTCCCTTTCATTTGGTCGAGGTAGACCTCCTTGGCTTGCAGCGCCGCTGCATCGGCCGGGGAGTTCACCAAGGTAAACACCTGAACCTCACGTTTCGGTTTATCAGTCAAGCTATCCAACTGCTCAATAATGACTGCCACTGCCTGCAAATCTTCCGGTTCACCTGAAACAATCAATGTGTTACTCTTGGGATCGGCTGCCGTAGTAATATTAACGAGTGTACTCTGTATTAAAATTGCCACCTGGGACGCCTCGTTAGCTTTCAACTTAAATACACGAGTCCCGGCGGTCTGCAGGCTAACCTGGTCCACCTGGGAAATAAGTTCCTCGAGCACTGGGAGTTCGTTGTCCGGTGCCATGATGATCAACCGGTTGGTCGCCGCGTCCGGCAACACCAGCACCTGCTCTTTGCTGGCACCGGGACGGTCCTTCAATTTTTCCTCATACAACTGGGTGACCGTTGTGGCCAATGTTGCGGCTTGTGCATTTTTCAGGTCGTACACACGTGCGACTCGCGGTCGAGCCTGCGATTTCCGCAACCCCAATTCCGCAACCATCTTCTCGATGGCCAGCACATGATCCTTCCGACCGCTGATAACCAGCGTTTCGGTGACCGGATCAGCAATGATCTTCGCATCAGCCGGCTCCTGCTCATTTCCCTGATATCGGTCGGTGTACAGTTGCTCCACCAACGGCTGCAACCGCGCCACCTCAGCAGCATCACCTACCTTGATTAACTTCACCGAACGCTCCTCCCTCTCCCCCGGCTGATCCAAGACCATCAGCAGCGTCTCCACCCGCTTGGCCAAGTCGTCCGGCGCATCCATGAATAACGAATCCCCGTCGGTCGAGGGCGTCAGGATCAGCTTGCGGGCCGGCTCCGTCGCCGCCATCTCAACGCTGAATACCTGGCTCAGCACGGTCATTGCCTCGGCTCCATTGATGTGCGCCAACGCCAGCGATTTGCTTTGACGCGCTGCACGATCAGTGCCCTCCACTTGAACCTGTTCCACCAATAGTTTGATTTCCTCAATATGATCCGGCTTGGCCACAACGATCAAACGGCGATTGCCGGCATCGGACAGAAAGGCGGCATCCGCAGGGTCACTGGCCAACCCTTCGTGCCGACTCTCGTAAATTTGCTTCACCATGGTGCTGACGATATCCACCTCATCGGCGCTGGACAATAGGAAGGATTCCGTAACCTTCTGGATTGTCTCCACTGGAGCATCCAACTCAGACGCCATACCCCTTATCTCGATTATTTGCTCCGGCGTGCCCATGACCACAACCTGCTTGCTGTTTGCACCATTCAGGATGGATGCCGGGATACCGGGCAACCCGGAGACCTTGGCCTCGTAGGCACTGGTTAGGACTGGCACCAGTTCCGATGCATTGCCGTGATCCAACTCGATCACTGCCACTTCCCTGCTGGATGATTCCGGTGAGACCAGCAACCCGTTCACAATCTGCTCAGCGCGTGTCATCAATTCGGTTGGCGACACAATGATCAACCGCTTCCCACTCGGTTCATGAATAAAAGTCACGTCACCATTACCCTCGACACCGCGCATCTGTGATCCCCAAACACGACCGGCTAATTGTGCAAGTTTCTCCCCTTCGGCGTGCGGCAACTCGATCACCTTTAAGTCCTTGGGTACAAGAGGGTTTCCCACGTCCAGTTGCTCGACTAGCATGCCAACTGCCAGAATATCCTCGGGAGTTCCGGCTACAATCAGCAGGTTGCTGATTTCGTCGGCTGCAACATTCAGGCGCGGTCGGGTGTTGCCCCGGGAATCGATCGTCACAAAAGTCCTGTTTATGACATCGGAAATCTTTTTCGCGTCTCCTGCCCGGATTTTGAAGATACGGTTGCCAGCCGACTGGCGCGTGGTCGAGTCGAGTTGCTTCACCAGCTTGTCGATCTCTTCGATCTCATCCAGTTGACCGGTGATGATCAGGCGGTTGGCCGCCTCGTCGGAGATGATTTTTGACTTGGGCAAGTAAGTCTCTCCGTGACGATCCTTCATCAGGGTGGTGAACAACTCGGTGACCAGCGGGGCGACCTTGCTGACTTCAGCAGCTCGCAACTCGAGAATCCGAAGCTCCAGCGGTTTTACCCGGTTTCCCGAGTCCAGTTCTCGAATCACAGATCCCGCCGCCACCACTGACTTTTCCGCGCCGGTCAGAACGAGGCTGTTGCTGGGCTCATCCACCAACAGATTGATCTTGTTGCGATTG
This sequence comes from Verrucomicrobiota bacterium, assembly GCA_014382705.1. Classification (GTDB taxonomy): domain Bacteria; phylum Verrucomicrobiota; class Verrucomicrobiia; order Limisphaerales; family UBA1096; genus UBA1096. Next base: position 23,906 of record JACNJE010000084.1, on the reverse strand, counting down.
CCACCGGCGTTAAAACTCTTCTCGATCAACCCGGAAACCGTCCGGGCATTGGCAGCCTTGAGCCGAACGACCTCCGTCACCTTCTGCCCTCCTACTGAACCCTTGGACGGCCCAAGCATTCTGACCAATCCTTCAGCGCGGCCCACCTCCTTCTGCGGACCACTAATTATGACCCGGTCATTCTCGTTGTCCGCTAGGATCGTTGCAGGATTGGCCTGACGATCCGGATTGTCACGTAGCTGATCCTGATAAAGTTTACTCACTGCCTTGACGACTTCATCCGCTTGGCCAACTGGCACATCCACAAATTTAAATTGATGCGGCCCCAGGTCCTGTCGGCCGCTGTTGTAATCCAGCGCGAATTGCTCGACCTGCTTGAACTCCTCCTCGGTGGCAATGACTACAAGGCGGCTGCCCACGCTGTCGGCAATGATCTGTGGCTTGGTGCCGTCAGGAGAAACCTCGTTGTCGAACAGGTGTTTCGCCAACTCGACCAGCTCCTTGGCGTTGCGATCCTTGAGCCGCAACAATCGCACCGTTCGTTCCACTGTTTCCGGGGTTGCAGTAACGGTGCCCACTATCTGATCAATAACATCAAACTGCTCCCGAGTTGCCGTCATTATCAGACGACTTCCCGGTTCATCCGGCAAAATGAGCGGCTTGGGCTGCCGAACAAATTCCGGGTTCTGCATCCGTTGATCGATCAACTTCTGGATCGATTGAAGAAGCTGGTTAAACTTGGTGGAATCACGTCGAGGCAGACTAATAGAACGGATCTCCCTCTCCACAATCAATGGACTGCCTGATTGGTATTCCCCAAGGAATGCCGTGATGCGGCCGTGCTGTTCCTCGGTGGACAGGACGATCAACCGTTTGCCTCCCGAATCTTCAACAACCTGAGGAGCCAGCCCGGCACTTGGCTTGTCGTTCTCAAACAGCCGCGTGATTAATGGGGTCAACTTGCGTGCATCGGCGCCCTCGAGATCCACAAACCGCATCGTGCGCGCCGGCGCGTCCGGAAGCACGTCAAGCGACTGTACCACCTGCGCAATCACCTCGTGCTGCCCGACGTTGGCGGTGACAATTACCCGGTTGTTCGCCCTGTCCTCAATCAGGCGCGGTTTGGGCTGGTTACGAAACGGTGATTCCCCCATCCGCTCGTTCACCAGCGACTCGATGTTGCGGTATATTTGGTCCACTTTACGATTGGACAAGGGCAGCATTGCGGTGGTTCGCGGCTTGGCCAAGGGCTTGGCCAAGCGGAGTTCAGAAATCAACTTCGCGATCTGCAAGAGATGATCCGGCTTGGCCCGGACAATTAATCGTTGCGTGTTCTCATCCCTCAGAATGATCGCATCAGCCGGCCCGGTTCCGGCTTCATCGACCTGCTCCTTGTACAATTTTTCCACCAACGGCGTGACACGGCCAAGTTCTTCACGATCGAGCATCTCAAAAATGCGGGTCTGGCGCGCAATAATCGGTTCCCGCCCCTGCTCAAGCTGACTCACGATATCCTCAGCGGTTTGAACATCGCCCGGCGAACCGGTCACAATCAGGCTTCGGGTTGAACTGTCGACGGAAATGGCCAGACGGGATCTGGTTTCACCACCGGGCAATTGATCTGTAGTGGCGTTTGAGACGGCTTGTTGCACAGCGGCTAGATCAAGAGACTTGAGGCGAAATACCCTAGTGATGTTCACCGTAGTGGTTGGCTTTGGCCGCCCTCCCTTGGCACCGGTTCCGTCCACCTGCAAAACGAAGCTCTCGATTATCTCAAGCTGGCCCGCCACCGGTGCAGAGGCAATGACGCGATTCAGCTTGGCATCAACTATAATGCGGGCCTTGAGCTTGGCCGATTCCGCGGTCTCGCCCTTTTGTGCAACGCCATCAACTCCCTCCCGAATCATCGAGGCCAACTCATCTGCCGTCATCTTGGCGGGATGAAAAATCTTCACATCACCAGCTTTGCCCTCGCCGGTTTCAAATTCCTTGATCAGTTGCTCAGTCAACTCCAATTGCTCGGCGGGGCCAAAAAGCACAATCGTCCTTGAGGCCTCGTCATAAACTGAAGAGATGTAGGAGGAGGGATCAGGATCAAACATATCGAACTTTTTCGACTTTTCGTTCCACTTGATCTGCTTGGGAACCGAGGTCTTGCCAAAAGTTTTGTTGATCAACTCTGAGACGACCGCGCCCGAGGCGTGCTTGAGAGCGAATGTCCTCATTTCGCGCTCTGCGGCGGAGGCCACATCAATCTCTGAAAGTAGTTGCTGGATGCGGTGAATGCTCTCCAGCCGGTCGGTGATGATCAACCCCTGCCCTCGCGACAGCGGTGCCACCGATCCTGCATTGGACAACAACGATGTTGCCGCAGTCGAGACCTCGGCGGCATCAAGGTGCTCTAGCTTCAAAACAACGGTAACGATCTGGCCGGGGCGAAAATCCCCGGAGTTATCTGTACCGCGCACCACCTTGAGGGGCATTTTTTTAATGTTCTCGAGCTTCGTCAACTGCAGGTAACGACCCGCCTCAACCAACGCCACTCCTTTCATCGACAGTATCACATTGAGCAGATCCATCGCCTCCTCGTAGGTGTAAGGCTCTGAGTCGAAAAAAGTCAGTGTCCCCTCTAATGGCACCTCCATGATGAGCGGCTTTTCTGCCATTTGTGAAAAGCGTTGCAGTGCATCCTTATAAGGCACTCCCTCAAACTGGAATCGGATGTTTCTCTTCTCCTTTTCAGCTTCATCCGTAAGTGGGTCGGGCTTGGCCGCCCCTCCTTCCTTGCTTGGCGTTGGAACCGGACTGTCTGATTGAGCGACAACACCCAAAGGCAGCCAGTTTAGCAATAGCAACAAGCCTACGGACAAACTCATAGATTTCATAAATGAATTATTAATTATAGAAAAACACCTCACAGATCATACTCAAAATCGACCCGATAACAGGGCATGAATAATCAAACCAAACGCCAGCCATACTACGTTAATTCAAGAAATAGTGTCCATTGGGACTTATTCACAACTTCCCAACAGGTTACAAACTCTAGTTGAAGAGCGATATGCTAGACCAAGCTGCTGATCATCTTCATGTGCAAAGTTCTGTGACTCTCAATCGTTTGCTGTTTCTAAAAAAAGTTCCTCGGAGAATTTAGTGGGTAGGAGGGTAGGATAGGGAGTGCATTTAGGGGGAGACTGCGACCTTGAGTGGCATCACCGGCGAGGATCGGCAATCGAAAAAAAAGAGGCAACCCCAAAGGCGGCCCCCCTCCGCTTGGCCAAGCGGACAACGGATGCCCCCCGCGACAAGCCGCTTGGCCAAGCGGGGAGCCGGGCTACGACCCGCCGAGGGCCGGGTTGAGCCACGGCGTCCGGGCGTGGAACCAGAACGGTTTCATTGCCTCGACGTGGCCGTCGGAGAGCGAGTTGACACTGCGCCCGCCGTGCCGCAAGTGCGGGCCGCCCCACCACGGGTTGCTCAGGCCGGTCATGCAGGGGGGGCAGCCGGAGCCGTTGATCATCACGGCCGGGTCGCCGATCATGAACGCGCCAAGCTTGGGGGTTGAGTTGACATCGACACTCGGGTTTTTGCCGGCGTTGGCCTGTACGCCGGAGTCGACGAGGTACACCACTTTGGCGTGGTTTTTCACGTTGGAATCCTTCGTGTGCACGTAGTTGACCCAGTGGCTCAGCTCGCCGCCGAGCACGTGGTTCATCGCGTAGTCGGTGGCCACGGGATACGGGAACGGCGTGCCGCCGACGTGGGTGGTCTTGATGCGTTTGCCCTTGCGCGACGGGCAGACGAGGATGTTGGTCGTGTTCAGGTACGGGTCAAGCAGCTCATACCAAGTGTGGAATACTTTTGAAAAAGGCGGGTGGACGAAGATCACGACGTTTTTGTCGTCGTTATCCGAGGTGTACATTTTGCCGGCAAGGAGGATCTGCTTGTTGTTATTGATGCAGTACGCCTCCTGCGCCTTGGCCTTGGCCTTGGCCAACGCCGGCAGCAGCAGCGCGGCCAAAATCGCGATGATTGCAATGACCACGAGCAGTTCGATCAGCGTGAAGGCTCTTGATGTTTTCATCGTCAACGGGACCGGATAAGGAACCACCGGCGGCCCAAAGAGCAAGCCTTTATTGGCCGGCCAAGGCGCATCACTTCACGCCGTGACGGCGGAGGTGTTCCGCAAACCAGGCGTTGACGGCGCCGCTCCGGACGGCCGGATGGTACGGGGCCTCCTCGGCGGGCAATTCCGCGCGGAAGCGCCGAAGCACCCCCGCATATTCGGGATGGCTCGCGAGGTTAGCCCATTCGTTGGGATCGGCGGCGTGGTCGTACAGTTCCTCCGAGCCGTCCTCAAAGCGCAGGTAACGGTGGCGCTCGGAGCGCAGCGAATGATTGCCAAGCGCGTAGGTGGTCAGCGTGGCAAACCGCCACTCTGCGGCTGGGTTCCGGAGCAGCGGCACGAGGCTTTTCCCCTCGTTGCGCTTTCGCGCCGGCAGACCGCACATCTCGAGCAGCGTCGGGTACAGGTCGATCAATCCGACCGGCTTGGCGCAGCGTTGCCCCGCCTTGCCGAACCGGTCGCTCTGCGACTTGGCCGGAACGACAACGAGAGGCACCCGCGCCGATTCCTCCCACAGGCTGTGCTTGCTCACCCGATCCTTTTCCCCGAGATGGTAGCCGTGATCGCTGAACAGCACGACGACGGTGTCACCGCCATGCGGCCCGTTGTCCAATGCATCGAGCACGCGGCCGACCTGATGATCCACAAATGCCACGCAGGCCAAGTAGGACTGAACGCATTTGCGAAACTGCGCGTTGCCGTCCCGCTGCAGGAAGTCGAGCCGGGGGTACTTGGGCAGCGCGTGGATACGGCGGCTAATCTCGGGCACGTCGCGAAGGTCGTCATCGCGGACAGGCGGCAGTTGCACCTCCTCCAGCGGAAACAGATCGAACCACTTTTGCGGAACATAAAACGGGACGTGCGGCCGGATAAACCCGACGGCGAGAAAGAAAGGTTTGTTGTGTTTCACGGCGAGGCGTTCCACGGCCCAGTCAGCCGACTTGTGGTCGCTCATGTCGTCGTCCCTGTCGGGGAAGGCGCCCCAGTCGGTCTGCGTGCCGGTCCACGGCACGTCGGGCAGGTGGTAGTTAAATCGCCGCCCGCCCGCCGGCTTGGGGCCGGAGCCGTCGAACTTGCCGCCGTAGGAATCAAAGGCCAGCTTGGCCGGATACCCGTGGGTGATCTTGCCGACCGCCAGCGTCCGGTACCCGTGCCCGGCGAACGTGTGCGACACCATTTGGCCGTGAAAAAAGTTCCGGTCCTTCTCCATGGCCTTGCCGGCGGGTTGTTGGTAAACGCCTGTGGTGTGGGGATATAAACCGGAAAGGAGAGAGGCGCGGGACGGCCCGCAGATCGGTCCCTGGCAGTGGGCGTTGGCAAACAGCGTGCCGCGCTTGGCCAAGCGGTCGAGGTTCGGGGTGCGGGCCTGCGGATGCCCGCCGAGGCAACCGACCCAGTCGTTCAGGTCGTCGATGGCGATGAACAGCACATTCGGCCTGGCCGCCGACTCCGCCGCTTGGCCAAGCGGCTTGGCCAAGGGGAGGCCAACGACCAGCAACAACAGCCAAGGGTATCGTGCGCGGGATGTGATTCGGTTCATGTTTCGGCGTCGCTCAAAAATCCCGGAACGGGCCGCGCGGCTCGGCGGCCTGCATTTGTTTTTCCCAGTTGGCAAAGCGTGCCTGCACCCGCTTCAACATTTCCGGCCGCGCGGCGGAAAGATCGCGGCGCTCGCCGAGGTCTTTGCGCAGGTCGAAGAGGCCGCCGCCGCGCGAGCTCTCCACCCATTTCCAGTGGCCAACGCGGGCGCCCCGGTCGAGCTTGCGCTGCCAAAACATCTCGTCGCGCGGCGAGTCCGTTTTGCCCTGAAGCACGGGAAGCATGTCGAAACCGTCGAGCGCCACGCCCTTGGGCGGCGCGACCCCGGTGGCCGCACACAGTGTCGGGACGATTTCCAGCGAGGTGAGGAACGCATCGCTCACTCCCCCGGCGGGGATTTTGCCGGGCCAACGCACGATGCACGGCACGCGGACGCCGCCCTCGAACATCTGGCCCTTGCGGCCGCGCAACGGCGCGTTGTCCGCTGAGCTGCCACCGCCGTTGTCGCTGAAAAACAGGACGATCGTGTTGTCGGCGATCCCGTGTTTGTCCAGCAGATCGAGCAGCCGGCCGATGGCGGTGTCCATCGCGGTGACCGAGCCGACGAACTCCAGCCGGCGCGCAGCGCGGTTGGGCACGGTGTGCGTCTTGCCGTAACGCGTGCGCTGCTCGGTGCCGGCCTGCGCCTGCAGCTTGGGATACATCCCCTTGAACCGGTCCGGCGCCTGCGCCCCGCCGCGAATCGCGGGGTCGAGGTTGGACGCCCCGTGCGGCGCGTTGAACGGCACGTAGAGAAAAAACGGCCTCCGGCGATTGGCCTCCAAAAACCGCACGGCCTCGCGCTCAAACAAGTCGGTGCAATAGGTGCCCTTGTCGGCGGTGGTCGGCGAGTTGTCGCGGTACATCGACGGCACGCCGTAACGCTCGTGCGTGTAGTAGTCGATGCCGGTGTTGACGAAGCCGTAAAACGCATCGAAGCCGCGGGCGAGCGGCAGGAACCGCCGGTGCACGCCGAGATCCCATTTGCCAAAAATGCCGCTCGTGTAGCCTGCACTCCCGAGTATGCGCGGCAGGAGCACCTCGCGCGTGTCCATGCCGCCGACGCGCTCGAACGTGGCCGCGTACTCACCCGGCTTGTATCGGTAACCGTAGTCGGGCGCCTCATTGCGGATCATGTCGTAGATGCCGTTGCGCTGCGGATAGCGACCGGTGAGCAGCGCGCCGCGAGACGGCGTGCACGCCGGCCAGGCGACGTAAAAACTTGTAAGTTTGATGCCCCCCGCAGCCAATTGGTCGAGATGCGGTGTCTGCACCTCGCCGGAACCGAAGCAGCCAAGGTCGCGGTAGCCCTGGTCGTCGGAGACGATGAGCAGGACATTCGGCCTAGCCCGGTTTTCCGCCGCTTGGCCAAGCGGCTTGGCCAAGGGCAACACGCCGTCAGCCAGACCAAGCGCAACGAAAAGGGCAATCCGGCAAACAGTCATCGGCCAGCAAACGGTGCGCCCGCACAAGCCGGTTTTCAAGTTTTCAGTTGCGCGATTGCCCCACTGTTTCTGCTGGCCAAGCGGGGGGACTTCGGGAAAACTGCCGGCCTTCCGGGGGACGAGTCGCGGCTTGAACATTATCCAGATCACACCCGGCGCCGGGGGCATGTATTGCGGGAACTGTTTCCGCGACAACGCCCTCGTGACGCAGCTCCGGCGCATGGGCCACCACGCGCTGATGGTACCCCTGTACCTTCCGCTCACGCTGGACGAGGCGGACCAGAGCGAGGGCACGCCACTCTTTTTCAGCGGACTCAACGTCTATTTCGCGCAGAAGTTCGACTGCTTCAACAAAGTGCCGAACTGGCTCCGGCGCCTGTTCACCTCCGGGTGGCTGCTCAACCGGCTTGGCAACTTCGCCGGCAAAACCCGCGGCGCGCAGGTCGGCGACCTGACGCTCTCGATGATGCGCGGCGAGACGGGCCACCAGGCGCGCGAACTCGAGCAACTCATCGCCTGGCTCAAGGAGCACGAACAACCGGATCTCGTCTGCCTCTCGAACGCGTTGATCGCCGGCTTGGCCAAGCGGCTCCGCGCCGAGCTCAACGTGCCGGTCGTCTGCCTGCTCGAGGGCGAGGACACGTTTCTCGACTCGCTGCCCGAGCCGCAGCGCGAAGACTCTTGGGCCGAACTGCGTAAGCGCGTCGCCGACATCGACCTGTTCATCGCGCCGACCCGCTATTACGCCGGCGTCATGGCCCGGCGCGCCGCGATACCCGCCGCAAAGCTCGAGCACATTCACAACGGCATCAACCTCGACGGCTTCGAGCCAAGTGCCCTGCCGGACGACCCGCCGGTGCTCGGCTACTTCGCCCGCATGTGCCCGGAGAAGGGACTCGACTCGCTCGTCGATGCGTTCATCCGCCTGCGGCAAACCGGCTCCGTGCCGGGACTCAAGCTGGCGGTCGGCGGCGGCTGCCAGCCGTTTGACAACGCGTTCGTCGCGGAGCAAAAAATGAAACTCCGCAACGCCGGCCTGCTCGGCGACGCAACGTTCAGCCCGAACCTCGACCGCGACGCGAAGCTGGCGTTTTACCGCGGACTCACCCTGCTCAGCGTCCCGGCGACGTACGGCGAGGCGTTCGGCCTGTACGTGGTCGAGGCGATGGCCAGCGGTGTGCCGGTCGTCGCGCCCGATGACGCCAGTTTCCCGGAGTTGATCGAGCAAACCGAAGCCGGCGTGATCTGTCAAAAAGGCAGCGCCGCCGCCTTGGCAGAGGCGATCGGCAGCTTGCTGCTCGACCGCGAGCGCTTGGCCAACTGCGCCGACGCCGGCCGCCAAGCCGCCGTGCAGACATACAACATCGAGCGTATGGCCGAGTCGTTCGTCGCCCGGTTGGCCAAGCTGCGCTGAGCGTTTTCCGGCTTTGCCGGCAAAGGTGGCGGCGGTAAGGTCGGCCGCCGTGAAAAGGCACCGACCCACCTTGACCGTGTTGTGCGCCACGCTGGCAGGCTTCGCCTTGACTGGCTGCCAGCCGGGCGACGCACCGGAAGACACCGCCGCCGCCCCGGCGGAGGCCAAGCCCGCCCCACCCGACCCCACCAAACCCGTGACCGAACCCAAGCCCCCCCAGGAGGAAGCCAAGCCAAAACACACCAACCGACTGGCCAACGAGGCCTCGCCCTACCTGCATCAGCACCAGCACAACCCGGTCGACTGGTATCCTTGGGGCGAGGAGGCGTTCAAGAAGGCGCGCGACGAGCAGAAGCCGATCCTGTTGAGCATCGGCTACTCAACCTGCCACTGGTGCCACGTGATGGAGCGCGAGTCGTTCGAGGACGAGGCGACCGCCGCGGTGATGAACGAGCATTTTGTCAACATCAAACTCGACCGCGAGGAGCGGCCCGACGTCGACAAAATCTACATGACCTTCGTGCAGGCGACGTCCGGCAGTGGCGGCTGGCCGCTCAACGTCTGGCTCACGCCCGACCTCAAGCCGTTCTTTGGCGGCACCTACTTTCCGCCGGAGGCCAAGTTCGGCAAGCCAAGCTTTACCGACGTGCTCAAGCAGATCGCCGACGCATGGAAGACGCAGCGAACGGAGATCCTCAACTCGGCCAACGACATTAGCCAGCGCATCGGCGAGAGTATCGCGCTCGAGGCCAAGGCCGACATCGAGCTGGACCCGGCTTGGCTCGACACGGCGATCGCCCAGTTCAAAACGCAGTACGACCCGCGCTTCGGCGGCTTCGGCAACGCGCCCAAATTCCCCCGGCCCAGCCTGCCGCTCATGCTGCTGCGCCATGCCCACCGCACCGGCGACCAGGACGCCATCAACATGGTGCTGCACACCTGCGACCAAATGGCGGCCGGCGGCATGTACGACCAGATCGGCGGCGGCTTCGCGCGCTACGCGGTCGATGAAAAATGGCTCGTGCCGCACTTCGAGAAAATGCTCTACGACAACGCGCAGTTGCTCCACCTCTACCTCGACGCCCATCTCGTCAGCGGCGAGAAAAAACACGCCGCCGTCGCCCGCGACATTCTCCGCTACATCCTCCGCGACATGCGCCACGAGGGCGGCGGTTTTTACTCCGCCGAGGACGCCGACAGCGAGGGCAAGGAGGGCAAATTCTACTGCTGGACCGAGGCCGAGTTGAAGGGGCTGCTCACCCCGGAGGAGTTCGCGCTGGCCAAGCGCCGCTACGGCATCACGGCCCACGGCAACTTCGAGGATCACAGCGATCCTGACCCGCTCAAGGGCCAAAACGTCCTGAGCATCGTCGATCCCCAACTCAGCGACGCCGAGGCCAAGCGGCTCGAGTCGGCCAACAAAAAATTGTTCGCCGTCCGGGCCGAGCGCGTCCGGCCGCACCTCGACGACAAGATACTCTCCTCATGGAACGGCCTCATGCTTGGCGCAATCGCCCGCGCCGCGGTCGTGCTCAACGAGCCAAAATACCTCGAGGCCGCCGAGGCGAATCTCGCGTTTTTGCAGCGCGAACTGTGGGACGCCGAAAGCAAAACGCTCTACCATCGTTGGCGTGATGGCCAACGCGACGACGTGCAGTTGCTCGATGCGTATGCCTTCCTGCTCGACGGTGCGCTGCACCTTTACGAGGCCACGCTGGAGCCGAAACATTTGCAGTTTGGCATCGACCTCGCCGGCACGATGAAGGCCAAGTTTTACGACGAGGCCAACGGCGGGTTTTGGCAGAGCGTCCACACGCAAAACCTCATCCTCAAAGTGAAGGAGGATTACGACGGGGCGGTCCCCTCCGGCAACTCGGTGGCCGTGCTCGCCCTGTTGCGCCTCGGCAAGATAACCGATAAAAAGGAGTACACCGACATGGCCGAGAAGACGCTGCTGCTCTTCAGCGAAAACATGACCAACGGCCCAAGCGCAGTGCCGTACCTGTTGCAGGCGCTTGATTTCCTCGTGCACGAACCGCGCCGTGCCGTGATTACCGGTGACCCCAAGTCAAGCGGGGCGCGCGGCCTCATCGCCGCCGCGCACGCCGTCTACCAGCCGAACAAGGTTGTGCTCGGCGTCGCCGGGCCGGTGGAGGAATTCGCCAAGACGCTGCCGGAGGAAACGGTGTCAGCCGTCTACCTCTGCACCGGCTCCGCCTGCCAACCGCCCACCCGCAACGTGCTCAAGCTGCGCGAAATGATGGCCTCGAAAACGCTGCCGTGACCGCCGGCGCTTGGCCAAGCGATTCACCCCATGCATTGCATCGTCACCGCCGGGCCGACCCACGAGCCGATCGACCAAGTCCGCCGGCTGACCAACCACTCCACCGGCCAACTCGGCACCGGCCTGGCCAAGCGGCTGGCCACCGACGGCCACGGCGTGACCCTGCTTCGCAGCCGCGCAGCCACCCACACCGAGCAGCCAGAAGGCGTTGAACTGCAACTATTTACCACCTCGGATGACTTGGCCGAAAAACTGGAGCGCTTGGCCAAGGCCGACGCCGTTTTTCACGCTGCCGCCGTCAGCGACTTCGCCGCCGGACAGGTTTTTCGCCGAACCGACGACGGCCAACTCGAGCCGTTGAACCAAGGCAAACTGGGCACGCGTGACGGCGAACTGCTGCTCGAGCTCAAGCCGACATCGAAGATCATCGCCCGCCTGCGCGCTTGGTTTGCGGAGGCGATTTTGGTGGGGTGGAAATACGAGGTGGATGGTGATCGCGACTCGGCGCTTGGCCAAGGGCGGGCGCAGATTTCGGAAAACCGAACCAACGGCTGCGTCGTCAACGGCCCCGCCTACGGCGACGGCTTCGGCTGGCAGGACAGCGATGGCCATGCGGAACACCTGCCCGGCCAAGCGGCATTGTTCGACACGCTGTCCGCCTTGGCCAAGCGTTGAGTGCAATCCAAGCCGATCACGGCAAGCCTTCCAGTGGGAGCCCGCCCATTTTGAATTGCCAATAGGCAAAAAGAATCTGAAACGGGATACCCAAGGCGATGCTGTACCAGCACCATTGCCAGGCTTTAGCGGCCGCCTCGGTTGAACCTGCCCAGTCGCCGGACGAATATTTCGCCAGGGCAAACGCGGCGAAGATGGTGGCCGCCAGGCCCAGCGGCGGGCAACAGCAGAGATTCAGGAATACCGCGAACGGGAGCAGGGTTGGCGGTGGCGGCTGCCGTGTTTCCCGCGGCCCGGCCAGACCCAGCACCTCGGCGAACTCCGGGTATTCGGAGGCAGTCCTCCAGTCTTCATCACTCTCGAGACGAATCCTTGTTGTTCCGTCGGCACGGCCTTCCTTGATCCATTCGTGAATCTCCTCCAGTTCGACCGGGCCGTATTCCTTTTTGTCCTCTCCAATGATCTTGTATGGCATAAAACAGGGTCAGACGTAAAGGGCCTTGCGGAGCTCGGCGACGAGGTAGCTGATGTGCGGGTAGCGCCGGTCGGCGTCGAACTCGATGCACTTGAGGATGATCCGCTCGACGTCCTCCGGGATGGAGGGGTTCAGGTCGCGGGGTTTCGCGAAATGCTGGTCGCGGTTCCGTTGCTGCAGCAGCACCTCGCGGCTGGTTTCGCCGTTGAACGGTTTCTGGCCCGTCAGCGTTTCGTACATCGTCACGCCGAAGGCGAAAATATCGATGCGCTGGTCGATCTCGCGCCCGCGCAACTGCTCCGGCGCCATGTAGACCGGCGTGCCGGGATTGTCCGGCATTTTGACCGGCTTCTCGGGAATGGGCCGGGAGAGGTCGAAATCGCACAGGCGCACGTTGCCATTGCGGCTGACGAGGATGTTTTCCGGCTTGAAGTCGTAGTGCAGATAGCCGCATTGGTGCACATGCTCGAGCGCCTCGGCGACGTCGATCAGGATGTTGCCGACGAACTCCGCCAGGATCGGATCCGCCCGGGAAATGAGAATCTTGAGATTCGGGAACTCGCAATACTCCATCGCGAGATAATGGTCGCCCTTGATCTTCCCGTGCTCGACATAGCTGACGATGCGGTCGTGATCGCACACCTTGGCCAGAATCTCGCAGCCGCGGATGAAGCGCTTCCGGGCCTTGGAATCCTTCCGCAATCCGCGGTGCAGTCGGCGGACGGCAACGGGGTGCTTGTCCGGGTCGGTCGCCAGCCAGATGTCGGCCATGCCGCCGCTGTTGACGACCTCCTGCAGGTCGTAATCCCCGAAGTGGCCGGACTGGCCCCGCTCGGGATTTTTGGCACCTAGAATATTAAACAACCCCATCGACTTAAAGCCACCGCAATGGGTTAACCTTCATTGGATGACTTGTTGATGTTCGATTCAATCCGATCCAGCCGCCGGAACAGCTTCTGCCACAGCTTGCCCTCGATGGTCGCGTAGATAAACAGCGCAATCGCAGCGACTCCCCACCAGCCGGCCTTGGCCCAGACAGACCAACCCGCCCCGATGGTGGCAGCAGCCACCGCGACCAGCATCGCGATGTTCAGCACGATGCGTTTGTTGCCCTGCGGCATCGCATCGCCCATGAGGCTCTTGCTGTTGATCATCAGGAAAAAGGTGATGTACGCGATTGGCAACAGCACCATGCCGAACACGCTCGTCGGCACCGCCAGCCAGAAGTTTGCCTCCGCGTTGCTCCACAGATAAAGGAAACCCAGGGCACCCGTGATGCCCGGCAGAATGGAGCCGATCTTGTGCTTCATTCCGCCAATCTCCGCACCAAGCATCTCAGTGACGGCAAAGCCATTGATCAGCATCAGGATGATGATGGTGGAAACGGCCATGCCGAGCACCCCGATCCCAAACACGGTCTGCGAGACCGCCTTTTTGCCGGTCAACTCCTCCAATGAATCCGCCAGTTGAAAGGCGTCTCGTTTCACCAGCATGGCAGCGATTTTTTTGTCTGCCTCGTTGGGCTCCATGGATGCGGCCCCGTCGCCGCTGGCCTTAAACGCATTGAGGTTTTTGTTGTAGGCGCCCTCCAGTTTTTTGGTTGCCTCATTCGCCTGGGAGGGATCCAAGAGCCCTTTGTTAAAATCGCCATGGAATTGATGAGCGCTGGCGATCACCACGCAGGTGGTTGCGAGGAAAAACGGCAGGAACAGGCCAAGCGACAGGTCAAACGAGGCCAAGCCACGATGTTCCCGGCCCCAGCCCTTTCGCAGCATGGAATACGGCAGCAGGAACGTCATGTTGATGCCGACCGCCGTCGCGGCGGCAGCCACCATGCGGTCACGCTGCGACTCGAGGATGACCCCCTTCCAATACTCCGGGTTGCTCGACTCGGCGATGAACGCCTGGTACTTCGCCGCCGGCTCCGTGATCAGGCTTAGGTTGGGGATAAAGCCGGCAATAATCTCACCCCATTTCAACTCACCCGCCATCACGATGACCACGCCGAAGAAACTGAGCACCACGACCGCGACCATCACTTTCAGGATGATCTCAAAAATCTTCACGCCCTTGTTGCCGCTGTCGTACGACCACACCACCGCCACGCCGATGACAAACAGCAGCAGCGCGCACCATTTCTTGCCACCGTCGCCTTCGAGGATGCCGAAGTTCTGCTGGATGGCGGCCGTGCCTAGCGAGAACTGCGGCATGGCCCAGACGAGATTCGCGAGCATCGCGGCAATCAGCCAGCCCCAGCCCAGCACCGGATTGATGTGTTTGTTGATCGCGCGAAATGGCTTCTCGCCGGTCGAGAGCGTGACGTAGCCGATCACCGAGAGCATCAGCACGCCGAGGATCATCATCAACGGCTGCAGCCAAAGCATCTGGTTGCCGCCGATGACGCCAACATAAAGGCTGCCGGCCAGCGAGCCGCCGCCAAGCGTGATCGCGCCCTGCAGCCAGCCGGGGCCGGACAGCTTGGCGTAAGTGCCCCAGCGGGCGGGAAGCGGTTTTTGATTCGCCTCCGCGAGGAGGGTTTTTTCAGCGGCGAGAGAGTCGTTCGGATCGCTCATGAGTCAGTTTGGTTTGCGCTTGGCCAAGCGCTTGGCCGGCCAGAGAACGCGCGGAGTCTGGAGAAAACCCAGCCGGAAACAAAGGCAATTCTCCCGCCGATCGTCAAGTCACTGGTCGGACTAGGCGGTCTGCCCCTCGTCGATATCGATGATATTGGCCCGACTGGTTGAGCCGGTTTTATGCGTCGATTGAGGAGACAACAGGCTGGGATCGACATTCCAACGCTCGCCCTGTTCCGTGACAAGCGTAACGGTTTTTTTGTTGTACTTGACCACGGTGCCGGAGATTTCCGATCGGCCGGATGGCTGGAAGCGCATCCGTTCACCGACATTGAATTTCATCATCTCCGAATGCGCATGAATGTGATCCATCAGTTTCAGTCTTTCCACGATACGACGGTTGAGACGGATCAATTGCTCGTATGATAAGTTGTCGATGTTCAATGGTCAGGCCGTCACCGGTGTTGAGACTTTCCACTTTGCCTCGATGGTGTCTGCGGACAGGTCGGCACCACAATCCCATTCAACGAAGTAACCGCCGTTGGACACTCGCGCAAATTCGTCGTCCTTCACCAGCGCTGCAAATGCCTCGTATTTCAGATAGGGGCGCACGTCAAACAAACCGATGCGACCATCAGCAGCCACGACCCGAAGTTGGTAATTCAACTCCGGTTGCACTTCGGTTATTTTCATTGATCGAGTCCTTTTATTGGAAACGGAGTTTTACCATTGGCGGCCAACTCCCAGTCGACCGCCAAATCTTCCCGATGAATCTCAAGCCACGCAACCACAAGTTTATGTTTTTTCTGCGGCAATCGACCCGCTAATATCGAACCATCGAGAATTGAGTAAACGGCAAAATCACCCTGATATTCAGCATGAATATGCGGTGTGTGATGTTTTTCCACATCGCGAAAAAACATCCGAATCAGGATTCCGTAGAACATTGAAATCGTCGGCATAACCAAATTCCTTGAACCTTATGCCTCGAATCTCGAGTTCCACAACTCCAGCAGGGTTACGCTAAATCTTCGTGCTGCCGTAGATGATGCCGGCGTCGAGGGTCTTTTTAATCAGCTCGCCCGCCTCGGAAAGGTGGGCGGCGGTGTAGGGATCAAGCGTCACGCCCTCGGCCTGTTGCGCCGCATCGATGCGCTTGGCCAAGCCGCGGAGCTGCTGGCTCGCCAGATTGGCCAACGGCCGCGAACTGGCCCCGCGCCACGAGCCGGGCATGCTGAGGCTGACCAGCCGCTCGAGGTGCTCGCGCTGGAGGTTGCGCCGCAGGCTCGAGATCAGCGGCTTGCGGGCGGAATGTTCGCCCTTGGCCGGGGCCTTCAGCTCGGTCCAAATGGCATCGTCGAGCTTGGTCAAAATCTCCGGCAGCGTGATGGCGTCCTTGTCGGCCTCGACGAGGAACTCGTTGTCGTACACACGGCCCAGCGTGGTCGGGTTGAGGATCATCGTCAGCGTGGAGGCTTGGATGCCCATCACCTTTTCGTGCACTGGCCAAATGGTGTCGACAGCCAGACTGGAATAACTGTCCAGCCAGCGTTCGGTTCCCATGCGGCGGAGCAGCTCGGTGTTGAGGCCGAACGCTTCGTCCTTGAAGGTGTTCTCAAGCATGAACTCCAGCGCCTCGCGCTGTTTCTTGGTCGGCACCGGAGTGACCGGATGCCGATTGCCGGGGTCGCCCTTCCGATCGCGATTCACGAACGAGCCACCGATCCATTTTCCCATCATGCTGACCGCCCGCGATTGGAGTGAAAGCGTCAGGTGATACCCGTCCCGCGCCTTGGCCCAGCTCTGCCCTTCTTTCACGAATTGATCGATCAACTTGCCTCGGTGATGTTTCACGATATTCATCTGGCTGCGTGCAAACTGAATGGGGTTCGAGGAGAAGTCATACGACTGGGCGAGCGGGTCGGAACCGTAATTATCCAGATCATCCGCGAAGGCCAGTTGAGGCTCGGAAACCCGGCTGAGCACTTTCTTCAACTCTTCCGGCTTGCTGACGATGGTGTAGCCGTACTCGATGGCCCAATGGTCGTAAGGGCCGATGTCGATCATGACATGATCCCCCTGCTTTTTGCCGATGCCCTTGAAGCGGATGACGGTGATGTAGTCCATCACCGAGCCGGCAAACGGCTGCTTGCCCTTGAGTTCGTCGCTGTTGATTTTCTCGAGCGAATGAACACTGGAGGCCTTGAAGTTGTGACTCAGGCCCAGCGTGTGCCCGACCTCGTGCGCGATGACATCCGCCACCAGCGGGCCGATAAACCATTCCGGCACCCCGTCGATCAAAACCTCCGGGTTCTTTGGCTCCGGCTTGCCGCTCGCCTTGGCCTCGGCAGCAGCCAAGGCAAATTCAAATCGCATGCTCGCAAGATCGAGCGACTTGCAGTCCGCCGCCAGGCAATGGCCGTTGACCTGGCTGACCCGTCCGTGAAGCCCGTCGAACTCGTCATCCCCAATCAATTCCCCGTCCGCCTTGGCCAAGGGATGGCCCCCGTAGGCTTCCGCCCCCATCGCCGCAAGTCGGGCGCGAACCGAACCTCGCTGGGACGGATGGGCCAAGCGCACGCGCGGATCCCATTCGGGATGCTCCTTGAGCCACGCAAGCGTTTCCGGCGTAAAGCTCTGCATTGCGATCTTCGGGAGTATCTTGTTGTACTGCATCTCGAAGTGGCGAATCCATCCGTCGTTCAGGATGATGTCCGCGTCGAGGATTTCCCCCGTCAACGGGTTGACCCGGCTCGGCCCGACCGCGCGGCCAACGTCGTTGTTCAACCAGCGGACAAAGTTGTACCGGGCATCCTCCGGGTCTTTCTCCATGTGTGCCCCGGTGGAGGCATCCTGATAATAAACCTCGATCGCGTTGGCCAAGCCCACTTTCTCGAACGCCTTGTTCCACATCAGCACACCCTCGCGAACCCAGCGGCGGTAGCGCACCGGCGTGGTGTGCTCGATGTAAAAGATGATCGGGTTTTTCACCGGGCTGATCTTGAGCTTGGGATCAGCCTTTTCGAGGTGCCAGCGATTGATGTAGCGCACCTTTTTTTTGTCGTCGTTGTACTTGCCAAAATCAGAGTAGCCCGTGGTGAAAAACCCCACCCTGTGATCCGCCAAGCGCGGCTTGTACGTCTTGCTCGGCGTGATGGAACTGATTGAGTAATGGAGGGTTTTCAGAATGCCGTTGCGGTCGGGCACCGTGAACGCCAGTTCCACGTTGGACGGGAATGCCTTTGCCGTGCGAATTTGAGCCAAGCGGGGGTTGATCCCCGATCCCTTGCTCCCGAAAAACTTCGAGGCGGATCCCAGAAGCAGGGCATCCATGTCGATCACCGGGCGATTCTTGGACATGACGGTCAGTATCGGGACGTCCACGAGAACCCGGTCGGTGAACAGTCGCTTAATGGACGCCTTCGATTCCGGATCGCCGGTCGAGCGGATCTTGAGATTCGGCTGAATGAGCAGCAACCGCTTGTCCAACCGCTTGAAATAAACGTAACGGTCGCTGACCTGCAGCCCGGCTTCCTCCTCGCCGCCCGCCACAGTGGTCGCGATGAAAAACCGCTTTGACTCGAACCCGGCCGGCAGCGCGCCGAGCATCTGCTGATCCTTCTTGCGCACGTAGATGGAGAACAGGCTCGATTTTTTGTCCATGCTGGAGATGACCTGCTCGTAGCCCTTGAGCACCGTGGTGTACGCCGGAAAGTCCGGCTTGGCGGTGGGCGGCTTGGCCGCCGGCTTGGCCGGGGTCGGGGTTTGAGCGATCGCGGCGGCCGTCACAAGGCCAAGCGCGGCGACGATGAGTGATGTCTGTTTTTTCATGGCAAAAATTTTCCGGGCCGGTTCGCCCGCCTTTCGCCCCTGTGGGCAACCGGGAATGTGCCCCACGCTTGGCCAATTTCAAGCATGAACCCGGCGGTTTATCCGCCTGCCGCGCCTCAACTCTCGACCGCTTGGCCAAGCGCGGGTAGCCTCCCGCACGGGCGGGTAACATGGCGGCAAAGAAAATCACGGGCAAGTTTGACTCCATCGAGGCGGTGCTGCGCGACATCGCGCGCGGCAACATGGTCGTCGTCGTCGACGACGCCGACCGCGAAAACGAGGGCGACCTCATCATGGCCGCCGAGAAGACCACGGCCAAGGCGGTCAACTTCATGGCCAAGCACGGCCGCGGCCTCATCTGCGCGCCGACCGCGCCGGAGCGCCTGCAACAGCTCGGCATTGAACGCATGGTGCTCAACAATCGCGAAGGCCATCGCACCGATTTCCAGATCAGCGTCGATGCCGCGCAAGGCATCACCACCGGCATCAGCGCCGCCGACCGCGCGAAGACAATCAAGACATTGGCCAACCCCACCTCGATCGCCGACGACCTCGTGCAGCCGGGCCACGTCTTCCCGCTGCGCGCGAAAACCGGCGGCGTGCTCCAGCGCGCCGGGCACACGGAGGCGGCGGTCGACCTCGCCCGCCTCGCCGGCTGCCGGCCGATGGGCGTCATTTGCGAGATCATGAATGACGACGGCTCGATGGCCCGCCTGCCGGAGCTGCGCCGCTTCGCGAAGAGGCACAAGCTCAAGCTCTGCTCCATCGAGCAGCTTATCGAGCACCGCCGCAAACGCGAAAAGCTCGTCGCCTGCGAGGAGGTCATCAAAATGCCGACCGACTTCGGCGAGTTCGACCTGCACCTGTACCGCTCCACCATCGACGGCCAGCACCACCTTGCCCTCGTCAAAGGCAGCATGAGCACCCGCCGCCGCACGCTCGTGCGCGTCCACAGCGAATGCCTCACCGGCGACGTGTTCGGCTCGCGACGCTGCGATTGCGGGGCGCAGCTCCAGCAGGCGATGAAGCAGGTTTCCGCCGCCGGCCACGGGGTGATCCTGTACATGCGCCAGGAAGGCCGCGGCATCGGTTTGGCCCCTAAAATCAAGGCTTACAAGCTCCAGCAGGGCGGCCTCGACACCGTCGAGGCCAACGAGAAACTCGGCTTCCCGATGGACCTGCGCGAGTACGGCATCGGCGCACAGATCCTCGCCGACCTTGGCATCCAGAAAATCCGCCTGCTCACCAACAACCCGAAAAAGGTCGTCGGGCTGGAGGGGTACGGCCTCGAGATCGTCGAGCAGGTGCCGATCCGCGTGAAGCCGAACCAGCACAACAAGGGTTACCTCAAGACCAAGCGCGAAAAACTGGGCCACCTGCTTTGACGCCCCGCCCCCTTCCCCGCTTGGCCAAGCGCACGCGGCATGAATGAGTCGCTCCCCATCTGGGACATCCACGCCGAAATCACCGACACGCTCGCCGTGCACAGCCGCCTCGTGCTCACCGCGCCGACCGGCTCCGGCAAATCCACCCAAGTGCCGCAAATCATCCTCGACGACGTCCTTTGCGGCGGAGGCAAAGTGGTCGTGCTTCAGCCGCGCCGCGTCGCCGCCCGATCGCTTGCCCGCCGCGTCGCGTGGGAACGCTCGGCCAGGCTCGGCGCCGAGGTTGGCTATCAGGTTCGCTTCGAGAACCACACCGGCCCCGAAACCAAAATCGAGTTCATCACCGAAGGCGTGCTGCTGCGCCGGCTGCAGGACGACCCGCGCCTGGCCAATGTCGGCGCGGTGCTCTTCGACGAGTTTCACGAACGCAACCTGATGAGCGACCTCGCGCTTGGCCTGGTCAAAACCCTGCAACACACCGGGCGCGCCGACCTCAAGCTCATCGTCATGTCGGCGACCATCGAGACCGGGCCGATCGCCCGCTACCTTGGCCAGGCGGACGACGAACCGTGCCGCGTGCTCGCCTCCGGCGGGCGCACCTTTCCCGTCGATATTTGCTTTGGCCAATACCGCAATCGCGACCCCGTCACCGAGCAGGCCGCCGGGGCCGTGGAGCAGATTCTCCGCGACAGCTCCCCCGGCGATATTTTGGTGTTTATGCCGGGAATGGGTGAAATTCGCGGCACGATCAGCGCGATCGGCCGACGGCGGCTGGCTGAGCCGGTCGAGTTAATCCCACTGCACGGCGACCTCCCGCCCACTGATCAGGATCGCGCTTTCGGCGAATGTGGCCGCCGCAAAATCGTCGTCGCCACCAACGTCGCCGAGACCTCGGTGACCATCGACGGCATCCGCCACGTCATCGACAGCGGCTTGGCCCGCGTCGCCCGGTTCGACGCCGAGCGCGGCTTTGGCACACTGCTCATCGAGGAGATCAGCCGCGCCTCCGCCGACCAACGCGCCGGCCGCGCCGGCCGCACCGCGCCGGGAACGTGCCACCGGCTTTGGACCGAGAGCGGCCACCTCAATCGCCCCGAACACAACACGCCGGAAATCCACCGCACCGATTTGTCGGAGTCGGTGCTGATGCTGCACGCCGCCGGCATCGACGAGGCGACACGGTTCGACTGGCTCGACAAGCCGGACGCCCACGCCGTGGCCAAGGCCGAGTCGCTGCTCCGCTCGCTCGGCGCCTTGGCCAAGCGCTTGGCCAACCGCAACCCCGGCGGCTTGACCGACGTCGGCCGCGCGATGCTGCGACTGCCGATGCACCCGCGCCCGGCCCGGATGATTGTCGAGGGCAGTCGTCGCGACTGCATCAACGAGGCGGCGCTGTGCGCGGCATTCATGGGCGGACGCGACATTCTCATCCGCTCCGCCCGCGACGACAAAAACGTGCAGGCCGCACAGGAGTCGTTCCGCGACGGTGCCGACTCTGACTTCGAAGTGCAAATGCGTGCCTGGCAATTTGCCAACTCGCGCCGCTACAACATCGACGCCTGCCGCGCGCACGGCATCCACGCCGGGGCGTGTCGCGAGGTCGAGTCGGCGTTCCGGCAAATCCTCCGCTTGGCCAAGGCGGGCGATTCACCTTCGGCATTCGACCGGTCGAAGTCTGCCGAACTGCGCCGCTGCATTCTCGCCGCGTTTGCCGACCAACTGTGTGTGCGGCGCGACAGCGGCACGCTGCTTTGCAGCCTGACCGAAGGCCGCACCGGCACGCTCGTTCGCGAGAGCGTCGTGCAGAAAGCGCCGCTGCTCGTCGTCGGCGAAATCCGCGAGATTTCCAGCCGGGGCAACCGCGCTCAAACATTGTTGAGCTTGGCGGCGGCGGTGGAACTGGATTGGGTGCGCGAGTTGTTTCCCGGCGACTTGGCGACCCGGATCGAGTGCGAGTTCGACCCCGGCCCAAAACGCGTTGAGGCCTTTGAAATCACCCGTTTTCGCGATCTCGAACTGGGCCGCGCACGGGCGAAAGAGGCCGATCCCCAAGCCGCCGGCCAAGCGCTGGCCAACGCCTGTTTACGCGAATGGTTCGCGCCCAAGTCGTTCGACCACTCGGTCCGGCAACGGATTCGGCGGCTCAACTGGCTGTGCGCTGCCCGGCCCGATTTGGAGTTTCCGCCGCTGGACGATGCAGCGATTTTGAATTGCCTCGCGACGGCGTTTGCGGGCATGACCTTGGCCAAGCAGGCGGTCGCTGCTGACGTAAAACCGGCATTCCGCAAACATATGCCGAGGGAACAGTGGGAGTGGCTCGACGAACTCGCGCCGCAAACGATCGCTTGGCCGGACGACCAACCCAAGCGTTTGGAATACCCCGACAAACCAACGGACAAAAACGGCAACGTGCTGCCGGTGGAACTGCACGTGAAGCTGCATGAATGCTTTCGCTTGGCCAAGCACCCGCGCATCTGCGAGGACGGACACATCGTGCGGTTCAAGCTGTTGACACCGAAAAACAAAAAAATCGATTACTGCGACGACTGGCCGACGTACAAGCAACGCGACTATCCAAAAATCCGGAAAGACCTGTTGGCCAAATTCCCCGGCGTGGGCTGGGTTTGAATTTTGAAAATGACAACCACGAATGGACGCCAATGGACACGAATAGTGCAACCCATTCCTTCTCCCACATCGGGGGAGAAGGTGGCCGAGGGCAACGCGCTTGGCCAAGCGGCGCACGGGTGGCGCGGAAGCGTCTTGGAGTGCGGCCTTCCCTGCCGCTTTTCGGGGCCAAATTGATGGCAACAAAAAATTGAAACATGGATGGGCAAGATGGACAGGGTTGAAAAAGTGAATATCGAATGCCGAACAAGGAATGTCGAAACCTGAAGTGAATGACGCTGCCGCGATCGGCGTAACCCCCTCTCCCAGCGGGAGAGGGCCGGGGAGAGGGAGAGCGCTGAAAATTACAACGAGATTCTGCACGCTGTTTTTTGAATTTACAAAATGATAAATGACATCCGACAGATCGCTGTCAAGGCCGGTGAAGCGATCCTGCAAACTTACGACGACCCGGCCGAGGTCGAGACGAAAGAGGACGACTCGCCGCTCACACAGGCCGACCGCGCCGCGCACAACTGCATCGTCGGCGCGCTGGCGCAACTCACGCCGGACATCCCGGTTTTGTCCGAGGAGTCGGAAGGCATCAGCACCGAGGAGCGGCTTGGCTGGAAACGCTTTTGGCTCGTCGATCCGCTCGACGGCACCAAGGAGTTCATCAAAAAAACCGGCCAGTTCACCGTCAACATCGCCCTGATCGAAAACGGCGAACCAACGATCGGTGTCGTGCTCGCCCCGGCGTCCGGCTTGGAATATTTCGCGGCTCGCGGCGACGGTGCCTTCAAGCGGCTTGGCCAAGCGGAACCGGTGGCGATCCGCGTCTCGGAAGCCAACAAAACCAAGCTGCGCATCGTGGCCAGCCGCGATCACGCCGGCCCGAAGGTCGCCGCCATGCTCGAAAATCTGCCCAACGCCGAACTCGTCAGCATGGGCAGTTCGCTCAAGTTCTGCCTCGTCGCCGAGGGCGCGGCCGATTTGTACCCGCGCTTCGTCCCGACGATGGAATGGGACACCGGCGCGGCCCAATGCATCCTCGAGGAAGCCGGCGGCGCCGTCTGCACCCTCGACGGCTACCGACTGGCCTACGGCCGCAAAGACCTCCGCAACCCCTCCATCATCGCCGCCGGCCACCCCACAATAGACTGGAAGTCACTGCTGCCGGGTTAATGCGAACTATGAGCTTGTTTCTGATTGCTTGCATCCGCAAGCAATCAGAAACAAGCTCATCAATAGATCACCAAACGATCGCACCAGTTGACTCAATAGGGAATAACACCGCCGGGGGGCGAAACTGGCGTTCGACTTCTACGATACTCTCGAACCGTTTGGGATTGCCCCCCGTTCAAGGGTCGCTAAACTCTCCATTAACTCAACAACGGTATCGTTCAGGTTTGGGATTGCCCCCCGTTCAAGGGTCGCTAAACTGGTGTGCGGTCGGTGCCTGTTGACTCATTAAGAAAGGACACCGAAGGGGAGGCGCTAGACTGTGGTTAGC
>JACNJE010000078.1:16933-37064 GCA_014382705.1 Verrucomicrobiota bacterium | reverse complement strand
ACTCCCCCAGCCCCTCTCTTCAACCCTTCAATTCCACTGAAAACGTCGAAGAACCATAAAAATGGGGTGTTCATCGAGTTAACAGAACAACAGACGAACACACGCCCACGCGAATGTTTCACCAAGGACAACGCAATGATCGAAGTTAACGCAGTTTACTACTGGCGTATTACAGATCCTAAGAAAGCTCTTTACGAAGTAGACATCCTGCCCAAAGCCCTTCTTGAACTTGTGCTGGGTGCATTGCGCGCTGTTGTTGGGGCTAATGAATTGGATGCAGTGCTATCTCAAAGAACCCAAATTAACGAAGCGGTTGTTTCTCAGTTGATTGATGCTGGTTTGAAGTGGGGCGTGCGGTTTATCCGTGTCGAAATTGAGGAATTAAAGACGGATGACAAAACTTCAAAGGCCATGCTTCAGCAATTGGAGGCTGAACGCTCAAGGAGAGCAACTGTATCGAAAGCGGAAGGTGAAGCGATCGCAGAGGTCAAAGTAGCTGAAGCCCAAAGAAACGCTGCAATTCTAAAGGCAGAGGGGCAGGCGAAGGCGTTGGAACTTATTACTGAGGCAGAAACGCAATACTTGAAATCGTTGAGCAACTTGGTGGGCAATCAGGCTGCAGATTTTTTATTGGCGCAAAAATACCTGGAAGGGTTCGATAAAATCAGTCAAAATCCCGCAGATAAGGTTTTTCTTCCCAACTCGTTTCAGGGGCTTTTTAGTCTCTCTGTTGACAGCCCTGCCTCAAGAAACATTTCAGATGAAAGTTCGGTCAACCTGAATGTTTCTGCCAAATCAGGTAAAGATACTACCCCTCCTGATTCGCCGAAAGCAGGCGAGGAGAAAAGCAGCTCTTAAGTTAAATCCTATTTGTTACTTACCGTCGTTCAAGCGGTAATATCAAGGAAAACAAACCCAACACAGAAAGGAAAAAATGGCTAAAGTAATCAAAAAATGGCGAGCGTCTGATGAGCCGGATGCCGATGGTGTTTTCGTGCTGATCTCCGGTCGTAGTTCGGGCCTCATATCTTGGTTGATGTCACTACTGGGATTGGATCCGACCGTTACCCTAACAGCGACAGGGAGCCGCATTGAATTCAGTTCAACTTCTTTGTCAGGAAAGCAGTCGATACTGATACCAATCAATAAGGTCAATAAAACTAGTTACGGCTATGCAAAACCGTGGAAAGCGGCTATCGGTTATATTGTGGTTTTTTCAGCTTTGACAGCGGCAACGCTGGATGCCAGCGGCATGCTTGCTATTACTCTGTTTATTATAGGATTGCTGTTGGGTGTTGTGAAATATTTATTTGGAAAGGAGTTGACTATCGGTTTTGGAGATGGAGATGACGAACATACGATCGAGTTTAAACGATCATTGATCGAAAACCAGAATATCAACGAACAACAGGCGGAGCACGTTTGTGAACTCATTCAGCGATTGATCAGCAATGCTGGACAATAAATATTGCTGCGCAGAAATTATGAGTCTAAAACTTGTTTAATAATCTTTAAAATCAGTTTGTTTGTTGCGACGTGTCACAGTCCAAGCGATATGATCGGTTTGTGTGGGTGGAATAGCAGGAGTGAGCAGTGATGGCAGTGAGCGGTGAGCGGTTGGAAACCGGAAACCAAGCGCTGTGAGCCGGGAACTGATTATGGGTTAGGTTGAGAAGGGAGCGCACGAAACAAAGTCTCCTGTCGGAAACGGCGGGAGACTTTTTCTTTGAAACCGCGAACGGACGTCAACCAACGCGAAGAAAAGACACGGATTCCACGGATTAACACGGATTTTTTGACCACGAAAAACGCGAACAGGCACGAAAATGGGGAAATGTACATGGATGGGAAGGATAGACAGGATTTCTTATAATATCCGCAGATTTCGCTGATGAACGCAGATTGGTTGTTGTTTTTTGATCTGCGGAAATCTGCGTCCTCTGCGGATTCCTTCTTTACCGCTCACCTTCCACGCGGCGTCGCGTGAGAAAGAGAAGTTGAGACGCCGCTTGCGCTCGGCCAAGCGCTTGGCTTAGAGGATCCGCATCAGGGCCTCGGCCATTTGGGAGGGGGTTTCGGCGACACTGATTCCGGCGTCTTCCATCGCTTCGATCTTGGCTTCGGCGGTGCCTTTGCCGCCGCTGATGATCGCGCCGGCGTGGCCCATGCGGCGGCCCGGCGGGGCGGTGGTTCCAGCGATGAATCCGGCGACCGGTTTTTTGCAGTTGGCCTTGATCCACGCTGCGGCTTCCTCCTCGGCGGAGCCGCCGATTTCGCCGATCATGATGATGCCGCGCGTGCCGGGGTCGTCGTTGAACAGTTTGATGATGTCGAGGTGCGTGCTGCCGGGGACGGGGTCGCCGCCGATGCCGACGCAGGTCGATTGGCCAAGGCCGTTGCAGGTGAGTTGCCACACGGCCTCGTAGGTGAGGGTGCCGCTGCGGCTGACGACGCCGATGTCGCCCGCCTTGTGAATGTAGCCGGGGGCGATGCCGATGCGGCAGCCGCCGTGGGAATCTTCGCCGGTGCCGGGGGTGACGACGCCGGGGCAGTTCGGGCCGATGAGCCGGGTGGCCGATCCTGCGATCGCGGCCTTGACCTCGATCATGTCGCGCACGGGGATGCCCTCGGTGATGGCGACGACCAACTCGAGCCCGGCAGCGACTGCCTCGAGGATGGCGTCGGCGGCGAAGGGCGGCGGCACGAAAATCGCGGAGGCGGTGGCGCCGGTTTCGCGGGCGGCCTCGGCGACGCCGTCAAAGATCGGGACGGTGTCTTCAAATTTCTGCCCGGCCTTGCCGGGGGTGACGCCGGCGACGACATGGGTGCCGTAGTCGAGGCTGAGTTGAGTGTGCCGGCCGCCGAAGCTGCCGGTGATGCCCTGGACGAGGAGTTTGGTGTTGGGTTGAACGAGAATGGCCATGCTGTTGTGAAATTAAGTTTGGGTTAAGCGGCGGCCTCGGCGACGACTTTTTGGGCGGCCTCGGCCATGCTGTCCGCGCCGATGAGGGTGAGGCCGGAGTCGGCGAGAGTCTTGCGGCCGGCGACGACGTTGTTGCCTTCGAGTCGCACGACGAGCGGCAACTTTAGCTGGGTGGCCTCGGCGGCGGCGACGACGCCCTCGGCGATGGTGTTGCAGTTCATGATGCCCCCAAAAATGTTGACGAGGATCGCCTTGACGTTGGGATCCTTGAGGACGATTTGGAATGCGGCGGTCACCTGCTCCGTCGAGGCACTGCCGCCGACGTCGAGGAAATTTGCCGGCTCGCCGCCGTAATGCTTGATGGCGTCCATCGTGGCCATGGCGAGACCGGCGCCGTTGACGAGGCAGGCGACGTTGCCGTCGAGCTTGATGTAATTGAGGTCGAACTTGCTGGCCTCAACCTCCAGTTCGGCCTCCTCGTTGAGGTCGCGCATTTCGGCGATGTCGTTGTGCCGATGCAGTGCGTTGCCGTCGATGGAAATCTTGGCATCAACCGCGGCGATCTTTTGGGAGCCGTCCGGGCTTTCGACGATGCAGAGCGGGTTGATCTCCACCATCGTGGCGTCGCACGCCCACCAAGTCTTGTATACCCCGGCAATGAGCTTCGCCCCGGAGTGGATCAACTTGCCGCTGAGGCCAAGCGCCTTGGCCAAGTTGCGGGCCTGATAAGGCTGCAGGCCAAGCAGGGGATCGACGTTGAGCTTGACGATGGCGTCGGGATTGGTCTCGGCGACTTCCTCGATGTCGACGCCGCCCTCGCGGCTGGCCATGATGAGCGGCTGGGAGGTTTCGCGGTCGAGCAGCACGGCGAGGTAAAATTCGTCAACGATCTTCTCGCCGCTGGCGACGAGCAGGGTGTGGACCTGCCGGCCTGCCTCGCCGGTTTGCTTGGTGACGATGGTGTTGCCGAGCATCGCCTTGGCTTTTTCGTGGACGTCGTCGGCTGACTTGCAGAGGTGCACGCCGCCCTTGAAGCCGTCCTTGAACACACCCTTGCCCCGGCCACCGGAGTGGATCTGGATCTTGAGCACGACCATTTCCTGGCCGTCGGCGAACAGTTTCTCGGCGATGGAGCGGGCCTCGTCGGCAGTCGTACAGGGTTGGCCGCCAGGGACTTCGACCCCGTGGCGTGCGAGCAGTTGCTTGGCTTGGTATTCGTGAAGGTTCATTTCTCCCGGCCGCCGAAACGGCGGCGGGAATGTTTACGGCCAAGCGGTTGGGGAATCAAGCGGTTTGGATACCAAGAAAAATATTTCAAATAATCATTTGCATAATGACACGGATGTGCTAAATATTTCCTGAATGTTGTGTTGACGGTATGTCAGAAAACCGCAATAACGCCGCGCGCCATGCGCCATTGAGCGTGATGAGTGCGCACTTGGATTAACAAAATCGGAATTGAGTAATGAGCAAGAAAAAAAACCTAGCAAATGAAGAATGGGATTTTTCCGTCCTGGAGAAAGCCCCACGAACCTTGATCCACCGTGCCCTGCAATGGGAGCTGGATCGTGAACTGGGAAGCGGCCGCGAGCCGTTCCTGAAAACCGCGGAGTGCCGCCGGGCGCTGGCGTCCGGCAAGGGACAAGGCAGCGCCTCGGGCGTGGTCGAGCTGGGCAAGGCCAGCGACAAGACCATGCCGTTTGAGGAAACGCACAACTTCCGCGTCGACTGGTCCCAGCCGCGTGAGGAGTTGATCGACCAGTTTGGCCAATGGCTGGACACGCAGGAGAAGAGCGGCCGATTGATCCGGAAGCCGACCCTGGGCAAGCCGCGCCAGCCGCTGACGATGCTGCGCAAGATGTCCATCGTCCGGTTGAAGGCCAACGGCTACTCGCTCCGCAGTGCCACGTCCAACTTCTCCGACAAGAAACGGTACGTCGAGAGTCTGCACAAGATCAACTGGACCACGGCGTCGCGCGAGGTGAGCAACGCGATGACACGCCGCCGCGGCAATCTCAAGTCGCTTGAGCGGACGATGGGTGCCAAGAACTGGAAGACCGGTGTTTACCGGGGCGCGTAGTCTCCGGCATCACAACGAACGTCGAATGTCCGCCGGGGGGGATTCCCCGTCGGACATTTTTCTTGCCGCCATCACCCAGCCGAGGCAGAGGCGGCGCACCGGCTTGAACAGGTTGAGCACCGAGCAGGTGTGGTTCACCGCGAGGCTGACCAGCGCCGTGTAGAGCCGTTCCGGCAGCCGCCGGCCGAGGTTGCCGACCTGCGTGTCGAGGAACATCTGCGCCATCGTGCTCCAGTTGTTGCCGCGGCGAATCTCGTCGAGGATCTCGAAGTCGGCCTCCTCCAGCAGGTGCCGCAGGCCGTGGAGCGTGTAGCGGTAATAATCGTGCGGCTCCTCGTGCAGCGGCCACGTCATCGGCGCGGAGAGAATGAGGATGCCGTCCGGCTTGAGGACGCGGGCCATCTCCGGGATGACGATCTCCGGCTGCCGCACGTGCTCGAGCATCTGCGTGCTGACAACCGTGTCAAACGTCCCCTCGCGGAATGGCAGCACCATGCTGTCCGAGAAAAAATCGGCGCGGGTCGAGTCGCCGTACGAGCCGCCCATCGTCACCGGCCAGTCGGTGCCGTAGTAGCGGCTGCCGCGCTGCGTCAACAGGCTCTCGTACGGCTTCATGCCGCAGCCGACATCGAGCATTTTTCCCGGCTTCACGCGCGGACGCAACTCCCTGAGCGCCTGCACGATACTCACCCGCTCGAGGTAGTGCGGGCGGTGCTTTCCGGGGTGCAGAAATTCCCGCTCCACCGCCGCGCTGGGTTGGTCTGGTCGGTCAATCATTGCGTCGGGCGCAGCCGCTTGGCCAAAGGCGCGTCATTAGACCAAAGGGAAGCCGGTCGGAAAAGTAAAACGGCCGCTTGGCCAGGCGCTCCGCCGAGAGGCGCGGCTCGGCGGCAACGCGCTGCAGGAACGTGTCGAACACGCGGAAGTATTCCGCCTCGGTGTGGCGCGCGGTGAGCGCGCGGGCCTCGGCGCGCGCTTGGCCAAGGGCCGACTCCGGCTGGGCCAACGCGGACTTGAGCTTGGCCGCCGCCTGGGCGAAGTCGAAGGCGTTCCAGACAAACTCGTCGCCAAGCTTGGCCGAGTACTCGTCGCCGCCGCTGCCGATCGCCGGGCAGAGCGGCAACACCCCGGCGCTGAACGCCTCGAGCATCGAGATCGGCAACCCCTCGTAATCGCTGACGCTCGTGATGAAATCCCACCCGCTCAACACCGCACGGTACTCGTCGCCCGACTTGCGGCCGTGAAACACCGTGCGGCCGCTTGGCAACTGTCGCTCGAGCCAGGCTCGCCTCGGGCCGTCGCCGAGCAGCTCGAGCCGAAAATCGATGCCGGCCGACTCGAGCGCCGTGGCCAAGCCGGGCAGACGCTCGACCCGTTTTTGTTCCGACTGCATCCGGCCAACCCAGCCGATGACGACCGTGCGCTTGGCCAAGGGCGGACGTTCCGGCATCGCCGCCAAGCCGTCGACCGGGTACGGGATCAGCGCGACGCGGTTCGCCTTGGCCAAGTCCGGCAGGCAGTCGGACACCCTCTCGACGAGCGCGTTGCTCACGCACAGCACGCCGTCGAGCAGGCCGCGCTGCGACCCGAGGTGGGGCCGAAGCCCGGTCCAGTCCGAGTGCAGCAGGCCGACCCGCCGCTTGGCCGGCATGAGGTCGGCGAGGAATTGCAACCCCCACATATTGTGACAGATTGCCACCGAGTCGGTGAAGCGATCGGACTGCCTCGCGAACTTGGCGCGCATCGAGCGGATGGAGTGGCCACCGCCGAAGCCAAGCCCGGTGAGGTCCGGTTTGTCGAAATTGTCCGGCTCGAACGCGAACAGAAAACCGGGTTCATGGCCCCGCCTGGCATCCGAGGCGTGATGCCGTTTGAGGATCGATTGCACCCCGCCCAAGCTTCGGTAGTAGGTGAAAAAATGAGAGAGGCGCATCACGGGGCCAAGCGCTTGGCTTGGGGTGCGGATGGTTGGGGCGCGGTGGGTGGTGAGTCAATCGAAACCGCCAAAAGATCGGAAAACATTGGGAATCAATGGTTTTATCGACGAAAGAGCCTGTCAAAACATTTTTCGAAAATGTACTGACAATGTATTGACAATGTATGGTCGGGGCGTATTTTTCGTTCAGCGGAGATGGATTTTGACTGGGCAGACATGCCGTTTGAGTGGGAAGGGTTGGCCCCGAAGGACGTGGAGGAGTCGTTCGAGGATCCGTTTTCCTGCAAGCTGTTGCCCGACTCGCCCCGTTACGCCGGGGAGTCGCGCTATTTCAACTTGGGCATGGCGGCATCGGGTTACGGGATTTTCAGCGTCTATCGAACCAACGGCAAACAGATTCGCGTGGTGATGGCCCGGGGTTTCACGGAGGATGAAACCTTTTTCTATCAGCGTAAGATGAACCAAAAGATCGGGTGAGCCATGAGGCGGCGCATGAAAAAAAACCGGAATGAACCAGATCAGCGATTGGGAAGAAGTGCCGCAGTTCGATGGCGAAAATGCGGAAGCCGCCTACTGGGCGGACACCGGCGTTGCGCCGCGATTGATGGAACTGGCGCTGGCGCAGAGCGGGGAGGGGATCGAGTCGGTCACCATCTCGCTGCGGATGGATCCGCGGATGCTCTCCAAGATCAAGCGCCTGGCGCGGTCGCGGTATTTGGGCTATCAAAGCATGATTAAGCAGTGGATGAGCGAACGGTTGGAACAGGAGACGAAGGATCAATGAAACAGTCGAAGAAAAACAGAGGGGCGCGGCGCGGGTTCACGCTGGTGGAGTTGCTGGTGGTCATCGTGATCATCGGCATCCTGGCGTCGCTGGTGGTGGGCCTGAGCGGCACGGCCAGCCGCAAGATGCGCGAGTCGCGCACCCGGGCGGAGTTGGCGGCGATCGAGACAGCCATCGAGGCGTACAAGGCGAAGTTCGGCCATTACCCGCCGTGCAACGAGAATAACCCGGCGCTCAATTCGCTGTATTACGAGCTGACCGGAGCACTATACAGTCCGGCGCGCAAAACGTTCCGCGATCCCAAGTCGGGAAATGTGATGAGTTTGGAGATGATAGAGGAGCACTTCGGGGTGGAGGGGTTCGTGAACACGGCGCGGAGTGTGTCGGAGTTGAAGATCTTCTTCGAGCCCAACCCGAAAACCGTCCGCCATGTCAGCGAGGAGCACGATGACGACGACGAGGGGCACGGCCACGAGATTCACCATCCCGACGAGGTGCATGTCCTCTGCGCGCCGGTGCCGTGGCCGATGCAACGCGACGACCACCCTGTCCGGCACCACGGCAAAGTGGCCAAGGGCGTAAACCCGTGGCGGTATGTGACCGGCAAACGGGTGGTGAACAACATCGGCAAACACGACCTGTGGGCCGAGATCGTCGTGGGCGACGAGGTGCTGGTCATCAGCAACTGGCGCGAAGATACATTTCCACGGGAGAAGCTGCACAGAGATTACAAAAAGCAAAAACGGTGACCTGACTTTTGAACAACAAACGAACCATGAAAATGAACAAAACGACTCCCGGCATTGCGACGGCCACGCGTGGTTTCACCCTGGTGGAATTGCTGGTGGTGATCGGCATCATCGCCATTCTGGCTGCGATGATCCTGCCGACGCTGGGCAAGGCCAAGGACTCGGCCAAGAAAGCGCAGGTTCGCAGTGAAATGCAGAACATCTCCGGCGCGGTGCGGGCCTACCAGGCGGAGTACAGCCGGTTCCCGCTCCCGACGCAGGTCACGGATCAGCTGAAAACACCGGACTACACCTACGGCACCATGCACATGACCGGCAACTCCGCCCGGCGCCTGACCAACCCCAAGGGCGAGCTGCTCCCGAAGATCGCCACCGAGGGCCGGGTGCAGGTGAGCAATGCCGAGCTGCTGGCGATCCTGCGGGCGCAGGAAAGATTCCGCAACGGCCGCCCGACCTCGAACCGGAACCACCGGATGAACCCGAAGAAGGTGAACTTTCTCAATGCCAAGGACGTGACCTCGACGACGCTGGGCGGGGTGGGGAGCGACGGCGTGTTCCGCGATCCGTGGGGCAGCCCGTACATCGTCACGGTGGATGCAAACTACGACGGCAAAACAATTGATGCCTTTTACGGATTAGGTTCTGTGTCAGCGGCAGAAAGAAATGAAGGATTAACCGGCTTGACCAAGGTCAAGGGCGGGTATCAAGCCAACGCGCCGGTGCTGGTCTGGTCCCTCGGCCCCGACGGGCTGGCCAGCGCGGATGAGAAGGCAAACCAGGGGGTCAACAAGGACAATATCCTGAGTTGGCAGTGACCTTGGCCAAGCGGGGACGATGACATGAATGATTCACGCACCAACCGGTGGCAAGCCGCAACGGCTGGCCAAGCGCTTGGCCAAGCGCGGTGGGCCGGTCTGGGTGCGTTCACCTTGCTCGAGTTGCTGGTGGTCATCGGGATCATTGCCCTGTTGACGAGCATTTCACTGCCGGCGATGAAGGGGCTCGGGCGCAGCGCCACCCAGAAGGGCGCGACGCGCCAACTGGTGGAGGACATACGGTACGCCCGGCAGATCGCGTTGCGCAACCGCTCGACCGTGTACGTCGTCTTCACCCCCACCAACATCTGGGAGATCATCAAGGACGTGGATCGCGAACAGTTGCCGCCGCGCAAGAAGGATCCGCGCCTGCTCTCGCTCACCAACATGCTGGAGAAGCAGTTCAGCGGCTACGCGATCATGTCGATGCGCTCGGTGGGCGACCAGCCCGGGTGGAGTCTCCCCAACTACCTCACTGAGTGGAAGCGGCTGCCGAAGGGCATGCTGATCGCCCCGTACAAGTTCATGGCATGGCGCAAGGGCGTGCACGATTATGGTCCGGGCGACGAGTACGGCGACGGATTCCTCCGCGACCATTTTAACGGGCATCCGCCCCAGCCGCCGATGATTCCGTTTCCGCTGGCCGATAGCAGCCCGGCCCGGCTGCCGCACGTGGCGTTCAACTCGCGGGGGCAGCTGGTCAAGCGGGACGGATTTGGCAAGTTCATCCCGGCGGGGCGCGACGAGATCATCCCGCTGGTTGAGGGCAGCGTGTTTCATGAGCGGGATCGTTTTGGCAACTATCGGCCGACGAGGCCGGATGTACTGGCCACCGGTGGATTCAGCGATTTGGCTGAACGGTGGTACCACACGAGAATTCGTGTGAACCACCTCACCGGCCGCGCCCGGGTGGAGACCGACGCCGGGCTGGAGGTGGGCAACATCAGATGAACCTGCGGAAACACAACACGCCGCCGCACCGGGGCCGGGCCGGGTTCACCATCATCGAGCTGGTGATCTGCCTGGGCGTCATCGCCTTTGCGCTGGTCGCCATCATCGGCGTGCTGCCGATCGGCATCAACGTCCAGAAGGACAATCGTGAGGAAACCATCATCAACCAGGACGGCATGTTCTGGATGGAGGCGATCCGCAGCGGCGCCACCGGGATGAACGACCTGACCAACCACATTGCGTTCATCGAGATACAGGGATCCAACTCCAAGGTTTACCGCTGGGAACCGGTGCCGGCGGCGGCCGGGGACAGCCACATCGAGCTGCCAAGGGGCGTGCAGGGCGCGGCCATCATCGGGCTGTTGAGCCTGCCGGCACAGGCCGACCTAGTGGGGCCGGTCACGGTCAAGAACTGGCCGCAGATCAACAACCCGTCGCAGCGGTACAACTGGATTCGGGCCAAGGTGCGCGCGATCAGCGGCAGCGCGGTGGACAAGGGCGAGGCCGCCAAGGAGATGGCGTTTTCCTATCGACTGACCTCTGAGGTGCGGCCGATCCGCACGATGGGCGACTGGGGGAACCTGTCCGGCAACAAATTTGCCATCGACGCCAACCGTTTCCGCAAGCTGAACTTTTACGAGATCAAACTGACCTTCCAATGGCCGGAATATGTCTTCGGCGGGGATGAGCGGCCGGGGCCGAACCGGAAAGTGTTTCGCACGGTGGTTGCCGGCCGGCTTGTCAACCGCAGCCTGTTTAACCCGATCGAGACGGCGACGGGCCGGTTTCAGGAGGATATCACCTCGCCGTTTTTCTTTTTTGAGCCGAACCGGTACAGCGTGCCCAAGGGGGTCGTGGGCCAATGAACAGCAGACAGGACAACACCCGCATGCGGACCGGCAACAGTCGGGCGTTCACCCTTCTGGAGTTGATGGTGGCCGTGTCGGTGATGACGCTCGTCATTTACACGCTGTACGCGTTGTTCAACCAGACGCAGATGGCGCTGCGCAAGAACGCCGCCCAGGTGGACGTGAACGAGGCCGGCCGCGCCGCGATGGAAATGATCGTCCGTGAGCTGTCGCAAATGGAGATCAGCGGCTACCCGGCCATCACCGACCCACGGACGCTCCTCACCTATTCCGGCAGCAAGAGCTTTCACTCACGCATCACGCCGGGCAACTCGGCGCTGCTGCTGGCCTACCAGTCGGACGCCCTGACCCCGGAGGGGGATGACGACGACCTGGCGCAGGGATTCCGGACGAATATCCTGCAGGAATTCACCTTCACCGGCCGCGGCGACTCCGGTTTTTTCGTGACCAGTTACCGGGTGGTCGGCGCGACCAACGGCATCGGCACTCTTGCCCGTTACCAGACCAACGGCACCCTGCGCGTTGCTGCGGCTGGCCAAGCGCTGGTTAACAAGACGGAACTTTTCAACCGTTTCTTTTTTGACACGGTGATCTACGCCCCCTCCGAGAGATTCGAGACGGTCGCCGATGGGGTGATCCACCTGCGGATCTCACCGTACGATCGGTTGGGCCGTCCGCTTGGCCACGGCAGCCTGTACTACGATCCGCTTGGCCTGAACCTCGAGCGGCGCGACGCGGCTGGCCAATTGCTTTTTCCTCCCGAAGATCCCGACGCCCCCCAACCCCCGGTGGACGGAACGCTGATGGAGGATCGCGGCGGGCAGAGCCAGGTTCAGTTTTATGGGGCGCTGCCGGATTATTTCGACGTGGAGATGGCGGTGGTGGAGCCGCAGGTGCTCAAGCAGGTGCGGGCGATGCCGAAGGCGGCGCAGGTCAACTACCTCGGCCGGCAAATCGGCAGGGTGACGCTGTTTCGGCAGCGGGTGCCCATCCGGGACATGAAGTGAATCGTTACACGACACAACAAGGCGCGGCGCTGGTCATCACCCTGATCATGCTCGGAATGGTGACCGCCATGACGGTGGTGTTCCTTAGCATCAGCCAGCGGGAGCGTGCCTCCGTGACGGTGGTCTCTGACCAGGTCAGCGCCAAGCTGATGGCCGAGACCGCCGCCGCCAGCGCGTTGGCGAGGGTGGTCGGCCGGATGGTCGCCGCGCAGGATCCCCTGGCCTACGACTTCTCGGTCTCGACGAACTACCTCAACCGGACCGGGTTCGTGCCCGGCGGCGTGTCCCCGACGAACGTCAGCTACGTCTACCCGAACGGCCGATCGCTGACCCCGGACGACCTGCTGATCAACCTGGCCAACCTGCACGAGTTGGCGCGACCGCCGGTGTTCGTGGACACCAACGCGCTGGGCTGGCGGCCGAAGAAATATAACGCGGTGGAGGAATTCCGGTTCTATCTCGACCTGAACCGCAACCGGGCCTACGAGCCGACCGGGCTGCAGGTGGTGACCAACTGGCAGGGTCGCCCGGTCGTGGGGCCTCCTTCCCTGTCACCGCCCTGGCCGGGGGATCAGCGTCCGGACAACCAGTTGGCCACCGATTATTTTGTTGGCGATCCCGAGTGGATTGGCCAGTTGGAAAGCCCGGCCTTCGCGCACGGCCCCACCAACCGCTTCATTGGGCGATACGCCTACATGATCCTGCCGACCGGCCGCTCGCTGGACATCAACCACATCCACAACCAGGCCCGCGATCCGATGAACCCGAGGCTCGACACCCCCGTCGGCGCGCGCAACCAGTTCCTCTTCATGCGCAACCAGGGCGTCGGCTCGTGGGAACTGAACCTGGCCGGTTTTCTGCGCCAGTTGAACCCCGTCCAATGGCGATACTACTACGACTGGAGATCGCGGCCCGTGAACCCCAAGGGGCTGGATTTCCCCGTGGCGAATTATTGGGCCTTCTCAGACGCGCGGGACATCATGATGCACCGCTACTACGGCTCGCGGCGCACCCTCTCCGGCATCCTGCCTGCGCTTGGCCTGTTGCCGAACGACCCAAGATTCGGGTGGAACATGATCGACGATTACTCGGACGGCCCGTTGATTCTAAACAGCACCCCGATGCTGGACAGCGAGGACGGTTTGCGGGTGGACCCGGCCAACGCCCCTTGGCCAGGCGCCGAGAATCCACGCCGCTTCACGGACGTGCAGCAGTTGCTCACCTTCCAGCCGTACGCCGAGCGGCCGCAGAAGGCGGACAACTTCGTGTCGCGCCTTCGCCAGGCGATGAACGTCCGGCCCAAGTCGATGTACACCCGGAAGCGGCTCGATTCCTACGACCGTTACACCTATTACCGGCTGCTCAGCCAGATGGGCGTCGACTCCGAGCCGGCGCTGCGCGGCAAGCTGAACATCAACTACGCCAACGACTGGTTCACCGGGCACAACACGCAGACCAACTGGACCGCCGATGCGTTCATCAACCGCGCCGCCCATGCGATGCTCCGGGCCAGCCTGATGACGCGCTCGGTGACCAACCCGGTCACCGGCAACATCCACACCGCCGGCTTCATCGGCGGCAAGGTGGTCAACCCGGACATCGGCATCACCGGGATGCGGCATCCACTGTTTCCAGTGCGCCTGAACCAGGCCGTGTTCAATCCGACCAACGCCGTCTCGAGCGGCATTCAGCTTTTCCCGGCCAACGCCTACACGCCGGAGGTGCACCGGTTGCTGCAGGTGGCAGCGAACATTTATGATGCGACCACCAATCGCCTGGTGTATCCGCATCCGCCGACCGTCATGCGGCCAGTGTTCCGCAAATATGCCAGCCCCGGCGGCGGCACCGGTTTGTTCATCTCCCGTTACACGGAGGTGACCAACGACTGGCAGCGGATTCGCCGCCAAGGCTTCTTCGACCTGACCAACGTGGTGCTCCGGCCGCAGTTCAAGTTCGACACCGATCTGCACATCGGCATCCACGGCGTGCCATGGATTGTCGGCGCGAAGAAGGGACTGCCGAACTTCAACGAATACTCGGTGGAATCGATCGTGCAGGTGTCGCGCCGGCTCGAGGTCAACAAGGGAGCCTTGGCCAATGTCACCCCGGCGATGAGCCGTAACTGGCGGACGAACCAGATGTACACCCTTGGCATTACCAACGTTTTCGGTATCGAGGGCTGGAACTCGTACACCAACGCCTACCCGCGTCGGTTGGGCATGGACGTGCGGCACCAGTACCAGATCGGGCTGTGGGATCACAGTGTCACGAACCGCTCCGGCGTCGCACTGCCGCGCCTGCTCACGAACCTGGTCTCGACGCCGTACAGCCGGTTCACCACGCTTGCGCCGAACGAATGGCTTGGGAGGGAGTTCAAGGTGCCGCTCAACGCCGCCGCGACCACCATCACCAACTCCATCTACAGCACCGGCCTCAAGCGGTTCTTCCCGGCCACCCGTGCCTCGACCAACGTGTTCGAGACCGGGTACGCCGTGCCGGACTGGAAGCTGCACATCACCAACCGTATCCAGTATTTCCTCGTGGACCTCGACCTGGACCGCGTGGTGGACGCGGTGAACCTCGACAACCTGGTCACCTCGATGGACATCACGCAGTTGACCAGCGGGCAGGCCGGTGCCGAGCCGTTCTGGTCGTTGTCGGAGGGCGCTTTTTGGGACACCAACCGGGTGGACGCCAGCCGGGGCGCGCGCAGCCCGACCTTCGGCATCATCAACCAGATCAAGGTGTCCAGTGGCGAGAAACCGGTGAGCACGGCCTACTGGCGCAGCTACAACAATGACCCGTATGCCGGGCGGAACAAGGATAAGGCCATACAGGATTTCAACGACTTTCTCCAGGGCCGCAACCGTCCGCGCAACCCGTCCGACCTCATCCGCAAGCAGGCACCGTTCACGCCGACCCGCAAGATTTACAAGCGCGCCTCGTGGCAGGCCAACGACCCGCTCGTCCATTACACCGTCAATGACCTGACCGACCCGGTCATCACCGACCGGTTCAGCACCAACAACGTGGTTTACCTGCGGCCGCCCAACACGCCGAGGCCGCCCAGCAACCTTGGGCGGATCAACGAGCGGTACCGGCCGTGGGGCGGCGGCGGGCCAATGCCAGACGTCAACACCTTCAACTATTACACCAAGGATCCGCTCATCACCGGCAGCGACGCGTGGCAGTTTCCCGACAACAAGTTCCCCGGCATCGGCTGGCTGGGCCGGGTGCACCGGGGCACGTCGTGGCAGACGATGTACCTGAAATCCGGCGTTGCTTCGCTGACGAACTGGTGGGCGTGGTCCGGCAGCTTCGGTGTGCACAATTTGGTGAAGGGCTTCGACCGCGACCGCGACGGCATGCCCGATTACTGGGAGACGCTTTACGGGTTGAACCCGCAAAAACCGGACGCCTACTTCGACGCCGACGTGGACGGCCTCGTCAACCTCCAGGAATACCATGCCGGCACGCATCCGCTGCTGCCGTCGCCGCTGCTTGGCCTCAACACCACCCACCCGACCAACGACTGGCGGCTGCTGCAGCTCTTCACCACTGCGCCCAACGCCGACGCCGCCAGCGGGCTGCTCTCGGTAAACCAGACCAACGCCGCCGCCTGGGCCGCGGTGTTCAGCGGCGTGCCAGTCCTGTCCAACTCCCTGCCGGACAGCCCGATACTCGGCGCGTACGTGGCGGAGGTGGGCACGGCGGAGGAGCCGCACCTCATGCAGCCGCCGTTGCCGGACCCGACGGCCGCGCCGCAACTGGACTGGATTCTGCACGGCACGCACGGCCTGCCAACCATGTGGATCAACGGCCAAGCCAGCATCATCCCGGGGCTGCACCAGATGCGCCTGGCGCGTGGCGGTTTCCGCACGCTTGGGGACGTGTTGTCGACGCCGACGCTGACCGAGTTTTCGCCTTACCTCAACCTGGGCGAGACCAAATGGGTGCCCAACGTGGACCGGCCCGGGCCGATTCCCGGCCCGCTCCGGCCGCAGCCGATGGCGTTGACGTTGCCGGGGTCGCTGCCGACCGAGCAGCAGAAGTACGGCATCCATGAGAACGTGATGGAGTGGATTCCGCAGCAGGTGTTGTCGCTCCTCAAGGAGGACGAGCCGAGAGTCACGGTGTACGCCTTTGGCCAGGCGCTCAAGCCGGCGGAAAACTCGATCGTGACCCGCCCCGGCCGCTACTACGGCATGTGTACCAACTACGCCATCGTCGGCGAGGTGTTCACCAAGACCACCTACAAGCTCGAGGAACAGTGGGAAGGCACCAACCAGGTGTTCCGGACCGTGGTGGAGGATTACCAAGTGCTGGCAGAGGAATAGCGCAGGATGAAAAACAGGCAGACACTCTCCGCAGTTTTGTTGACGGCCCTCGTCGCCGGCTTGGCCTACCTCGGCATCAGCCGGGGGCCGGTCACGCGCCAACCTGCGCCGGCGCTTGGCCAAGCGCCGGCGGTCGCGCCGCAACGCCTGGCCAAGCCGGTGGCCGTTGCGCTGCCGCAGACGGCCCCGGCCGATGAGAACCCGTTCCCGTTCCGGCTCCGGAACACCGGCGCGCCGATCGGCGACCTCGTCCGCAACGAGACGGCGGTGCTGCTGCGCAACGCCTTCATCGACACCGCGCTTGGCCAAGCGCTGCCGATCCCGGCCGAACTCAAGGCCGACGGCGATCCGCTGACGTACATCGCCCAAGCGCGCGGCCCGGCCACGGCGGCGTTCCGGCGGCACATCGGCGCGAGCGGCGGCACGATCATTTCGTACATCCCCAACAACGCCTACCTCGTGCGGGTCGATGCTGCTGGCGCGGCGCGGCTGGCCAATTGGCCCGGCACGCAGTCGGTCCTGCCGTTCGAGCCGTATTACAAGCTGGAGATGAAACTGCTCGAGATGGCGCTCACCGGCCGGGCGCTGCCGGAGGGGGCGCTGCTCAACGTGGTGCTGTTCCCGGAGAGCGAGCCGGCCGTGGCCCAGCGCCTGGCCAAGCTGGGCGTCGAGGTGCTCGCGCAGGATCGCACGCCGTTCGGGGCCAAGCTCGTCGCCCGCGTCCCGGGCGGCAAACTGGCCGCCTTGGCCCGGCTCACCGGGGTGCAGGGCCTTGAGCGGCATCGGCCGCGCCGCTTGGCCAATGACCTCACCCGGCCGCGCCTCGGGGTCGAGGTGTACACGGTTCAAACCAACGCCGCCGGCGCGGTGACCAACGTGATGAGCGAGGATCACCTTGACCTGACGGGGCAGGGCATCTACGTCAACGTCAACGACACCGGCGTCGACGACAGTCACGCCGCGTTTGGCAACCGGATCAAGGGGCCGGCGACCAGCGATTCCAACGGCCACGGGACGTTCGTGGCCGGTATCATCGCCGGGGACGGCGCCGGGTCGGACACGATCAAGACCAACCCACCGCCCGGCTCCCTCAACGATCCCGACTTCAAGGGCATGGCACCCAAGGCCAAGCTGCACGTGCTGCGCTCCGGTGACCGCAACGCGAACAACCACGTCTCGGATCGCTGGCTGCAGACCGAGTCGGCCACGTACAATTACGACCGCAAGTCGCGCGTCAACGTGCTGATCTCCAACAACAGTTGGGAGTACGACGAGGAAAACGACTACACCTGGGCGGCCGCCAGCTACGACGCCGCCACGCGCGACGCGCTGCCGGAGCGGCCCGGCGACCAGCAGGTGATTTACGTCTTCCCGGCCGGCAACTCCGGGGCGGGCAGCGTCAACGGGCTCAACGCCAGCCCGAACTCTGTCTCCGCGCCCGGCACGGCCAAGAACGTGATCACCGTCGGCGCAATCGAGACCCTCCGCGAGATTGCCGTCGAGTCGAAATCGTACGAGACCAACACCGTCACCGAGACCGACGAGGACGGAAACGAGGTCACGAAGGAGGAGGTCACCACGACCACCAACACGCCGTTCGCCAGCCAGACCGATTCCGACAACCAGGTGACCTATTTTTCAAGCCGGGGCAATGTCGGCATCGGCATCGAGGGGCAGTACGGCCGCTTCAAGCCGGACTTGGTCGCGCCGGGGGCGTTCATCATCTCGACGAAAACATCGGATTGGGACGACTCAATCACTACCACCACCAATACGCTCAATGGGGACGAGGCGTACGTTTACGGGGGATGGCGACATCGCAGCGAGGAAAGGGCCGAGGCGAGGCGGGAACTGGACGAGCAGCTCGGCGACCAATACCGGTACGGCTCCGGCACCAGCGTGGCCGCCCCGGCGATCAGCGGCATGCTGGCGTTGATGCAGGAATTTTACACCGGCCGCCTCAAGCGCACCAACAGCCCGGCGCTGCTCAAGGCGCTGTTGATCAACAGCGCGGCGTCGGTCGATGCGCGGTACGACCACAATGTCCGCGGCGCGGTCAACCACCAGGGCTGGGGGCTGCCCAATCTGGGCCGCGCCGTGCCGGCGTTGGCTGACGACAACCGGACCGACGAGGCCGCTTGGCCCATGCGCTTCATCGACCAGAGCCTGACCAACGCCCTGGCCACCGGCGAGAGCCGCTCGTGGGAGATCACGCTCGGCACCAACGCCCTGCATTACCCGCTGCGTTTCACGCTGGCCTGGACCGACCCGCCCGGCAACCCGAACGCTGCCGTCAAGCTGGTCAATGACCTCGACCTGATCGTCACGCCGCTCTCGCACTCGTCGCTTGGCCAAGGCGGTTCGCCCGATTCCGGTGATCCCGGCGATCCCAACGATCCCGGCGGCGGATTGACGGGAGACTCGGGCGACACCAACGAGGTCTATTACGGCAACAACATCGGCGCGTCGGTCTTCAGCTCGATGGGTGTGACCAACGACGTGATCAACAACGTCGAGAACGTCTTCATCGAGGAGCCA
Organism: Verrucomicrobiota bacterium; assembly: GCA_014382705.1. GTDB lineage: Bacteria > Verrucomicrobiota > Verrucomicrobiia > Limisphaerales > UBA1096 > UBA1096. The sequence continues at coordinate 18,075 of JACNJE010000078.1, read as the reverse complement.
AGCGCGGAGCAGTACCGCGTCACCGTCTACGCGCGCCGCGTGAACGTCGACTCGTTGTCGGCGTTTTACGACACCGAGACGCCGGCCAACCACGTCGATGTCGTGCAGGACTTCGCGCTCGTGATGTCCAGCGCCAACCCGGAGGTCGGCGGCGCGTTCGAAATCCGAACCGACAAGCCGGAAGCGATCGATCTGCCGCCCATCGCCTCGCTGACCAACGGCCTGCCGATGCTCCACCAGCGGGTCGGTGCCAACTCGGCCCTGGCCAAGACGAACGACCCGGCCCACACCGTCTATGCCAACCGCCGCGGCATCACGAACCAATGGCACTTTTACACCTTCACCAATGCGCCGCCGCAGACGACGAACCAGTCCGGCTCCACGCCCGGCGGCTTGCCGACGGATGAGGACGACGATAATAAGCCAAAGTTCGGCAAACACGTCGCATTTATCACCTTCATGCCGCCGAACCTCTCCACGCCACGTTCCCGCGAGGCCGACATCGACCTGTACGTGTCTCGCGACCCGGCGCTGCTCGACCTCGATCCGTCGGTGCTTGACGCGGCGTTCCGCTCCACCGAGCGCGGCGGCACGGAGTTCGTCACGTTCGACGACGCTAAGGTGGCCGACGACGAGGTGTTTTACATCGGCGTCAAGTCGGAGGACCAGATGGCGGCCGAGTACGGCCTAGTCGGCCTCTCCACGGACGACCCGAACGGCTTCATGGATCCGGACGGCAACCTGACGATGATGCCGCTGCCGGCAATCATCCCGGACGGCTCAGCGTCCAACCCGGGCGGGGTGTCGGTCTTCGGCATCTACGCCGGCATGCCGTACGACTACGTCCGCAAGGTTACGGCCTCGAGCACGATCTTCCACCAGGAAATCGGCGACCTGTGGGGGCAGTTGAGCCACGTGCGCGACGCGGTGGTGCTCAACAACCACACCCTGGCCGACCCGCTGCCGGGTGAGCCGTACCCGACCGACTTCCTGTTCCAGTACGACGACGATGACAACCCGAGTCGGGTGACGCCTGGCTCCATCTTCACCGACGGCCCCGGCAGCCTGAACGATTTCAAGTGGCAGCCGGCGATGGGCGTGTGGCAGGTGGACATGGTCGACAGCGCGCTCGCCTTCACCGG
>JACNJE010000078.1:0-16450 GCA_014382705.1 Verrucomicrobiota bacterium | reverse complement strand
TCATTTTCGAGTACGACATCTCGCTGGACAACACGATCAAGCTGGTCAGCGCCGGGCCGGAGCCGATCGACGACGACATCGTCACGAAGTCCGTGCTGACCGTGACCAACGATTTCCTCGTCGGCATGGCCGAGGTTGGCGTGCGGATCGACCACCCGCGACTCGCCGATCTGGACCTGCACCTGGTCAGTCCGCAGGGCACCCGGCTGCTGCTTTCGGAAAACCGCGGCCACACCAACATCGCCTACGGCGTGACGCTCACCGATGAGACCAATACCGTGCCGGTGTTCGAGGACGACTTCGAGGCGGCGGACAACGATTTCATCGACGACACGGCCAAGTTCCACTCCGGCTGGGAACTCGACAGCGGCGAAGTGCATGTCTACCGCTCAGACCAGGAGCCCGGCTGGACGGCGCATTCCGGCAACCAGTTCCTCGAGATGAACGGCCTCGAACCGGGCATCATTTCGACCAACGCCGTCACCGAGGCCGGCAAGACCTATCGTCTGCAGTTTTACTACGCCAAGAACCCCAAAGCCGACGAGCCGCTGGAGATGAAAGTCTTCGTAGGCACGGTGACGAACCTGACGGTCACCGCGTCGATCGAGGGAGCCAACGATACCCTCGATTGGCAAATGCAGGACGTGGAGTTCACGGCCAAGTCGGCCAACACGCGGATCAGGTTCCAGTCGCTCGCTCCCGACGAATACGCGGTGCTGCTCGACAGCGTGCGTCTGGACGAAGTCGTGTCAGCCAAGCTTTACGCCGTCTTTTCCGAGTTGGAGAACTTGGCCAAGGCGTCGATGAAGTTCGGCGACGCGCCGTACGCCAAGGAGAATGAGCAGGTACTCTTCAGCGGATTCGAGGACGCGCCGATCGCCTTGGCCAAGACAAACGAAATCATCGACGGCTGGACGGTGCTCAACTCAAAGGTGCGCATCACTCAAAGCAGAAGGGCGCACAGCGGCGCCCAATACGCGGCGCTTTCCAACAACAGCGACCCCAAGGTCAAGGAGGGCGGTGCCATCTGGCGCGATCTACCCACTGCCGTTGGGCACGATTACAAGTTGAGCTTTTGGAGCCACGCATTGGACGTTGGCGCCGAGTGCGTGATTGGCGGCGTGGTCACCAACCGCGTCGATGGCGCGATCACCCTGACTCATTCCATCCCTCAAAGCTCGGAATGGATTAGCAACTCAGTTGAGTTCACCGCCGCGCGGTCGTCCACGCCGTTGACGTTCCGCACCAAGAGTGCCGCCGTGAGGCTCGACACGGTCGAGCTGATCGGCCCGGGGCCGCACAACCTCGCCGAGGAGCCGCTCGATATCCTCAGCGGCGAACGCGCCATGGGCGACTGGGTGCTTGAGGTGCGCGACCACCGCGTCGGCGTGGATCCCGCCGACACCGACCCCGACATCGAGCCGGTGCTGCTCAGCTGGTACATCAAGATCATGGGCAGCGAGGCCGAGGACACCGAGATCACTCCCGAAGGCGAAAAACCGTACACCCGCGACGACACCGCCGAGGCGCTCAAGAACGGCAAAAAAGTTCGCGGCAGAATTTACGAAAACGAGACCCACTATTGGACCGTCAAAACATGCAGCGATTCCACTTGGCTGAACGTCGAGTTGTCCTCGGGGAAGAAGCGCAACAACGCCAAGGTTTCCTTGCTGGCCAGTTACGGTGGCTTCCCGTCCGGCGACACCGCCACCGACGATTTCATCCAGGTTGACATGAACGACTCGCATTTTGCCAGACTCGTGATCAGGGGAGTCGGCCATCTGCCGCTACGACCGGGCGAGTTGCTCTATTTCGCGGTGCGGAAGACCGACTCGAACGACACCAAACGGGCGTTGTATGACATCCAGGCAATGTGGGACGGCAACTGCGGCGGCGGCTCCCCGCCGAACACGGACGGCGCCATCCGCCTGGCCAGCGCCGCCGGCAGCGAGTCCGGCCTGGCCAAACCGGGTGCGCCCGCACGCTTTATGTGGCACATCCCGGCCGGCGCCCCGGCGGTGTTGCTCGAGGCCACCGGCTTCACCGCCGACGCCGACGTCGAGTTGATCAGCGCGGACGGACGCCATTTCCGCAACAGCATCGGCCTTGGCCAAGCGCCGGAGCAGATCGTTCTGCGCGAGGGCAACATGATCCCGAGCCTCGCGGGCGATTGGCTTGTGCGGGTCAATACCACCGGCGACACGCCAAGCCGGTTCATGCTGCACACGACCTTGGCCGACGGGCAGGGCCACTTGAGTTCATCGCAGCCGATCGAGATGGAGATCGAGAGCCACTATTGGCCGCCGACCGTGCGGCTCGCTTGGCCAAGCGTGCCGGGCGAGCGGTACCTGCTCGAGTCGTCCGAAAATCTCAGCGACTGGGCGCCGGTGCACGAGCAGACCGCCGGCTCGTCCGGGCTCGTCTTTCACGCCGAGCGGTCGTGGTTTGGCGAGCGCTACTACCGCGTCAAGCAACTCACCGGCGGCCGCTGACCGGAACCGCCGGTCCTTGGCCAAGCGCCTGTTTTTTAACCGCGAATGGACGTGAAGTGACGCGAATGAAACAAAGCATTCCTTCTCCCACTCCCGCTGGGAGAGGGCGCTTGGCCAAGCGGCTTCGACGAACGTTTGGTTGGTTTTTTAATCTTCCGGCGCTGCTGTGCCTTGCCCTGTCCAGCGCCGTTCTCATTTCCTGCACCACGACTCAGCGTGCGCCGCTCACGCTGGCTGCGCCGCCGCAGATTCCGGGGGCGACGTTTGTCGGCAACCAGGCCTGCGCCGAGTGCCACGAGAAAATCCACGGCGATTTCCCCGGCAGTCCGCACGGCCGTTTTTATCGCGGCGACGACACGCACTGGGCACCGGTGGCCGGCTGCGAATCGTGCCACGGCGCTGGCAGCAAACACGCCGCGACCGGCTTGGCCGCCGACATCGTGAATCCGCGCCACGACCCGCTCGCCTGCCTCAACTGCCATGTCTCCACCCACGGCGAATTCACGATGCCGCACCATCACCGCGTGCTCGAGGGGCGCATGACCTGCGTCGACTGCCACGAGCCGCACGGCCAAAAAACCCATCAGCCGGCCGCCGGCCTTGGCCTGCAACAGCGGGACGCCGTCTGCACCCAGTGCCATTCGGAACAGGCCGCGCCGCACGTGTTCGAGCACGAGGCGTTGCGCGAAGGCTGCACGGCCTGCCACAAGCCGCACGGCGGGATGAACCGCGGCATGCTTGTCCAGCGCGATGCCAACCTTTGCCTCCGCTGCCACGCGCAAATCCAGACTGGCGCCGCCGGGGTGTTCATCGGCAAGACCGACCACACCGGTTTCCTGCGCGGCGGCACCTGCTGGTCGGCCGGGTGCCACTCGGCCGTGCACGGCTCCAACTTCAGCCCGCGCCTGTTGTACTGATGCGGACGTTGCTGGCCATCCTGTTGAGTGGCGTGGGCGCGATCGCGCAGGAATCGAAACTGCCGGGGGCCGCCGAACGCAAGGTCGATTTCGCCACCGACATCCGGCCGTTGCTCGAGCGTTCCTGCCTCAAGTGCCACGGTGACAATCGGCCGAAGAGCGATTACCGGCTGACGAGCCGTGAGTCGGCGCTCGCGGGCGGCGAGCTCGGCGTCGCGATCCTCCCCGGCGACAGCGCCAACAGCCCGCTCGTCCAGTTCATCGCCGGCTTGGTCGAGGACTCGGAGATGCCGCCGGCAGGCAAGGCACCGGCGTTGAGTGACGCGGAGATCGGCTTGATTCGCGGCTGGATCGACCAGGGCGCGGCGTGGCCGCAACCGACTGAAACGGTGTTCACCGCCGAGCCGATGGCGCGCTACATCACGATCAGCGGAAGCGGGGAGGCGTTCCGGCAACATTGGGGGATGACCGGCGGTCTCGCGCTCGGGCTTGGCCAAGTGACGGCCACCGGCCAAACCAAGCGCGGCGCGAACGTCGAGTTCGACGGCCGCTTCATCGGCGGCGACGAGGATCACCTGGCGCGGTTGCGCATCGACCGCCCCGGCTTGGGTTATCTCGAGGCTGGCTACGAGTCGTGGCGCGAATTTGGCCTCGGCAGCGGCGGGGTTCTTGATGGCATGGCGCAGTCGCCGTACCGCTTGGCCAAGGCGCCGCACCTCGACCACGAGCGAGTTTGGCTCGCCGCCGGCTTGGCCAAGCGCGACGCGCCGAAACTCGATTTTACCTACGAACGCCTCGGCCGCAACGGCCGCCTGACCACGCAGCAGTGGGGCGGCGTGCCGGTCGGCGAGTTCGAGATACGCGCGATTTATCCGGCGGCCAAGTCGGTGGACGAGACGATTCACAGGTTCAGTTTGCGGGCCGAGCACGAACTCGGCGACACGCAGGTTGACGACGCGCTGACGATTGAGTTCGGTGAGTCGGCGACGGAGCGCGGGCACGCCGAGTTTTTCAACTTGCCGGCGACCGGGGCCAAGCCGGACACTCTCACGCAGGTTGGCGAAGAGCGGGAGTTCGAGCGCGGCGCGAACTCACTGCGGCTGACGCGGCAGCTGAAGGATTGGTGGCGCGTGTCGCTGGGCCATCACTTCGCCAAGTTCGACGGCGACGCGGGGCTCGAGGTCGTTTCCCTGTCGCCGAACGAGCCCGGCGAGGCACCGTGGATGGGTGACCGCAGCAACGCCATCCGCACGAGGCAACGGTCGCATTTTCTCAATGCGACAACGCTGATGGGGCCGTGGCGTCACTTCACGCTGAGCGGCGGCGTGCAGGGCGAATCGACCCGGCGGGAAGGCATCGCCACCGGTTTGGCGCTGGGGTCGTCGCCGGCGCGGTTCGCGTCGGGGGAGGATCGCGCCGGCGTCGAGGGCAACGCGCAGTTGAGCTACACCGGCCTGAAGCACACCGTGCTCACGCTCGGCACGCGACTGCGACAGCAACGCACCGACCTGCGCGAGGACGGGCACATCGACAGCGAATGGGGCGCGGAAGGGTTTATGCGCGAGAGCGATGAGACCGGCCGTCTGGTGCGGCATCGCGCCGGGTTCGCGTGGTCGCCAAGTGCCGAATGGCTCGTGCGCGGCGGCTATCAATGGCGCGATTCGCGCAGCGACTTTGCGCATCCGTTGGACACCGATCTGTCGGACGAATCCGGCAACGGCTACCCGGCCCACCTCAACCGCCGCCGCGCCCGGGGAGACGTGATCGACCTCGGCTTCACGTGGCGTCGGTTCCCGAAATTCCTGCCGGGCTTCCGCTGGGAGCGGCACCGCACCGACTACGAACTGGGCACGCAACCGTTCGACGAGCCGTGGGGCGGCCCGCATCGCGACGGCGGCCGGCATTGGGCCGGCAAGCACGAGTCGGACGTTTTCAGTTTGTCGATCGCCTCGATGCCGAACCCGCGCCTCGTGGCCACCACCAGCATCGGTTACACCGACACGTGGGACGGCACGATCGAGTCGCCCGCGCTTGGCCTGCAGCCGTTCGAGGGAGACACCTGGTTTTATGTCGATCATTTGAGCTACGCGCTTGGCCAAGCGACCGATGTCACCCTGGTGCGCTCCTATTACCGGGTGGATTACGGCGGCTCGAACCTCCCCGGCGCGATCGCCTACGGCTTGGACGCCGAGCGGTACGGCATCGTGCTGGGCCTCCGGCATCGGCTTGGCCAAGCGGCGGTGCTCAACGTGCAATACGGCTGGTTCAACAACGCGGAACCCAGCGCAAACGGCGCACGCGACTACAACGCCAACATGATCCTCGCCACCCTAAGCATCGATTTGAATTGAGAGCTTTGGGGGAGGGCACGCGGCTCGCGTGCCCGCCTTGGCGGCCCTCCAAGGCGCATGTCGGCGAGCCGCCGAATAGCACACGTGAGCCGCGTATGCTCCCCCCAACTCGGGATGAAAGAGGGAGTGATTCCGCAAGATTGGGTTTGACTCAGGGCTGTTCGTTCCTCTCATAATATGCGCGGACATGACGATTTCAGGCAAACCAGCTGATCCTCAAAATCCGCTCGGCGACCTCGAGGAATGGGACGATTTTGTGAAGGAGCGCTACCCCGAGCCGGCGGACGGCCAGTCGCTGGTCGGCACCAACCCGGACAAGACCGAGGAGCAGTTCCGCGACTACGAGGCGGAGGCCCGCTCGTCGGTGCGAGACTTTTACCGGCTCAACCACCGGGGGCAGACTCTCGATTTCGTCCGCCAAAAACGGGACGACTATCTCCAGCTAAACCGCCGCGAGATGAGCGTCTGGGAGGCGGCGGAGTTTCTCAACACGCTGATCGACGACAGCGATCCGGATACCGACCTGTCGCAGCTGGCGCATCTGCTGCAAACCTCCGAGCAGATCCGCAGCGACGGCCATCCGCGCTGGTTCGTCTTGGCCGGGTTCGTGCACGATCTCGGCAAGGTGCTGTGCCTGTTCGGCGAACCGCAATGGGCGGTCGTCGGAGACACGTTCCCGGTTGGGTGCGCCTTCTCCGACAAGATCGTGTTCCCCGAGTACTTCTCCGACAACCCGGACAAACAGAATGCCGGGTTGCAGACCCCGCTGGGCATTTACGAGGAGGGCTGCGGTCTCGACAATGTGCTGCTCTCGTGGGGGCACGACGAGTACATCTACCACGTTACGAAGGATCACATGCCGGTCGAGGCGCAGTACATGTTGCGCTACCACTCGTTCTACCCGTGGCACCGTGAGGGAGGGTATCAGCAACTGACCAACGAGCAGGATCGCGGGATGCTCCGGTGGGTGCTCGAGTTCAACCGGTACGACCTCTACACCAAGAGCCATGAACCGCCGGACGTCGAGGCTCTCAAGCCGTACTACGAGGATCTCATCGCCGAGTTCTTCCCGGCCAAGCTCCGCTGGTGAGCGGCAAGGACCACAAGGTCGCGGCACTGCTGAAGGGCGTGGAGGGCGGCGGCCACGACCCGCATTTGGTCGGCTACCTGCGCTGCTTCAACGCGCAGCGATTCCACGAGGCGCACGACGTGCTCGAGGCGTTGTGGCTCAAGGATCGCACCGGGCCGGACGGTGATTTTTTCAAGGGTCTCATCCAGTTCGCCGGCGCGTTTGTGCATCTGCAAAAGCAGCGCCCTCGCCCGGCGTCGAAGCTGTTCCGCCTGTGCCGAACCTACTTGGCCAAGTATCCGTCGCCATTCCAATCGCTCGATGTCATCGGAATTTTGCGCTTGGCCAACCGCTGGGGCCAAGCCGCCCAGGCCCTCGGCCGCGACGGCGATCTTTTAGCCAAGGTGGAATCGCCCAAGCTGAATCTGTCCGGTTTTGGAGTGCGGTGGCAAGCGTAGCGCGACACCGCTTTCCGTCATTCAACCCGTCTCGATTCCGATTCAACGCTCCGTCGCCGCTTCGCTCTTCCGGAGCACTCCAAACAGTTTCCGTCTTGCGCCGGGGCGGGGGTGCGGCTCAAGCTGCGCGGCCATCGAGTGGTTGCCCGTGTGACATTGGACGTTGCGGTCCGCCGGGAGTTTGATTACCTCGTGCCGGCGGAGTTGGAGTCCAGCGTCCGCGAAGGCACGCGGGTCAAGGTGCCGTTCGGCCCGCGCGAGGTGATGGGGGTGGTGACGGCGGTGCTCGACGAGTCGCCGCACGGCAACCTTCGCGAAATCATCAAGACGGTCGGCGGGCAGGCGCTGGTTACGCCGCCGATTCTCCGGCTCGTCCGCTGGATCGCCGAGTATTACTGCTGCGCCCCGGAGGTGGCGATGAAGGCGGTATTGCCGGACGCCGTTCGCAAGGAGGCGGAGGGGTGGCGCGAGCGGCTGTTTGTCCGTGCGCTGCCGGTACACGGCGAGTTGCCCAAGCTGACCAAGCGGCAGACCGATCTTTGGACGATCGTCGAGGAATGGCGCGAGTTGCCGCTGCAGGAATTGGTGCGCCTCGCCGGCACGACCTCGGCAACGATTCGCAAACTGGAGGACAAGGGACTCGTCAGCATCGCACCGCAAATCACCGAGCGCGATCCGTACGGCAAGGAACACATTCTCCCGTCGCAACCGCTCGAGTTGAACGCCGAGCAGGCCACCGCGCTGGAGTCGGTCGTCGCCGCGATGGAGCGCTTGGCCAAGCCGGCCGGCGACGAAGCCAAGCCGGCCGGCGACACTGTTTTTTTGCTGCACGGCGTGACCGGCAGTGGCAAGACGGAGGTGTATCTGCAGGCAATCGCGCATGCGCTTGGCCAAGGGCGGGGCGCGATCGTCCTCGTGCCGGAGATTTCGCTGACGCCGCAGACGGTGGAGCGGTTCAAGGCGCGGTTCAGCCAGGGGCCGCAGCAAACGCTGGTCGCCGTGTTGCACAGCCATCTCTCCGCCGGGGAGCGGCACGACGAGTGGCACAAGATTCGGCAGGGCCGGGCGCGCATCGTCATCGGCGCGCGCTCGGCGGTGTTCGCGCCGGTGGAGCCGCTTGGCCTCGTGATTGTCGACGAGGAGCACGAGCATTCGTACAAGCAGGAGGAGGCGCCTCGCTACAACGCCCGCAACCTTGCCGTGGTGCGCGGCCAACTCGAGGGCGCGGCGGTGATGCTCGGCTCGGCGACGCCGTCGATGGAGAGTTACCACAACGTACAGCGGGGCAAGTACGCGCTGCTCTCGCTCCCCGAGCGGGTGGACAACATAAACATGCCGCTCGTGCGTGTGATCGACATGCGCAGCACAGCCCGAAGCGAAAAGGGCATCAGTATTTTTTCGCCACAACTGCGCGAGGCGATTTTGCAGCGGCTCGAGAAAAACGAGCAAGTGATGCTGTTCCTCAACCGGCGCGGCTGGTCGTCGTCGCTGCAGTGCCCCGACTGCGGGTTCGTCGCGGAGTGCCCGAATTGCAGCGTGTCGCTCACCTACCACCGTGGCGCGCAACAACTGATGTGCCACATTTGCGGCCACGTCGAGGCCGCGCCGAACAAGTGCCCGAAGGAAGGCTGCGGCAATGCGGCGATTCGTTTTGCCGGCTTGGGCACGGAGAAAGTCGAGGCCGCTTTGGCCAAGGGATTCCCGTCGGCCAAGGTCAAGCGGATGGACTCCGACACGCTCAAGCGCAAGGAGGATTACCGGCGCATCCTCGGCGATTTTCGCACCGGCAAAATCGACATCCTGCTCGGCACGCAAATGATCGCCAAGGGGCTGCACTTCCCGAACGTGACGCTCGTCGGGATCATTCACGCCGACTTGAGTTTGCACATCCCGGACTTCCGCGCCGGCGAGCGGACGTTTCAACTGCTCACGCAGGTGGCGGGCCGGGCCGGGCGCGGCGACGTCGAGGGGGAGGTGTTCGTGCAGTCGTTCACGCCGTTTCATCCATCGATCCAGTACGCGCGCCGGCACGACTTCATCGGTTTTTACGAACAAGAAATCGAGTTTCGCCAGGAGCTGCGCTACCCGCCGTTCAGCCGCGTGGCGTTGCTGACGTTGCGCGGCCGCAGTGAGGATCGCGTCAAGTTTTTCGCCGATCATTTGCGCAAGGCGATGGACGAGTTGGCCGGGGAACTGGGCGGCACCATCGTCGCCGGGCCGGCACCCGCGCCGCTGCTGCGCGCCGAGACGTATTACCGTTACCAGGTGATGATTCGCACCCCGAACATGGCCGCTCTCAGCCGCAAACTCACGGCCAATCAGGAGGCGCTGAAAACGCCGGACGACATCCGCCTCGTCATCGACATCGACCCGATGACGCTGAGCTAACTTGCCGGGAGGCGTTTGGGGCAATAGGATGCCGCCCCAGGGTCGGGCTTGCGCTTGGCCAAGCGCAAACAGGTGGACGCACACAATCAATTGGGAACGACCGTGACCGGGTTGAACCGGCTCGCCCGCAACCTGTGGTGGACGTGGAACCAGGACGCACAGGATGTGTTCGAGGAACTGTCGCCGCGCGCCTGGAGCAATCTTTACCACAACGCCGTGGCGGTGCTGCGCGAGCTTTCCGCCGAGGAACTGCGGGTGCGTTTGCTCGATGAGGAATTCAACGGCCGCGTGCAGGAGGTGCTCCGGCAGTTCGACGCCTACCTCGGCGCGACCGACACGTGGGCGGCGGCGCACGCGCCCGGCTTGGCCAAGCGGCCGGTGGCTTACTTCAGCGCGGAGTTCGGCTTTCACGAAACATTGCCGATCGCGGCCGGCGGCCTGGGCATGCTGGCCGGCGACCACGCGAAGTCGGCCAGCGACCTTGGGCTGGGCTTCGTCGGCGTCAGTCTGTTTTACCGCGAAGGTTATTTTCAGCAGGCGATCAACGCCGAGAACTGGCAGACGGAGTATTACAGCCAGCTCGATCCGCAAAATCTCCCGCTCGAGCCGGTGTTGGGCGACGACGGCCAACCGCTGGTTTGCACGGTGGAAATCGCCGCCGAGCCGGTGTCGTTCCGAGCCTGGGCGGCCAACGTCGGCCGCTGCCCGGTATACCTGATCGATGCCAATTTGCCGGCGAACCAGCCGCATTTCCGCGACCTCACGCAGCGCGTGTACGGTGGCGACAACTCGACGCGCATCATGCAGGAAATCCTGCTCGGCATTGGCGGCGTGCGGCTGTTGCGGCAGCTTGGCTTGCAGCCGTCGGTGTTTCACATGAACGAAGGTCACGCGGCATTTCTCGCGCTGGAATTGATGCGCGAACAGATCGCCGATGGGGCCGGTTTTGACGCCGCGCTGGCTGCGGTGAAGCCGCAATGCCTGTTCACGACGCACACGCCGGTGCCGGCCGGGCATGATCGTTTTGGGCGGGAGTTGATGGATTACGCCGTGCGGCATTTACCCGGCCAACTCAATATCAGCACCGACGGGCTGCTCGCGCTTGGCCGCGTGAATCCAAGCGACGACAACGAGGACTTTTGCATGACCGTTCTCGCGCTCAAAGCGGCGCACGCGGCCAACGGCGTGAGCGAGCTGCACGGGCAAGTCAGCCGCGAGATGTGGCACAGCCTTTACCCGGAAGGATCGGTCGACGACGTGCCGATTGGCCACGTGACCAACGGCATCCACCTGGCCGGTTGGATGAAGGGGCCGGTGCGCAAGTTCTGGCGGCGCAAACTTGGCCAAGCGGAACCGGCAACGAACTGGGCGGTGGAGTTGGCCAAGCCGGAGTTTTGGGCGCGTGTGGAGGATGCGTCGTTCGTCAGCGACGAGGAACTTTGGGCGCTGCGGTACAAGCTGCGGCGCGAGCTGATCGAGTTCGCGCGGCGGCGGTTGCAGGATCAAGAGCACCGTTCGAAGCCAAGCGACTTCATTGCGTTCGATCACCTGCTCAACCCGGACGCGTTGACGATCGGCTTCGCCCGCCGCTTCGCGACGTACAAACGCGCGCCGCTGATTTTCGACCAACTCGATAACCTCGTAAGTCTCGCCCGTGACCTGCGGCGGCCGGTGCAGTTTGTCTTCGCCGGAAAGGCGCATCCGCGCGACGACGACGGCAAGCGGTTGATCCAAAAAATCATCCACATGAGCCACCACTCCAAGCTGAGCGACCACTTGGTGTTTCTCGAAAATTACGACGTGCACGTGGCGCGGCAGATGGTGTCCGGCTGCGACGTTTGGCTGAACAATCCGCGCCGACCGCTCGAGGCGTCCGGCACCAGCGGCATGAAAGCCACCTGCCACGGCTGCCTTAACCTGAGTATCTTGGACGGTTGGTGGCGAGAGGGTTACGACGGCACAAACGGCTTCGCCATCGGCGGCGACGAACACGCTGCGGACGTCAAGGAGCAGGATCGGCTCGACAGTGAAAACCTGTACAAGACGCTTTCCGGCGAGGTGATTCCCTGTTTTTACGACCGCGACGACGGCGGCATCCCGAGAGCGTGGATCGGGAAAATCCGCCGGGCCATGGTCACGCTGGCGGCGCAGTACGACACCACCCGAATGGTGCGCGAGTACACGCAAAAATTTTATCTACCCGAATGACCGACAGCACCCAAGCACCGGCTCGCGACCTGCGCTCGCTCAACGCCGAGGAAGTGGAGAGCACCCTCGCCGGGTGGGGGCACAAGAGCTATCGCGTGACACAGCTTCTCGGTTGGCTTTACAAAAAACGCGCGGGCTCGATCGACGACATGAGCGACCTGCCGCAGGAGTTGCGCGTACAACTTGCCGGCGAGTTTTTCATCCGGCCACTCGAGTTGGCCAGGGAGCAGCAGTCGCGGGACGGCACGGTGAAATTTCTGTGGCGCCTGGCCGACGGCGAACGGATCGAGAGCGTGCTGATCCCCGCCTCCGTCGGCCGGGACGGCAACCGAAGCGACCGGCACACGCTCTGTGTCTCGTCGCAGGTCGGCTGCGCGTATGGCTGCACGTTTTGCGCGAGCGGGCTTATGGGCTACAAGCGCAACCTCGACGCGAGCGAGATCGTGGACCAAGTGCTGGCCGTCGAGCGTTGGCAGTTGGCCAAGGGCGGCGAGCCGGCCAAGCCGCAGGGAGGATTCGTGAACAACATCGTCATGATGGGCATGGGCGAGCCGCTCGCCAACTACGACAACCTCATCCGCGCGCTCGAGATCTTCAACTCGTCGTGGGGGCTGAACATCGGCGCGCGCAAGATCACCGTCTCCACCAGCGGCCTCGCGCCGCAGATCCGCCGCCTGTCCGAAACACCGCAGCAATACCACCTCGCGATCTCGCTGCACGGCGCGACCGACGCCGTGCGCGACCGGATCATGCCGGTCAACCGCAAATATCCACTCGAGGAGTTGATATCCGCCTGCGAGGCATATCAGCAGGCCAAGGGCCGGATGATCTGGGTCGAGTATATTTTGATCGACGGCGTCAACACCGGCCCGGAGCAGGTCGAGGCGTTGAGCGGCTTGGCCAAGCGGCTGCAGTGCAAGGTCAACCTCATCCCGTACAACCCCGTGGACGGCATCGAGCTAAAGCGGCCAAGCGACGAGACGGTCGGGCAGTTCCGCGACGCGCTGCACCACAAAGGGATCCGGGTGACGGTACGGATCGAAAAAGGCACCGACATCGACGCCGCCTGCGGCCAACTCCGCCTCAAGTCGGAGAAACAATCCTGAAGCGCGGGAGGGGCGAGTTCCACCTCGCCCCCATTTATTTTGAACCGCGAATGGACACGAATGGACGCAAAAAAAACCGGGGAGGATGGCAGAGGGCTATGGCCGGACGCGCTTGGCTTTGCAGGAGTGGAACGAAAAAAGAAAAGGGGCGAGGTGGAACTCGCCCCTCCCGCGCTTGGCCAAGCGGGTCAGGAACTGGCCTTCATCTCGACGACGTCGTGGGGGGCGGCTTCCTTTTGGCCGGCGGGGCTGATGCGGGTGTAGCAGGCCTTGGCCCGGAGGTCAGGCAGGGTGGCGGCACCGAGGTAGCCCATGCCGGCCTGCACACCGCCGATCAATTGGCCGAGCAGTTGATCCAAATCTTCCGACACTTCCTTGAGCGCCTCGATGCCTTCGGCGGCGACTTTGCGGGTGGCGTCCTTCGGCGCGTGACCGTAGCGGGCGGCCGAGCCGGATTTCATCGCGGCCAAGCTGCCCATGCCGCGGTACTGTTTGTACAGCTTGCCGCTGATCTCCATCACTTGGCCGGGGGTCTCGGGGCAGCCGGCGAGCAGGCCGCCGCAGATCACGCCGTCGGCCAGCGTGAGTGCCTTGACAATGTCGCCCGACTTGGTGATGCCGCCGTCGGCGAGCAGGCTGACACCCCTGGCCTTGGCCGCTTGGCTGGCGACGTAGAGGGCGGTCATCTGCGGGATGCCCACTCCGGCGACGAGCCGCGTGGTGCAGATCGAGCCGGGGCCTTGGCCAATCTTGATGATGTTTGCGCCGCGATCGGCGAGGTAGTTGACCCCGGCGGCGGTGGTGACATTGCCGGCGATGATCGGCAGCTCGGGATGCGCCGCGCGGATCAACGCGACGGCGTCGCCGACGCCCTTTGAGTGGCCGTGCGCGGTGGAGATGGCGACGACGTCCACGCCGCGCTCGATCAACGCGCCGACGTGCGTCTCGATGCGTTCGCGGTCGAGTTCGCCGTCGGCATCGCGCGGGGTGGAGACGGCCGCGCCGCAAAGCAGCCGGAACTGCCCGTCGCGCGCCGGGCGGAACTGGGCGTGCCGCTCGGAGGTGATGCGCTCGATATCGCTCAAGGTGAACAGGCCGCGCAGCTCGTCGTGGTCGTCCACCACGAGCAGCTTGTTGATGCCGGGGTTGTCGGTGAAAAACTGGTCAGCAACGGCGATCGGGTCGGCGCCGAGCTGGCTTTCGCGGAGCGTCTGCACCTGGTCACGCGGGACGAGGGCGCCGGTGACCGGCTTGGCGGCGTAGCGCGGCTTGAGGACGTTGCCGGAGAGGAGGCCAACGAGTTTGCGATCGTCGCCCACAACCGGGAAAGTGCTGAAGGCGTAGCGCTTGGTCTCGATCCGCTCGATCACGTCGCCGACGGTCTTGTCGGGCGACACGGTGATCGGCTCCTGGATGAGTCCGTGGACGTGGTTCTTGACGCGGCTGACCTCCTTGAGCTGCTGCTTCTCGGGCATGTTGTAATGGATCAGCCCGAGGCCGCCGTTGAGGGCCATGCCGGTGGCCATGCGCGACTCGGTGACGGTGTCCATGTCGGCCGAGATCACCGGGAGGTGCAGGCACAATCCGCCCGCCAGCTCGGTGTCGATGGAGGCGTTTGCCGGGAGAATCTCCGAGTAAAGCGTGGAGAGGGTGAGGTCGTCGTACGTCAGCGCAACGCCGGCCTGGGCCGGAAAAAACGTGTCCGCCGGTTGAAAAAAGGCTGAATCGAGTGTGCCTGCGTTTTGCCCTGCCGCCATGTCCGAGTGTTCACGGCCGCCGGGTGGCTGGCAAGCCGATTCGTTTTTTTTCTTGCGCGCTTGGGGCGATGGGCGAACAGTTCAACCATGAAAAAGCCTGCGAGACGGCCAGCCCAAAAGGCCGCCAAAAAAGTGCCCCACCGAGGCATCACCCCGGTGTCCGCTCCCGAATCCGTTGTCCCGCGTGATTTGACTGTTGTGATCCCAAGCGTTGGGACGGACACCCCACCGCGCACGCTGAAACGGGATACGCCGCCACCCTCGGCCCGAACGGAGGGCGAGCACTCGGCCGTCCGGATTTATTTTCGTGAGATCGGCCAATACGGGCGCATCACGCCGGAGGAGGAAATCCGCCTGGCCAAGCGCATCCACGCCGGGGATGCCGGAGCCCGCCAAGAGATGATCCTCGCCAACCTACGTTTCGTCGTAAAGATCGCGCTGGACTATGAGGGGCTGGGCCTGCCGCTGCTCGACCTCATCAACGAGGGCAACATCGGCCTGATGAAGGCGGTCGAGCGGTTCGACCCGGCCAAGGGCGGCAAGCTCTCGACCTACAGCTCGTGGTGGATCAAGCAGTCTATCAAGCGGGCCTTGGCCAACCAGGGCAAAACCATCCGGCTGCCGGTGCACCTGGTGGAGAAGATTTCCCGGATGCGCCGCGAGCGGCTCAACCTCCTCGACAAACTTGGCCGCGAGCCGACCGACCGCGAGCTGGGCGAGGCGCTGGGCTTGCAGCCGGGGAAGGTCGCGCTCATGCGGCGCGCCGCCATGCGCCCCGCCTCGCTCGACTCGCCGGTCGGCGACGAGTCGTCCACAAAGCTCGGAGAACTGGTGTCCGACGAGAACGCCGCCGTGCCGGATCGCGAATTGTCGGACAAGAACATCAGCGGGATCCTGCGTGCCCTCATCGGCGAACTGCCGGACCGCGAGGTGCAAATCCTCGTCCGCCGCTTTGGCCTCGACGGCGAGGAGGAGCAGACACTTGAGGAGATCGGCCGGCATTTCGGCATCACGCGCGAGCGGATCCGCCAGTTGCAGAACGCCGCCCTGGCCAAGCTGCACCAGAAACTCGACCGGCTCGAGGCTTCTTGGCCATGAAAGAAAAAATAAGTAGAGGTTCATCAAATAGTGATGCAGATTGTCACCAACTTTCAGTTAGAGGGTGCTTGTATAGTTTATACAAAATAAACAAAGGAAAAATACAATGAAATATATAAATAAAACGGTAAGTACAGTAATTAACACTCGGTTCGTCTTGTTAATAACTTGCGTCGGAATGCTAAATTATCAAGGTATTTGTACCGTTTCGTTCTTCTTGAGTAAAAATGTAGAATCAGAAGCGTTTGTTGGAGAGGGTCAACCATCTGGTGGAGTTATTGAGATGAATGAGTTGACCGGTGATGATGAACTTTATAGCTACGGAGATGCACTTTACTATTTCGTTACATCTGCGATCACCGGCACTTGTATGATTAGCACAGAAGATACCATGTTTTTTAAAGATGGACAGGGGAATGAAATACCTGTTCGGATTCAAGTTAATCATTTTATAATGCAGGGAGACTCTAACTATGTGTTGGTTAACAATATTTTGGCTGCTTCAAGATATGATAAAGTTACTAAGGAGTGCGTAAGTAAGTAGACACAATTTCCCGTCAGGATGTAATATACGCTAGGTTTTTATCCTGGAAAAACCCTCGGATT
>JACNJE010000105.1 GCA_014382705.1 Verrucomicrobiota bacterium | reverse complement strand
TTTTACGCCGAAAGATTCCCTATGGCCTCGTTGATCTGGTCGTGCTTGGCCTGCCAGTCGGCCAAGCGTTGCCGCTGTTCCTCAAGCACGTCTGCCGGGGCACGATCGGCGAAGTTGGGGTTGCCAAGCTTGGCCTCGACCTTGCCGATTTCCTTCCCGACCTTTTCCAACTCCTTGGCCAAGCGCTCGCGTTCGGCATCAAAATCGATCAGGCCTTCGAGAGGCAGATACAAGTCGCCAAAGGCGGAAGCAACCCGCGGCGTGCCCTTGGGCACCTCCATGCCCACCGAGACGGACTCGGCATTGAGCAGCACCTTGAGCACCTCAATCTCATGGGCATCCTGCCCGCCGGCGGGAGTGTAGGTGTAGTCGACCTTCTTGTTGAACGGAATGTTGTAGGCGGCGCGCAGGTTGCGTCCCTGTGTCACCAGGTCGTGCTTGGCGGCAACGAGACGATCGACTGTGTCGTCCAGCCCGTACAGTTCCCTGAACCGCGAGTCGAACGGCTTTGGCCAACGGGCGGTCATCAAGGTGCGCCCCCCCTGCTCTTCCGGCATGTCGCTGGAGAAACCCAGCCCGTGCCACAGTTCCTCGGTGATGAACGGCAGGAACGGGTGGAACAATCGAAGCGTGTTGCCCATGACAAAATCCACCACGGCCAGTACGTTGGCCTTGCGTGCCTCATCACTGCCAAAGATGGTCGCCTTGCAGGATTCGATGTACCAGTCGCAATACTCGCTCCAGAAAAACCGGTAAAGGGTCGCGGTGGCATCGGTGAAACGGTACGCCTCGAACGCCGCGGTGACCTCCTCGATCGCTTGGCCAAGCCGAAGCAATATCCAGCGATCATCGCTCGTGAGCAGTTCCGGGCGTATCTCCCCCTCTGTCTCGCCGCCCTGCATTTGTCGGAAGCGGCAGGCGTTCCACAGTTTGTTGCAGAAGTTCCGGCCAAGCTCAACGTCCTTCTCGTCAAACAACACGTCTTGGCCAAGCGGCGCGCTGCGCATAGTGCCAAAGCGCAGGGCATCCGCCCCGTACCGGGCGATCAACTCGAGCGGATCGGGCGAATTGCCAAGGCTCTTCGACATCTTCCGGCCCTTTTTGTCGCGGATAATGCCGGTGAAATAGACGTTGCGGAACGGCAGGTCGCCCTTGTACTCGTAGCCGGCCATGATCATCCGGGCGACCCAAAAGAAAATGATGTCCGGCCCGGTGACAAGGTCGGTGGTGGGATAAAATTTCTTGAGCGTCTCGGTTTCCTCCGGCCAGCCCATGGTGGCGAACGGCCACAACCACGAACTGCACCAAGTGTCGAGTACGTCGGGATCCTGCTCCCAGCCGTCGCCCTCGGGCGCCTCGAGGCCGCAATGGGTTTCCTCGCCACGATACCACACCGGAATGCGATGCCCCCACCAAAGCTGGCGGCTGATGCACCAGTCCTGCAGGCCGCCCATCCAGTAGTCATAGGTCTTGGCCCAGCGCTCGGGATAAAACTTCATCGCGCCGTCGGCCACGCAGTCCCGGGCCTGCGCTTGACTGGGATACTTCAAAAACCACTGCTCGGAGAGGCGCGGCTCGATCGGCACATCGGCGCGCTCGCTGAAGCCGACGTTGTTCCGGTAATCCTCGGTCCGGGTCAGCGCCCCCAGTTCCTCGAGCTTGGCGGCGGCGGCTTTTCGCGCCTCAAAGCGATCCATGCCGGCGAGGTCCGCGCCTGCGGCGGCATTCATTTTACCGTCGTCGCTGAGGACGTCGACCACCTCCAACCCGTGCCGCTGACCGATGTCGAAGTCGGCCTTGTCGTGCGCGGGGGTGACCTTCAGCACACCGGTACCAAACTCAATGTCGATGTGTTCGTCGGCAACGATGGGCAGATGCGCCTGGTCTTCCACCGGAAGCGGGCGGATGGCGCGTTTCCCGACCAGGTGGCCGTAGCGCGGGTCGTTCGGGTTGACCGCAAAGCCGCTGTCGCCGGGGATCGTCTCCGGGCGCGTGGTGGCAATTTCCAGCCACGTATCCGGCTCCCCCACCACCTGCACCTTGAAATAGTAGAGCCTGCTGTTTTGCTCCTTCATGATGACCTCCTCGTCCGAGAGGGCGGTCAACGACTTGGGGCACCAGTTCACCATCCGCTTGCCGCGGTAGATGAGTCCTTTTTCGTAGAGGTCCACGAACACCCGCTGCACGCACTTCGTGTATTCCTCGTCCATCGTGAAGCGCAGGCGCGACCAGTCACAACTCGCACCGAGCTTCTTCAATTGCTCGATGATGATGCCGCCGTGCTTTTCCTTCCACTCCCAAATATGTTCCAGCAGCGTTTCGCGGCCAAGATCGTCGCGGTGCTTCATTACGCCCTGCTTCCGCAGCGAGCGCTCCACTACGTTTTGGGTGGCGATCCCAGCGTGGTCGGTGCCCGGCAGCCACAACACCTCCCTGCCGTCCATGCGCGCCTTGCGAGCGAGAATGTCCTGTATGGTGTTGTTGAGCACGTGCCCCATGTGCAGCATGCCGGTGACGTTGGGCGGCGGGATGACGATCGAATACGCAGGGCGGTCTTCGCTCACGCGTTCAGGGCTGGCAGTGAAACATGCGTTCTCTTCCCAGAACGAATACCACTTTGTCTCTACCGACTGGGGATCGTATACCTTTGGAATTTCCGTCATGGATGTTGAACCGAACCGCCCTTGAAACTCACTTCTTCAACAGGCGAAACTCGATGCTGTCGAGCAGGGCCTGCAGGCTGGCTTCAATGATGTTCTCATCCACGCCAACCGTGTACCAGCGCTCCCTGCCATCAGTTGACTCGATCAGCACGCGGGTCTTGGCCGCCGTGCCACTGCCGCCGTTGAGGATGCGCACCTTGTAGTCGGTGAGCTTCACCTTCTTGAGCGCCGGGTAAAATTCGCGCAGGGCATTCCGCAGCGCATGGTCGAGCGCGTTCACCGGACCGTCGCCATCCGCCACCGTGTGGGCGGTCTTGTCGCCGACGCGCACCTTGACAGTCGCCTCGCAAACGTGCTCCACCGTGTCTCCGCGCATGGAGACATGAAACGCCTCGAGATGAAACGCCGGCTCCACCCGCCCAAGCGCCTTGCGGATGAGCAGCGCCAGCGACCCTTCCGCGCCCTCGTAATCGTAGCCGAGGTGTTCCTGTTCCTTGACCCTGGCCAAAATATCCTTCAACTGCGGCGTGTCGTTGCTGATGCGAATCCCCATCTCCTGGGCCTTCATCACGATGTTGCTGCGGCCGGCGAGGTCGCTCACGAGAATGCGGCGCTTGTTGCCGACGACGCCCGGGCTGGCGTGCTCGAAGCTGTGCGCCACCTTTTGCACGGCGTTCACGTGCATCCCGCCCTTGTGCGCGAAAGCAGTGCCGCCCACCCACGGCTGGCGCCTGTCCGGAACCAGGTTGGCGATCTCGTCCACGAATCGGGACATCTCGCGCAACTTGCCGATGCTCGCCTTTGGCACCGTGCGTCGCCCCATCTTGATGGAGAGGTTCGGGATGGCGATGGTGAGGTTGCAGTTGCCGGTGCGCTCCCCGTAGCCGTTGACGGTGCCCTGCACCTGTTGCGCCCCGGCCTCTACGGCGGCCAACGCGTTGGCCACGCCGAGGCCGATGTCGTTGTGCGTGTGAATCCCCACGCTGCAGGAAAGTTTTTCACGGGCGGCGGTGGTGACAGCCGCCACCTCACTTGGCAGTGCACCGCCGTTGGTGTCGCACAACACCACGAAATCCGCCCCCGCCTCCTCCGCCGCCAGCCACGTGGCCATCGCGTATTCGGGGTCATCCCGGTAGCCGTCAAGCGCATGCTCTGCGTCGTAGATGACTTTTTTGCCCTTCCTTTTCAGGAACCGAATCGTGTCGCCGATCATTGCTAGATTTTCCCTAGGCGTCGTGCGAAGCACTTCCTTCACGTGCAGCAGCCAAGTTTTGCCGAAAATGGTGACTACCGGCGTCTTGGCGTCAACGAGCAACTTGACCTGCGGATCATCCTTGGCGGCGACATTCTTGCGGCGCGTCGATCCGAAAGCTGCGATCTGCGTGCTCCTCCAGTTGCGCTTGGCTGCCTGTTTGAAAAACTCAATATCCTTCGGGTTGCTCCCAGGCCACCCGCCCTCGACGTAATGCACGCCAAAGGCATCCAGTTTCTCGGCGACACGCAGCTTATCTGCCACCGAGAAACTCACGCCCTCACCCTGCGTGCCGTCACGCAGGGTGGTGTCGTAGATTTCCACCGAGTTCTTCATCAAAAAAGGCGGGTTGCCCCGCCAAGGGCGTAATTATTACTGCCTGAAGCCAAGCGACACCAGCACGAAACCCCGCTTGGCCAAGGGCTATATTTCTCCGTCGAATTCCAATTGACGAATCGCCTCGTACAACACCAAGGCTACGCAGTTGGAGAGATTCAGCGACCGGGCTTTGTCGTTGAACATCGGAATGCGCACCCAGCGCTCACCCGCCGCTTGGCACAAACTCTCCGGCAAGCCGGCCGTCTCGCGGCCGAAGATCAAATAATCCCCATTGGAAAAACCGGCATCACTGTATCGCGTTGGCCCGCCGGACTCGACAAACCACAGCTTGGCCTCTGGTGTCACCGATCCGGTGAACGCGGCCCAGTCCGGCCACTGGTGCCAATCGACGTGTTGCCAGTAATCCATCCCGGCCCGTTTCAATTGGCGGTCGTTCAACTCAAAACCAAGCGGCTCGATCAGGTGCAGCGTCGTTTTTGTCGCCGCACAAAGCCGCGCCACGTTGCCGGTGTTGGGAGGGATCTCCGGCTCGACCAAAACGATGTTCAATCCGCCGCCCGGCCGGCTCATCGCTTGGCCTTCCCTTTGCGGTAAAACACGTTCCACAAAACCAAGCCGTGCGGCGGAGCTGTCACACCGGCACGGGAACGATCGCACGATTTCAAAATATCACGAACATCACTTGGCTTCAGTCTACCGGTTCCGACCTCGACCAACGTCCCGACGATCCCTCGGCACATCTTGTACAGAAAACCATCGCCCTCGATGACCCACGTCAGCAATGACTCTTTCCGGTAGATTTTGCACGCGGTCACGGTGCGGACCGTCGAGCGCATTTCGTACTCGCGCTTAACGGCGAAAGCGCGGAAGTCGCGCTTGCCGACGAAGTGTTTCGCCCCGCGCTGCATGCGCTCGTAATCCAGCTCGCGCGGCACGTGCCATGCGGTGTTATTTTGCAGCGGATCCATCACGGGATGATTCCAAACGGTATAACGGTACTGCTTGCCGGTGGCATCGAACCGCGCGTGAAACGTCATCGGCACGCGCTTGGCCTCGACGACCCGCACGTCGTCCGGCAAAAACGCGTTCAAGGCCAAGCGCAGTTTCCGTTCTTCGATGCGAAACTCTTCTTTCGCCACCTCCACATGAGCCACCATCCCACGCGCGTGCACGCCGGTGTCGGTGCGGCTCGAACTGTGAATCCGCTCTACGCTTGGGAACAACCTCCGCAGCGCCTCCTCGATTCGCTGCTGGACCGTCATCCCGTTCTTTTGGACCTGCCACCCTTTGTAGTGCGTGCCGTCGTACGCAACGGTCAGTTTGAGTTTCAGATTATCCACGCGACTCAAGCCAAGCTGTCGAGATAACTTTGCAACAGGATTGCCGCCGACATGGCATCGACGTTTTGCCGTTTCTTTTTCTTCTTCGCCCGGCCTTGTGTGAGCGACCGGTTGGCCTGCACGGAGGTCAGCCGCTCGTCCCATGTTTTGATCGGCAGGGTGAGGCTGTTTTTCAGCACCGCCTCAAACTCGCGCACCTTCAGCGTCGCCTCGCCGTAGCTGCCGTCCATGTTTCGCGGCATGCCCAGCAGAATCAACTCCACCTCGTACTCCCTCAACAGTTCCTTCAGGCGATCCAGAAACCCGGAGAACGGCTCGGCCGGTATGAACTCCAGCGGCTGGGCGATCATTTTCAACTCGTCGCTCATCGCGATACCCATCCGGACGGTGCCGTGGTCTATGGCGAGGATCCGCATGACCTAAAGCCTCTTCATCACCCTGGCCGCAGCGGCGATAGTTTTCCCGATCGCCGCCTCGTCGTGCGCCGCCGAGATAAACCCGGTCTCGAATTGTGACGGTGCGAGGTAAATCCCCTCCTCCAGCATGCCGTGAAAATATTTGCCGAACCGTTCGCGGTCGCTTCGCATCGCCTCTGCCATGTTATGAACCGGCTCTTCGGCGAAGTAGCAGCACGACATCGAGCCGATGCGCTGCAACTGCACGACAACCCCGGCGGTCTTGGCGACCTCGGCCAAGCCGTCCGACAGCGCTTGGCCAAGGGCGTCGATTTTTTTGTAAACCGAGCCGTCCGACAGCGCCTCCAGCACCGCGACACCGGCGGCCATGGCCAACGGATTGCCGCTCAGCGTGCCGGCCTGGTACACCGGGCCGTCCGGCGCGAGGCAGTCCATGATTTCACCCCGGCCACCAAACGCGCCCACCGGCAATCCGCCGCCAATGACCTTGCCGAAGCAACTCAAGTCCGGCGTGATGCCGAACCGCCCCTGCGCCCCGGCCAAGCCCAGCCGGAAGCCGGTCATCACCTCATCAAAAATCAAAAGCGACTCATGCGCGGCAGTGATCTCGCGGAGAAATTCCAAGTAGCCTTCACGCGGCAAATAAAGCCCGGCGTTGGCCGGCACCGGTTCCAAAATGACCCCGGCGATGTCCGTGCCGTGATCTGCAAACGCTCCCCGCACCGCCTCCGCATCGTTGAACGGCAGCACGATCGTCTGGCTCGTGAACTCCGGCGGGACGCCGGCGCTGTCCGGTTGGCCAAGCGTCAGCGCGCCGGAGCCGGCCTTGACGAGCAACGAGTCGACATGGCCGTGGTAACAGCCCTCGAACTTGATTATTTTGCTGCGCTGGGTGAACCCGCGGGCCAAGCGGATCGCCGACATGGTCGCCTCGGTGCCGGAGTTGCACATTCGCACCTTCTCCACCGACGGAACGGCGTCAACCACCAGCCCGGCCATCCGCACCTCGAGCCGGTTCGGGATGCCGAAACTTGTGCCGTGCTCGGCGGCCTTTTGCACCGCCTCGACGACCCCCTTCGGGGCGTGGCCCAAAATCGCCGGTCCCCACGTGCCCACGTAGTCGATGTAGTCGTTGCCGTCAGCATCCCAAACCGTGGCGCCGCTGGCCCGCGCTGCAAAAAACGGAGTGCCCCCCACGGCGCGAAACGCCCGCACGGGGGAGTTCACTCCGCCGGGGATCCACCGCAGTGCCTTTTCGAAAAGAGCCTTTGATTCTGCGCTCAACCGCATGCGGCGACAAAATACCGACTCGCCACTTAAACACACGCTGAAAGTGCTAATCAGCCTTCGCCGGTTTCGCCCTCGAGCAGGTAATCCGCGATGTGAACCGCGCGGATGTGCTCTGCCCCGGCCTTGCGCAAGCCGGTTTGGATTTGCAGCAGGCAGCCGGGATTCGTCGTGACGACGACCTCCGCGCCGGAGTCGATGATGTTCCGCACCTTGCGCTGCTGCAGGCGATTGGCCATTTCCGGTTCGGTCAGGTTGTAGCTTCCCGCGCTACCGCAGCAGAGATCCGACTCGGCAAGCTCGACAAACCCGCCACCCGACTTGGCCTTCACCAAGTCGCGAGGCTCGACCGAGATTCCCTGCGCGTGGCACAGGTGACAGGCATCGTGATAGGTGACTTTTTCACCCGAACCGGAAACCGTAAACCGGGAATCGTCCAGCCAAGTCACCAAGTCTTTGACCTTGGCGCTGAAGGCTGCCGCCCGTTCCGCCCAAGTGGGATCGTCCTTCAACAGCTCGCCGTACTCGACGAGCGTCGAGCCGCAGCCGGCAGCGTTGATGAC
>JACNJE010000136.1 GCA_014382705.1 Verrucomicrobiota bacterium | reverse complement strand
ACTCTCCTCTCAACCCTTTCCAACCCTTCGGTGTCCTTTTTTATGAGTCAACACGCAATACTCGACTAGCTCTCGTCCTGCGGCTTTGGTAAAATCCGGCCCGAAAAGGCATAATGAAAAAATTCTCAATTTCGGATGTTGCAGCGGCGGTTATGTTGTTGGGCAGTTCAGTTTTAGCACAGAACCTGCCGCCAGTCATTGTCAGTACCTCACCGGCTGCGGGTGACTTTGTGCCTGTGCCGGGGAAGTTCACCTTTACGGTTGCGGCTTACGATCCGGATGGTGAGATCAAGTCGATCTCAGTCAACCGTGGCAAATTCGTCAAGGCCCACGGCCCGACCTACTGGACCGAAAACGACGATGGCCATACGGTGCTCACCGATACTCGATGGAAATCAGGTTATTATCCCAACACAACCATCACAAAGTTCATGGTGGATGTAGAGGACGATCAGGGTAAAGTGACATCGCAGGACATCATCTTCACCATTAACCATGCACCGATGATCGAACTGACTTCGCCTGTCAACGGTATGGAGTTTGTGGAGCCTGCAACTGTTACTTTGGCAGCAACGGCATCTGATAACACTACAGACGGGGTTTTGAGAAATGTGAAATTCTTCGTCAACGGAAGTTTGCTTCACACATCAAAAAAAGCTCCATATGAATTTATCTGGGAAAGAGTTTACGATGGCGAATACGAAATCACGGCGGCGGTAACTGATCTCCAAAAACAAACTGTTGAGACTGTACCAATTAAAATCTCTGTTTTACAAAGTGAAATTGAATTACTTAATTTGTATTTCCTTAATGAAACCGGTTCGAATTTCACTATTTTATTTAACTCAAGGGAAGGTAATAGTTATGAGGTTCAAACCTCAAATGATCTGCAAAACTGGATTAAATTAGGCGAAATCCAAGGCACCGGGAGCTCGGTTAAATTTACTGACCCCCGTTTGCCCGTTGTTCCTTTTGACTGGAATTACTTTCGGGTGAAGATGGCAGAATAAAACCTCCACTCCCAGCGGCCAAAGTAATGGAGCAATTTTGATAAATTATAATAAAACAATAAGTATAAACTTTAAATTTACCCAAAAATATTAACTTACTAAATAGATTTCTTTGGTGCTCAATGAAGGGTGTTTATCCATGAACACGGTGATTGCAATTAAAGCATGACTTTATTAGGCTCCTTGGCCGGTCGGAGCGTGGCGCAGTTTGGTAGCGCGCCAGTTTTGGGAACTGGAAGTCGCAGGTTCGAATCCTGTCGCTCCGACCATTTTTTCCTTCATTTCAGGCAAATTCAGCCATTAGGCACCTTTAGGCCAATACTGCTCATTTAATTGCAAACCCTGCCCCGAAGATGACATTATTGAGACTATAAATGTATTTCCTAATGAATCACAAAAGCTGAACAAAAATCGCGGTTGACCGGCGGCAGTCGAGCCACAAAAGTTGCGGCGATGACCGACCAATACACAGTTCGTGCCTTTGGCCTGCGTTCGATGTTAGCGCTGCTCGCCTTCGCCGCTTGGTTTCCGGCAGCGCCCGCACTGGACCTCCCCGACGAGGTCGCCGGTCAAAAACCGTTTCACGAAACTTGGGCCGAGGAGGTGCCGGTGATGGGCCACCTCGCCGTGGCCATGGATGGCACCGTGCTTATTTTCAAGGAGAACCGCGAACAGGGTCGGGTTGATGTGAAACGGAGCGAAGACGGTGGCAAAACATGGAGCCAGCCCATCGTCGTCGGCAGGCGGGTGAAGATCGACGCCGACATGTCGGACGACGGGCGTTACCGGGGCGACCATGTTGGCTGGAGCGAACTCGCAAACGTGACCCTCGACGAAACCACCGGGGACATCATGGTGTTTGCCGCCGGGCTAAAGCAGGCCGATGCGCTCTACCGCAGCCGCGACGACGGCAAGACTTGGGCCACCGAAAAGATCGTGATTCAGGCCGACAAAAACGGATGGCAGGGCACAACGTACTGTTGCGATCCCGGCATCACCCTGCGCCACGGCAAACACAAGGGCCGACTCCTGATGCCATCGCAGGTCTTCGTCGGCTCAATCAACAAAGACGGCAGCCGAACTTATTTGAACAAAGGCCAAGGCCGCAAATACTTCGCCAAGCGATACAGCAACGCGCTGTACAGCGACGACGGCGGCAGAACTTGGACCCCCAGCGAGCCGTTCCCCATCCTCGGCACTTCCGAGCCCGGCCTGCTCGAGATGAACGACGGCAGCATTTACTACAACGCCCGAACCCACAGCCGGCCAGGCAACAAGATCATCGGCCGCAGCCTCGACGGAGGCCAAAGCTGGGCCAAGGCGGGCGAGGACGACGAACTGTTCGACGGGCCGCCGGACGACTACGGTTGCAAAGGTGCCATTCTTCGGCTTCCGTTCGACGATCGCGACGTCATCCTGTTCAGTGGGCCGGGACGCCGGGACAAACGTGACGACATCACGGTGCAAGTCAGCTTCGACCGTGGCGAATCTTGGCCCGTGAAACGCGTCATCAAAACCGGCCCCGGCAACTACACTTGGATGGCCGCGGGGCGAAAAGGCACCCCCAGCGAAGGCATGATCTACCTGCTCTCCAACAAAGACTGGATGGCCCGTTTCAACCTCGCTTGGCTGATGCAGAAGCAAAAAAACAAAGCCGACAGCAAATAGCGGCTGGCCTTTTTTGATTGCCATTGTACGGACTCTGATTCTCCATCGGCGGGTGTCCCGGTGTGTTGTCAGTCAACTGCTTTTTCTGCTGCTCGGTTTGAGTTGCGGCAGTGCGATCGGTGGCGAAAAGAACGCTGATCCATGGTGGGCCATTCAGCCATTGACCCGTCCGGAACTCCCGAAAAAAAACACCCAACACCCCGGCTGGGCTGAGCATCCGATCGACCGTTTCGTCGCGGCCATGCACACCGAAAAAGGACTGTCGCCCGCCCCCGCCGCTGACTCGCAAACCTTTATCCGCCGGGCGACGTTCAACCTGACCGGCCTCCCGCCGACGCCCGGTGAAGTCGAGGCATTTGCGAACGACCCCTCTCTCGAAGCGACCAAGCGGTTGATCGACCGACTCCTCGCAAGCCCCCGCTACGGCGAACGTTGGGCGCGGCACTGGATGGACGTCGTTCACTACGCCGAAACGCACGGGCACGACGAGGATGCCATCCGCGAAAACGCATGGCCGTACCGCGACTGGCTCATCGAGTCGTTCAACAACGACAAACCGTACGCCCGGTTCGTCCGCGAACAAATCGCCGGCGACGTGCTTTTCCCCGAAGACCCTGCCGCAACCCGAGGCATCGGTTTTTTGGCAACCGGGCCGTGGGATGAAAGTTCGCAGATGGGTATCTCGGACGGCACTATCGACAAAAAGATCGCGCAGTACCTCGACCGCGACGACATGATCGCCACGGTCATGTCCACCTTCGTCAGCACCACCGTTCACTGTGCGCGCTGCCACGACCATAAATTTGATCCCGTCTCGCTGGAGGACTACTACTCATTGCAGGCGGTATTCGCCGGGGTGGATAAGGTCGATCGGCCGTTCGACGCCGATGCCCGCTTGGCCAAGCGCCGCGCCCTGCTGCTCTCCCGCCAGCGTACGCTTGGCCAAGGCGAGGTGCCCGAGGGGATGTTCACCAATGCCGACTTGGCCCAACTCGAAGCCGAGTTAAAACGCAGCCAAGCGGACTGGGCGATCCTCTCCCCAGCGGTCGTCGAGTCGAGCAGCGGCATCGAGTTTGAGGCCAAACCGGATGGCTCGTTTTTGGCACTTGGCCAAGCTCCGGAAAAAGACACCACCACCTTTACCGCCAAGCTACCGATCAGCGGCGTGACGGCGTTGCAACTGGACGTACTGACCGATGAGTCTCTCCCCCAAAACGGCCCCGGTCGCGCGGAAAACGGAAACCTGCACCTGACCGATTTCGTCGTGAGGGTAAACGGCAAGGCAGTGAATATCGACAAGGCCGAGGCAGACTTCAACCAATCCGACTGGACGATCGACCGCGCCATCGATACCAACCCCGACTCCGCTTGGGGCATCCACCCGCAGGAGGGACAGCCGCATCGGGCGCTGTTCGTTTTTGAAAAACCGCTGGCGGCATCGAAGGGCGACGAAATCCGGATCGAATTACACCAACTCCACGGGAGAAAACACCTGATCGGACGCCCACGCCTTTCGCTGACCAATCGGGAAAACCCAGATTTCAACAAACCTATATCGATACAGATTTCAACAATATTAAAAACGAGCCGTGAAAAACGATCAAAGGAGCAAAAACACGCCTTGGCGTTCTATTTCGCTAAGGCCGTCAATGAACGGGAGATGGCTTCGCTCGGCACACAAAACAAGGTTTACGCCGTGGCCAGTCAGTTCACCGCATTAGGCAATTTTAAGCCGGCGCAAAAACCCCGAGCCGTTCATGTGCTGCACCGGGGGAGCATCCATACGCCCGGAAAACTCGCCCGGCCCGGGGCGCTGAGTTGCGTCGACGGGTTGGAAAGCCGCTTCACAATCGCCCGCGCCGAAGCCGAGGAGGATCGGCGCGCGGCACTCGCTCACTGGCTGACCGATGATCGCAACGTGCTGCTTTGGCGATCGATCGTGAACCGAGTTTGGCACTACCATTTTGGCCGCGGAATCGTCGGAACACCGAATGACTTTGGTCGCATGGGAGATCGGCCGAGTCATCCGGAGTTGCTCGACTGGCTGGCGTATGAATTTCGGGCTCGGGGCGGATCGCTAAAGTGGCTGCACCGCACCATCATGACCAGTTCCGTCTATCGGCAACAGTCGGCACACAACGAAGTCTTCGCCGCGAGCGACGCCGACAACCGGTGGCTTTGGCGGATGAACCGGAAACGGCTCGACGCGGAGTCGTATCGTGACTCTGTTCTGCAACTCGCCGGCAACATGAACTGGGAAATGGGCGGGCCATCCGATCGGCAGTTCAACATGAGCAAGGGTGTGCACGTGACCCCAACCCTCGACTACATCGGCTTCGACCCCGACGCGCCAGCCAACCACCGGCGCAGCGTGTATCGGTTTGTGTTTCGCACCATCCCCGATCCGTTGATGCAGTTGATGGATTGTCCGGACGCCTCCCAGCACGCCCCGAGACGCGAATCCTCGGTCACAGCGCTTCAGGCGTTGGCCATGCTGAACAACCGATTTCTCGTGCGTCAAAGCGAACGCTTGGCCAAGCGGCTTGAGCGCGAAGCCGACTCACCCATTGCGCAGGTCAACCGACTCTTCAGACTGGTCTACCACCGCGAACCGGCTCCGGACGAGAGCCGGTTGGTTTCGCAGCTCGCGCGCGAGCACGGCTTGGCCAACGCCTGCCGAGTGGTGCTTAACAGCAATGAATTTCTTTTCGTGAACTGACGTGCGACCGGCCCTTTCCAGACGCAGTTTTTTTGAAACCACGGCAGGTGGGTTCGCCGGGCTGGCGCTTGGCCAAGCGCTCGCGGCGGAAGCAGCGGACGGCCAGGTGATCCATCACAGGCCCAAGGCCAAGCGGGTGATCCAACTCTTCATGAACGGCGGGGTCAGCCAGATGGATACCTTCGACCACAAGCCGGCGTTGGACGGGTTGAACGGTAAAAAGTTCGATCCGGGCGACGGGCGGCTGGTCGAATCCGTGACCAAATCTCCCGGGTTCAAAGTGCTCAAAAGTCCGTTCGGTTTTCGGCAGCACGGCGACTGTGGCCGCTGGGTGAGCGACGTGCTGCCGCACATGGCGTCGATTGTGGATGACCTCGCGTTTCTCATGTCGATGAACTCCCCCACCAACGTGCACGGCTTGGGCAGTTACATGCAAAACACCGGTTTTACGCTGCCCGGTTTTCCCTGCATGGGGGCATGGATTAGCTACGCGCTGGGGCGCATCAACCAAAACCTGCCTGAGTTCATCGTCCTGCCCGACCCGAACGGGTTGCCATACAATAACCACGGAAATTTCACGTCCGGTTTTCTGCCGGCACAACATCAGGGCACGGTGATCGATGCCTCCGACGATCAGCCGGTGCGCTACCTGTTCCCTCCAAAAGAGGCCAATCACATTCACCCCGCCAGCGAGGCGGCCAGTCGCGAGGTGTTGCAGGCGTTGAACGCGCGACACATGGCACGCACGCCGGGCGACTCCCGGCTCGATGCCCGCATCCGGAGCCTCATGATGGCCGCGCGGATGCAGCTCAGCGTACCCGAACTGTTCGACCTCAAAAGCGAAAGCCCGGCCGTTCTCAAGTTGTACGGGGCCGACAACAAAACGACTGCGGACTTTGCCAAGCGCTGCATCCTCGGGCGGCGAATGCTCGAGCGCGGCGTGCGGTTCATTCAAATCTGGAGCGGCGCCGGAGGCCCGAGCAATAATTGGGACAACCACGCGAACATTCACAGCGAACTGCCGCACATGACGCGGCAGGTCGATCAGCCGATCACCGCGCTGATCAAAGACCTCAAGGCGCGAGGGATGCTGGAGGACACGCTTGTCGTTTGGACGACGGAGTTCGGCCGAATGCCCTTCAGTCAGGGCCAAGCCGGGCGCGACCATAATGGCGGCACGTTCGTCACTTGGCTTGCCGGAGGCGGCACGCAGGGCGGCAGCTCTTTTGGCGAGAGCGACCGTTGGGGCTGGAAAAGCGAAAACGGCACGACCAGCCACGATATGTTCGCCACCATCCTGCACCTGCTTGGCATCGACCACGAAAAACTGACCGTGCGCCACAACGGCATCGACCGTCGCCTCACCGACGTGCACGGCCACGTCGTCCGCGAAATCGTCGCATAACCCGCGCTTGGCCAAGCGCGGGATGGGCTGGCTTTCGCTTGGCCAAGCGATTAGCCTGCCGCGATGAGATGAACCGATTGACCGGCATACTAATCGCTGCCCTCCTGCATGGCTCTGCCGTTGCCGAGCCGGAGATTGCGGGGATCGTGATCAGGGACGGCGTGGTGGAGTTGTCGGTTCAGCTTGACCGTCCGTTTGACTGGCGGGGCATCAAGTTTGTCTCCGTCAAGACCTTTGCCAACAACCCGCCCTGGCTTCCGCCGACGCGACATGAGTTGACGTTTGGACATCACGAAGCCGGCGTCCTCGAATGGTTCCAGACCGATTACATCGAGATCGGGAACTACAGGGTGACGGGGGATTTCACCGTGGAGGCAACAGTGGGGGGCAGAAAAATCACCGGCACGTTCGATCCCGGGACGAATCTACTGAAGTTTAACGGGCTGGAGTACGAGCCGATGGTCAAGTCGCCCACCGTCACCGTGAAGGCCTCTGTGGACTTGAAACGCTGGGGGAAGGTCAGCAACCTCGAGTCCGTTGCGGGGGAGACGGAGTGGGGCGGGCTGCTGGCGGTTCGTTTCAAGTTGACGCCGGCGGCGCGGCGGTTTTTTGTCGTCCAGATTTATGAGGATTAACATGACTCAACCCGGCCTGGCACTTGGCGTGATGCTGGCCGTTGGCCTGGTCTCGGCCGGGTGCGGCGGCGGGGAGAAAGACATCCATGCGGCGGCGATTGCGGGGGACTTGGCCAGTGTGAAGCGGCTGGTGGCCGGCGGCGTGGACATCAACAAGCGCGGCAAGAAAAAGGTGACACCGCTGCATCTGGCGGCGTCCCAGGGCAACAAGCGCCACATCGCCATGGCCGAATGGATGCTGGCCAATGGTGCGGACACGGGCGCGCGGGATTATCAGGGAAAAACCCCGCTGGAGGTTGCAAATGCGCGCGGGAACACCGAGATCGCCAAGCTCATCCGGGGCGGGCGCACCGGGGGCGGTGGCCGGCAATTGATCGACGGCGGGGTCGGGGTTTCCGAGGTACTCGATTTTTAGCCGGTTTTCCGCCCTGTTGACTCATTAAGAAAGGACACCGAAGGGGAGGCGCTAGACTGTGGTTAGC